>JAADHQ010000052.1:7564-56982 GCA_013151795.1 Gammaproteobacteria bacterium | reverse complement strand
AATTATCTTTGGTTTGTTTATGGCATGGGGAATTGGCGCAAACGATGTTGCCAATGCCATGGCAACATCCGTTGGCAGTAAGGCGCTAACATTAAAACAGGCAATCATCATTGCCGCAATATTTGAATTCGCCGGTGCCTATCTCGCCGGTGGTGAAGTAACCAAGACCATTCGTAAAGGTATACTTGATAACGACATGCTGACAGGCAGTCCGGATCTTGTTATTTACGGTATGCTGTCTTCATTACTGGCTGCAGGGATCTGGTTACTAATCGCTTCAAAAAAAGGCTGGCCGGTTTCAACCACACATTCTATCGTCGGCGCCATTGTTGGTTTTGCAGCTGTCGGCATAGGCCTGGACGCCATCCATTGGCCCAAGGTTGGCACTATTGTTGCGAGCTGGATTGTTTCACCGATTATGTCTGGCGTACTTGCTTTTCTGTTATTCATGAGCGTACAAAAACTGATATTCCTGACACCTGATCCAATAAAAAATGCCAAACGTTATGTTCCCATGTATATGTTTGTGGTTGGCTTTATTGTAACACTGGTAACCTTATTCAAAGGCCTGAAACACATCGGCCTTGAAACAAGTGCATTACAAAATTATTCACTGGCAGCAATTTTTGGCTTTATAACCATGTTTTTTGGTTATTATGCCATCGGCAAAATAAAAATAGACCCAAATGCTGACCGCGACTTTCATTACACCAATGTAGAAAAAATATTCGGCATACTCATGATGGTAACAGCCTGCGCGATGGCATTTGCACACGGCTCTAATGACGTTGCCAATGCTGTTGGGCCAATGGCGGCTGTTGTTAGCATCGCCGAATCCGGGGAGCTCTCACAAAAAGCGGTTTTACCTGCATGGATACTGGCCATTGGTGGTGTCGGTATTATTGCCGGTCTGGTTATGTATGGTAAACGCGTTATCGCAACTGTCGGTAAAGGCATTACTGACCTGACACCCACGGGGTTTTGCCGCTACACTGGCAGCGGCTACAACCGTTGTAATTGCATCAGGAACAGGCTTGCCTATTTCAACAACGCATACCCTGGTTGGTGCTGTACTCGGTGTCGGCATTGCACGAGGCATGGGGGCAGTCAATATGCGCGTTGTACGCACTATCTTTATGTCATGGATCGTAACACTGCCTGCAGGTGCTGGCCTTGCTATTATAATTTTCTTCATGCTCAAAGGCATTTTTTCAGGCTAATAATGAATAGTACTAAACCTGATCGCTATGCAGTGATGGGCAATCCCATTGCGCATAGTAAATCCCCCGACATTCACAAGTTATTTGCTGAACAATGCAAGCAGAACCTGTCATACGAAGCCATACTGGTTGATCTGGACAACTTTAATAAAAGTGTTAATAACTTTGCCCAGGAAAACGGCAAAGGGTTGAATATTACCGTACCCTTTAAACAACAGGCATGGGATCTTGTAAACGAACGCAGCCAACGTGCCGAGCTTGCCGGCGCGGTCAATACTATTACTATTAATAATGGACAATATACTGGTGACAACACTGATGGTATTGGTCTCGTAACCGACCTTTTAAAAAATCATTTAATAAATTTACAAAATCAACGCATACTGATTATTGGTGCAGGCGGTGCTGTACGCGGCGTACTGCTTCCCATACTGGAACAACAACCACAGTCTGTCACCATTGCCAATCGCACTCATAACAAGGCTATTGACCTGGCTGATTTGTTTTCTGACTTCGGCAATATTAAAGCATCCGGTTTTGAGCAATTATCAGAACAAACATTTGATCTGATCATTAACGGAACAGCTGCAAGCCTGCAGGGTGACGTCCCTCCTGTTCCGGTTGACTGCATTAATGAGTCAACCCACTTGTACGATATGATGTATGCCAGTGAACCCACCAGCTTTATGGTGTGGGGTAAACAGCATGGTGCAGAATCATGTATGGATGGATTAGGTATGCTGGTTGAACAAGCGGCCGAGTCTTTTTATATATGGAGAGGAATAAGACCTGAAACAAAAACAGTTATTGCTGCGCTACGGGGAAAAATAAAGAATTAAATATTTTTTAAAACCGCTAACCGGAAAAAAATAAACTCTGCCCTGAAAAAATACTAGATATGTGCGCGTCTGTCACCACGCCGACGATTAACACCATTCCAGCCTATTGGATAAACCATTCTCGAACGACGTTCATTGTGTTCACTTCGATGTAGAAAATGCCTGGCTGTAATACTACAGCCATTGAATTCAACTCCATCAAGACGTGTAATAACTTCCGTGCCTGTTTGGCTGGAACCGATAATCGCGTGTCCGTAACAACACTTGCGACCATTTTTCTGCTTGCCGGTTATCACTCGAAATCGCGCACTGCCTACATCACCGATCAGTTTTCTTAATTCCAGTACCGATGTTTTTTTTGGAAGGTTGCCTACAAATATATCCATTTTATTCCCTGCTACATCCTGACGCTTTAATTTTTTTGATTATTTGGTTGTATTATCGCCTGATTTGTACTGGTTTTTCAATTTTACATAGTGATTAGCTGCATATTCAAAGTATTCAATCTCTTCTCTGGTTAATAATCGTTTGGCTTTTGCAGGACTACCCACATATAAATACCCGCTTTTCAACACCTTACCGGGAGTTACCAGGCTACCTGCTGCCAACATCACATTTTCTTCAAGTACCGCATTATCCATAATTGTACTGCCCATACCAATCAAACAATGATCATTAATTGTGCAACCATGTAAAATCACCCCGTGACCCACTGTCACATAATCACCTACTCGAAGTTCACAGCCTCCTGGTTGATACTGACTGTCATGTGTTACATGCAAAACACAGCCATCCTGAATATTCGTATTTTGACCAATAATAATTTTTTGAATATCACCACGAATAACGGCCATGGGCCAGACAGAACTATCCTGCCCAAGTTCTACGTCGCCTATCACCTGCGCACTTTCATCAATGAACGCCGATGTATTAACCCGGGGAATTAATCTTCCAAGATGCCTTACTGCCATAACCAGCCTTCACTGCCTGAATTAGAGTTGCAATCATCCACAGGATTACACACACTTCTGTTACTTGTAAATAGCTCTCACCGGACACTGATTTCATTAATGACTCACACAACACTTAATCAGTCGAATATTGCCCTGTTTACCGAACAATCATCCTTGCAGGTTTTAGTGCAGGAAAAATCATGCCTGTATAATATCCCTCTGTTATCGGCACTGGGACATGCTGAATATTTATTAATATATGAATCACATGAACACGCACCGGGTTATATCTGTAAACTTCAAAAAACAGGTAAGCCATCGCCGGGGCCAGTCACTATCGATTTCACCCGGGGCAAGGCCGCTCACCGAAGACTGTTCGGGGGAGGAAGAAACCAGCCTCTCGCCCGTGCTGCTGGCATAAAACCCGGGTTCAATCCGGTAATACTGGATACAACAGCCGGACTTGGACGCGACAGTTTTGTTTTTGCAACGCTGGGCTGCCACGTTACAATGCTGGAACGTAACCCGGTTATTTATGAGCTATTACAAAATGGTTTACATCGAGCATTGAATGATCCCGATATCAGCGGCTTGATAACAAACAATATGAGATTACACAACGAAAATGCCATTAATTATTTACAGCAACTTGCATCGCAAACTCCCGATACTATTTACCTCGACCCCATGTATCCTGCACGAAATAAATCTGCACTGGTAAAAAAGGAAATGCGCTATTTTCATGATATTGCCGGCAAGGACGGACGATGCTGTGCAGGTATTGGAAAACGCGATAAACTGCAAACCAAAACGTGTGGTTGTTAAACGCCCAAAAGTTGCACCGCCTTTAGGTGAACTAAAACCTGCCGCTACTATTGAAAGTAAAAATACACGCTATGATATTTATTTTTAGCCTGAACATGAGAAATTAACATGGAAAACCGTATCACAGATCTGGAAATTCGTATTACTCATCAGGAGTCTGCAATTGATGAGCTGACACACACTATTTTAAAACAGGAAGAGTTGATCATTAAACTACAACTGGAACTTAAAAGTATACGCAGCCAGGTTCAGGAGGTTTCTATTATTGCACATGCATCAGAGGAAACCCCGCCGCCGCACTACTAACAAAGATTCATATAAAAATACCTTAATCCGCAGATAATTTTTTATGCTCGCGGGTAATGCCGACAACAACGCCTATCCAGACTACCGCAAGTATCATATTCAGTATCGCAAACTGGTATACCTCCATACTTAGCCAGGTTGTGCCTGCATAGATAACACCGGCCTGAATCAAGTCTCCGAAACGCCAGAAAAATGTATCAATAACAGTTTTGCCTTCATATTTAGCAGCCGTATTGACCGGCAAAAATAAAGTATGACGTGTTGTTGTCTGAATAGAATAATCTACACTGTTCTCAAGAATCTTTACCAGCCTTATAATGCTGAACACAGGTATAAAAACAATCAGGCCATAACCAATCAGGCTGATTACAGGCAAGATGTACAACGCAAATCTCACCCCGAAGTATTTAAATATTCTGGATACCAGTAACAATTGAAACAGCAGGCTGAACAGGTTTACCCATGTATAGAAGTCACCATAAAAACTGCCGATCAGGTTACCTTTGCTGATTTCACTACCTGCAGCGATTAAACCCTCTGCATGACTAACGACCATTTTTGCCAGTATGAATTCGCCCGTGCTGTTTATCCAGTTCAACAACACAACAAACGTCGCTATCAACAATAAATAACGATCTGAAAACACCAGATGAAAACTGCCGGGAATCCACTTTGACTTGCCCTTGAATAACTGGCTGTGGCTACGATCCTGTACAGGTAGATTTCTACTGGCAAACAAACCAAGAATAATCGTAATACAGAGTAAAACAACGGCCAGTAACATCAGCCCTAACGGACCGGTATATTGAATTGCCTGTTTGGAAAAACTTGCTCCCAGTAACGCACCCAGTGATGCCCCGACAGCAATAACAACAAATAATCTCTGGCCGCTTTCCACATTATACAGGTCTGCGCAAAATGCCCAGAACTGCGCAACCACCATAACGTTAAACACACCTAGCCAGATAAAAAATACAATGCCGAGTTTTATTTCTGCAGCGCCCAGCACATAAAATAATAATAAATTACAAATAAAAAACAGGGTAACCCAGATATATATCCTGCTGCGATCATGTTTATAGTGACGAAATAAAATATTATAGGCTGGCATCAGCATGAGAAGCACCAGCGCCTGAAAAGCAACTGCGTAACTTCGTATTTCTGCGCTATTTTCAGATAACAGTAACGATTCCCGAGCGGGCTTTAGCAGGTAATATGCAAATAAAAGAATAAATGCCTGCAGCAATAATAACACGACCGCCTTACCTTCACCGGGTTTGATAACGGTAAACAGTCGTAACAATTTTTCCAGTAACGTGTATTTTTTTTCTTGCGCTGTCATTTAAAATTATTCCTGACAAGCAACAAAACGATACAACCTGCCAGCTTTGATATCCATGCCCTTTGTCTCTATCACATTGGAAATCTTGTTAATGCTTACAGGTAATTGCCTCCATTTTTCGTAGTCCATCACCCAAAGATTTAATTTGCTTTCATCATCAAGATTTTTCCCAACTTCGGTATTTCTGGAATTTTCATGTAAATATTGCCACGACAAATTTACATTTAACTGACTAAACGGCGTTTTATTAACCAGAAACCAGGTTCTTTTTACACATCGACTTGCATCTGTATCTTCCGGAAGGAATTCAGGTACGGTCATCCGCTCTACATCGACAGCGATCTCTGCAGCACGATTCAGGCTCAGAGCCTGTATTGTCCCCAATGTTTTACCAAACCCGTCTACCCACGATTCAGTCTCGCCGGCCTTGGAAACTTTAATGCTCGCACGATCCGGAACCCAGTTTGTCACTTGTAATACTGTCTTGCGAAGATAATTATAGCGAAAGCTCACGTAGTCTTTCAGCGCGCTGGCCTGCTCACGTAATTTTTGTGCATTCGTTGTTGTATAGCGTTCACGATTCAGGTTATCTGTTAATACAGATGTTAGTGCGTCTATGCGGTCATGCATAACCTCGGGTGTGAACCAGACTGGCGTGGCGGCATAACCTTCCACAGGCATCCCCATTAAACCTCTGAGTTTCTGTTTGAGACGCTCGAGCAAAACAGGGTTTTTCAATAATTTATCTTTTAACGGGTTTGGCAGCCCCAGTTCAAGTGGATAATAATATTGAAAGTTATCATTCAGAATATTCGCCGGGTACTCAAGAAACTCGTCCCAGTTTCGACCAAAGGATAAATCGTAATCCCAAGGAATAAGAACCCAACGTCCTTTTTTTCGACTGAAATAAATAAAATAGTTTTTATTATATGTATCACCATTACTGGTAATCGCATTCACGGCAATCCAGTTTATAACAGACTCTACATCAAAGTTTTTCTCAAGGAAGCTGTCAAATTCATCTGCTGTCACATCATGCAACTGCTTCACTAACTTTTTAAGCGGTGAATAATCATTATCTCGTGGAGATAACTTCGTCCAACAACGTTCAACATCGGCAACAGACTGCAAGCCAAGATCACCACAAAAGGTACTATCAAGCGGATGGAAAAATTCACCATCGTCACCCAGTCCAAATTTTGCCAGCATGCCAGGGTCAATCCACTCAATATGCAGAAACATACCGATGTATCGCCGGTTAATATATAACTGCGTATAATTCACCTTGGGCGCTGCCATGCCTAGTGTGTGAATCAGATCCCATGCCAGCCATTCACGCATCATCGAAGTATCAGTCGCCATAGCGTTAAGGGCAATACGCCTCTGTCCACGCCACTTCGAGCCTTTATCAAGTTTTATCTTCAGTGATTTCTTATCAAAACTTCTGCTGAAACTTCCTTTTACTGAAATCCGACCATTCAATTGTTTTCCGTCAACAAGCATGCTGACAGGAAAGGTTGAACGATCATATGGATCTTTTTTAAATAAAACATCAGCATCACGTGCTTTCATTTCCAGGTGGACAGATAACACCGGGACCGTTTCCTGCGCCATACCTGTTTGCCACCACAAGCATAAACTACTAATCATGCCTAGCCATATCACGATTTTTTTCCTTTGACTCATGCTCATTTATAACCTACCCCACACATATGCGATATTAAGATATATACCCTGACGCTGACTGGCATTACGACCCCACAAATTCTTGTACAACCCGACAGTCAACCCGAGCCTCGGGCCTATCTGACGCCTCAGGCCTATCTTTCCACGGATAACATCAAACTCTGATTCAAAATCACCGTTTATAGAAGCAGGCGTTACAGAATTACCATTATTCAGGGAAAAGTTACCCTCCAGACTGGTTCTGATTGCCCATTGTTTATTCTGCTTATATGACCAGCTTGCCCTTGTGCGGAATTGATCAGAAGGTGAACCGTTCCAGAAGCGAAAGCTTCCACCATAGGCAAAAGTCGATTTTTTTGAATATTTGGTCGTCCCGTATAATCCCAGCTCGATACCCAGCTCGCCATATCCCAGCCGATTACTCCGCTGTCCATCATATCCGGTTGGTATTATAAGAATGGCTTCCCATGCACTTCCGTTCTTGTACAGATTTAACCTGCCACGGACACCCAGATAGACATCGCCCAGACCACTGACCTTGTCACCCCCGCATTCTGATGTGGCCATATTAACCTTGCCAAACAAGGTACGGTAATAGGAATAACCGTATTCATATTCATGCGTTAATGCAGTGACGTTTGACGTGCAACCTGACACGGTATCATTGCCATACCTGTCCCAGGACCTGTTTGATGAAGAATTGGATAGATATGCCGAGTACCGGTGCTCTCCTTCAGAGCGCAACCAACCACCAGCTTGTGCCGAACCGGTCACTATAAACAAAACTGTAATCAATGCTATTTGCTGCAACATTACGTTTGGTCTGCCATTCAAATTGTTGGTAAACATATTATTAATCCAGCTCTTACGGTGCACTTAAAAATAATGCTAATATTCAGTATAAATCGGAGCAATCTTTTACGAAAATTTTTTCGTAAAGACTATAACCATGAATTTATCAAAATCATTTCATCATAAAATACCTTTAAGTAACCTGATTCGGTTACTTATAACTGTCTTCGCTTTAACCCAGCTGACGTCCTGTACCAATATCCCGTTTGGCCCTTCACCTGTTAAAAACCCGGCTATCAAACATATTGTCCTTGTCAGTATCGATGGCTTGCGGCCTGATGCGATTAACAGAAGCAATGCAAAAAACCTTTTTGAACTAAGCCGTAGTAATCTTTATTACCCGGAAGCGCAAACTATCCAGCGATCCGTTACACTACCGAGCCACACCTCTATGCTAACGGGCCTGGATTACTCGCGACACAAGATCACCACTAATAAACCTCTGCCCGGTCACGTACCTTTTGCTACTGTCTTTCAGATTTTGAAAAAAACCGGAAAAACAAATGCTGCCTTTTTTTCCAAGAAAAAACTCGGCTTCCTGTTTCACCCTGACTCCCTGGACTATATCTATGGCCCAGGTCAACAAGACATTAAATACCACCAAACCCATGCAAATGAGTTATCTGAAAAATTTTCTCATGTCTGGCCCAAACAGTTTTTCAATATGACCTTTATTCATATCAGGGAACCTGACGAAACAGGCCACCAATATGGCTGGATGAGCAATGAATATCTCAACCAGGCCATTCCGGCTGCTGACAAGGCTATAGGCCAGATCTACAACACCATCAAAAACAGTAAACACGCCAACGATACCTTGCTCATCATCACTGCCGATCATGGCGGTAAAGACAAAACTCACTGGTATCAGCGTCCAGAGGATTTCACTATTCCCTGGATGGCGATTAACCCGGGTATAAAACCCGAAACCAAACATGGCAAGGGCGTCTATATTTATGACACCATGCCAACCATTCTTTATTTACTCGGCGCGCCTGTACCAGAAAATATCGACGGTCACGTTATCCCGCGCCTGAAACAATTGTTTCTCAAAAATACTCACCATTAACATTGTTTTTTCCAGTAACAACTGACTACCGTTTCAGCTGCCTTGTTCTGAATGGTAAACCCGGTATCGGTCAAGCCACCCATGTCGTGATCACTGAACCAGCACCATACCATCACTCCACTTACCCATCTCTGCTGTAAATTCTTCAACCACAGGCCCAGTACCTTTGCCTGTAATTCTGCATCCGGTACGCCTTGCTGATTGTTTGTAACGAGCCAGGGGTGCTGATGACTCCCTTGTGCAGATGATATACCGATTTCCGCAATCCAGAAGGGTTTACCTATTTTGCTTGCAACCAGCTGCAGTGCTTTTACTTTTTCTGAAATGACTTTACCAGCCTTGTTCTCATCCCAGTCCTTGCCCAGGGACGGGTATAAAGTCACGCTGGCTGAATCCAGCAAATCCCAAAATGGAAAACGCTCAAGCCCGGCGATACCATGAGCGGCATAACTTATCTCTCCACGATATTTTTTACGCACCGCTGTTATTAACTGTTGAAACTGCGGTTGCCTGGCTGCATATCGTAATTCTGTACCCAACACAAGAATTTCAACATTATAGGTTTGTGCAATTTGTGCGTATCGCACGATAAACTTCTGATAACTGTTATACCATTGCTGCCAATCATCGGTGTCAGGTAAATTAATTTCACCCGCCCATGAATTTGTGACCAGTATTTGTGGTTTAAGAATAACCTTCAGACCAATGTCATGTGCATCTGCGATCGCCTGAATTAACTGATGTTCAGTGACAGCAGAAGATGGTTTTAAATATTTTGATGTTGCTGAATCCTGCTGTAAAAACACAACAAGTGCAACGGTATTAGCACCCGCCTCTTTTATCTTGCGCAAGGATTGCATTGATGTAAAAGATTTCAATGATACATTAGGGGTCTGCAGATAATTAACGCCCTGATAATAGTCATCTGCAATATTGGCATGGCTTACCATGACAGGCATAAACATCAACAAGCATATTGTCAAACAACGCATCATTGATTTGCTCCAGATATTATCTGTCGATATACGCGCCAATGCTGATTGTCATATACCAGCTTATAACCCGGCATTCCCTTATAATACAAATCAGGAAAACGCTGATTCAGGTGATCCTGTTTATTATGTATGTAACCAGGCTCCGATACTGCCAGTTGAGCTATCTTTGGCCACTTGTTTTTCATATTAGTTTTGAACTTGGATGAAAATGGCAATATCAGATTCTTTGCATCACCTCTTGCCACTATAACCCGATAGGCTGTCTTGTCATCAAGCAATGTCACCTGCCTGTTTTTATCCAGCCACTGCCCTAGAATAACATCACCAGGGCTACTGTCTTTTAACGACTTGCCCATTACCGCAGACTGCCAGCGTTGCATATCGGCCGTGGCAAACCAGGAAAAACTAAACCAGGCCATCGCACTACTCAGTGCAAGCAATGCCAGCAAGCTCATTCTCGCACTTTTTGTTTCCCTTGGGAGCAATACGATGCCTGCCATGATCCCTGCACTAAACAGAAAAACCATATTCATTGGATGTTCAAGAAAATAATTACTGGTTGCCAGCCCAGACGCCACAACCGGGTGTATCAATAATACCAGCGTACTGCCCAGTAATATTCGATGTCGTTTCGCGTGATACAACAACCAGAACAAGACAGGATAGGCCATTAACGAAAGCAGCCCGGTCAGAATCGTGGGTGTAAAAAAATCGCCCCCATATGATCTAAGCCATGAAATATGAGGGGTGTCTTGCCATGCCCCGCGAAATGCAGAACCGGAGGAACTTAAAAACAAACTGGCATCATTATGAAATATCCAGTTCAAATAGGCCCATGATGCGACAGAAACCGCCAACGGTGCGGCTATTATTAAATAGACACTGGTCGTAGACTCTCTGAGCATACGTTTGGGGGCAATAATTGAAATGAGTGGCAACAATGCCATAAATAAATAGAAGGTTCTTTCATCAATAAAAAAATAAATCGCAAGTACCAGACCGATCATAATAAATGAACGTACATCCTGAACATTCACCAGCCTTACCAATGCCATATACAACCAGTAAAACATCAATAAACTAAGTGCATGCTGTGCCCCCGTCGTTATCCCCCACAGGAAATACGGGTGACTAACAACAAGCAAAATCATCGCAAGTCGTATAGACAAGCTGTATTGCTTTCTGGCCAGATGATAATTCCAGATACCAATTAATATTGCGCCAACAACAACAGAGGCAAAAAATGGTGCGGCTCCGGAATCAAGACCAGGCAGGTAATAAAATGGCATCAGGACATAAACAGGAAAATGAGGATATATAAGCCCCAGATGTTCTATCCGGGTCTCTGGAGAATCCAGTACGGACAATACTTTAGCCCATCTGCTCAGTGCAAATTCATTGACATAATTATGCGACAACAACCAGATGCTACACAGGCTCAGCAACAAGGTAACTGCCATAAAAATAAGAAACAATTCCAGCCGATTAACTTTAGGTGACATCTTTGGCCTTTTCTTCTGTCTCATCGGAATTATAATTAGTTATGCCATGCAATGTTTTTTCCCAATAAAACGGATTGTGTATTAATTGCCATAGTGCCTTGTATGCGGCCACTGACATCATCAACCAGTAAAATGGCATGGTCAGACCAAACGGAATCAATGAATACAGATGCCGTTTAAATGCCCCCAGCATTGACAGATATATAAGATAACCATTTCCCACCAGTAAATTAATCAGGCTGATATATAAGACCAATGGTGGAAATACTATATCGTAAGCATGTGTATCTGTTATTAGCCACATGATATACATAGCGTACAGAAGTGGAGCAAGCAGAGTGCTCAGCACTGCCCCACCGATGAAAAATTGAAACCCCCAGAAACCCACATGACCCAGGCTGGCATATAATTTAATCGGACTCCGCATGTGCACGAGGTAGGTTTGCATGTACCCTTTTATCCAACGTGAACGTTGCCTGATCCAGTTACCGTATCGACTGTTCGCCTCTTCAAAGGTTGTGGAATTTACAACGCCTACCCGGTATCCCATTTGTGTAATTCTTACACCCAGGTCGGCATCTTCGGTCACATTAAAAGGGTCCCATGCACCTACCTCGCGCAGAACATCCATTTTAAAATGATTGGATGTGCCCCCAAGCGGGATAGGTATTTTAAGTGCTTCGAGTGCAGGCAGATAAAAATCAAACCATAATGAATATTCCAGCGTAAACATGCGGGTTAGCCAGTTTTCATTGGCATTAAAATAATTAAGCCGGGCCTGTATGCAAACAGTGTTATCGGGTGCAGCCCTGAATGCCACGACCGCTTTTTTTAGCTGGTCTGGTTCCGGCCTGTCCTCTGCATCATAAATAGTTACATATTCACCACGCGCAAAATGCAGGGCATAGTTACAGGCTTTAGGTTTTGTTTTCGGTAGAGAATCCGGGACACGTATAATTTCGAAAATACCTTCGAGACCCAGTTTTTTCGCCGCCTCGATTGTCTCATCGTCATCCTCTTCCAGAATTAATTTTATATCCAGCTTTGATAAAGGATAATCAAGTTTACGTAAAGAACTGGCAAGGTATTGTATAACTTCAGGCTCTTTGTACATGGGTACAAGAATGGTATAGGTCGGCAATTCCTTGTCGTCTAATATGCTAACCTGATTGTCTGTAACCTTGATGTCTATATGGCGGTCGCCACCCACCCAGGTTAAAAAAGCACGTAACCCAAAATTAACCAAAAGAAATACAGCTATAATAAAATTCACTGTAACTAATGTACCGATAGGATACATTGTTAACGCCAACAGAAAAAATGTCATTAAAGAATAGATAACAATTAACTGCCTGCCAGTAAAAACCTGACGAGCTGACATTTCAATATCATTGTCTGACAGTGCATAGACTGCCTGATGACTTAAGAATGAATTATTATTTTCCTGCAACATCCACATGATGTCGAACTTCGACGTCACTGCAAAATCAATATCTTTACCGAAATGCTGAGATGCAAAGGCCATAGCTTCCGGACCTGGATCAGCCATCACTACAGTTAATCTTCCACCCTTTTCTCTCCAGGGTAAAATAAGGTGTTCAGCATACATGCCAATATCAGATTCATTTAATAGCCGGTTATCAACTGACTCTTCCATCAGATTAATAAAAGGCAATTCGTAGTGGTCTGCCAATACCTGATAAAAATCAAGTGCACGTACCCAACCCTTGGCCAGCAGAATATCTCCCAGCCGGGTTCCCCATTCCTTTTGTATTAATAATGCTTGTTGTAAATGATCTTTGTCCAGCACGCCAGCTGAAATCAGCAACTCGCCCAACGGGATGTGTTTAACATCATCTATGTCGCGCCCATCTCTGTTCACACTATGCTCCCGTTACCGTTTGCTTATCATCACTGCTGAATTTTATATTCAATCAGTTTTTACGGTGTGACTTGGATAAACGATACAAATATATTATCAAGCTGGTTAACAACAACCATGCAATCGCAAAATACCAGAACCGGTATTCACCAAATAATTCAAACCAGCCAACATTATCAGGGTAGGCTACGCGTGATAAACCCGGCTGCGAGCTATCCAGCGTTAACAAAACGCCATTCTTATCGGCGAACGCTACATCATCCTGGCTCAGATGCATGTCACTGATGCGAGCCAATTTCCCTGACTCGGGCGGTATTAACCACAAGCCATAGGCATCATTCGACCGTACAATCTGGGCAATACTAACCTTGGGCAAGGCATCTACTGCAAGCAACACATTACCCTGTTGGTTAATAACATCAATACGCCCCTTATCCAGGTAAACACTCTGTTTATCAAACGCGGTTTGTGCCCGGCCTAACAATATAAAAGGTTTGCCTGGTTCGATCTTGTCTTTTGGCTGATAAAAACGTAATCGATCTGACCGCAAAGGCAAATCCATATCATTCATAAATGAGGCAAGGAAACTCAGTGATCTTTCTGGTTGCTGCAAATACGAGTCAGGCAGATAAACATCAAACCCTTTGGCGAAGTAAGCAGGTAAATTTGCAAATCGCTCTGGCACGGTATCATCAAGAATGGTTTCTATTTCACTATCCGGTTTAATCTGTATAGGGAACCGCATAGGCTCACCTGTACAACCCATATCAAGTGCAGATATGTCCCGCTGTGCAACAAAATTAAGATTATTGGTTCGCTCCATTTGCCCTTGCGGCAAAGAAAGTATTATATCCTGTGTCTCACCTGTATCTTCAAGCCGTACTGCCTTGATTAATACTCCATTAAGGTAACTGTAAAACATAACCGGCTTGTCTGTTGTACTCGGTGCAGCAATTAGTCGCACCCTGACCTTGTTTAATCGGTGGCCTGGTGGTAATTGAGACGGGTTAATTGTAGTGTCCCATGATGCCTTCCTTGCCATTTCAATTGCGGCTGTATTCATCCCGAGGTCTTTTAATTTCATTACATAACTGTCTTCAGTCAGCTCTCCTGGCCCTGACCCACTATGAACCTTGTAGCCACTACTGGCTGCCAGACTGCGCCAGTAATCTGAAAGAAAACTCAGTGACTGCTGGTCATGTGTTCCCCATACAGCAAGGAATTGTCTGTCCGGTAAGTTAATCAATACAAGGTTGTTATCCTTGCCAGCCTGACCCAGGTTAGCGACCGTCAGATCCTTGTATTCTGCGTTTAACCACGCGCTTACATTTTCTCGTGGCGCTACCACAATATCACCCATCTTCGGTAAACGTGTAAAACGAACCTCACGGCCACTACGTATTAATTGTTTCGTCAAACCCAAAGCATTACGAAATAATTCGGCATTCAACTCACCCTTTGGCAGGCTCACTACTACCTTTGCTGGCAACAACTGCCAGTAACTACGTATACTGGTTATTTTATTACCCAGGTCCCAGTTTATGGATGTATCTGGCAAAATCTGTAAATAGGCACCGCCAACCCGCTCATCAAAACAGCGGTCTTTGGAAATCAACATGGCACTCTTGATGCCGATCTGCACAAAACGTTTTTTTAAATCTGCGCGATTCAGTTTTACAGAAAGCCAGCCGGTATGAGAATTGCCCTTGAGTCGAACAACCTTTCTGGGCGAATCATTTACAAAAATTCGCATATTGGAGTGTTCCTCCAACAAGGGTGAAAAACGATAATGAATACGAAGCAGGCCTCGCTTCGTTGGCATATCCTGAGGCACCTGAAAATACAATTGTCGAGCATGATTAGCTGCAGAACCTTCAAACAGCACACCATTTTTATAGCCGAGTTCTGCCAGACTTAATTTCAAACCATGACTGATACCACTTGTTTTTTTCTGTATTTTTTTTGCTAACTGTAGTCTTTTGGCATCCTGTACTAATGGCTTTACGCTTTTATGAAATATCCATCCGTTAATACCTTGCCCCTGAATGCTGACATTAATCCATTTTTTCTTCCGCAGGATTTCAATTACTGCATCACCTCGTTTTAGTTTCTGTAAAACAACACCACGAGTTGACGGTAGACTGCGTAATCGGCTGCCATCTGAGCTAACGACTAAACTGTCACCCACATCTGCGCTAACTTGCGAAAACCAGACTAACAAACAGGACAATAAAATAACGCCCGGTTTTCTATAACTGCATATGTGCTGCACCATAACTTTTCCTTATATTTCTAATTTTTTGTGATTAATACAGTTTATTATTTATATAACTTGCGAAAAAATATTACCTTACAAAATCAGGGTATTACACACCGATAATTATAGTCTTATTATGAAAAATATCTAAACATTTTAAGCATATATCGGTCAATTCACACTAAACTTTAATGCCTGAAAGGCTGGATAATTCGCTGGAATATTAGCAAATAACTATATTCTGCCAATAAACTCGGGGGGATGTTTTAAGAAAACGAAATGAGGTGGCTTCTATACCCAGCCACCTATTGTGGCGCGGAAGTCATCGCGCTGAACCTGGCTTCTAACGACTCGCTGAGGGCTCCACGCGACTGCAAATCCTGCTTCAAGCGATCAGCTTCTTCTGCCAGAACCTCACGCTGCGGTGCATCAAAAAGACTCAATGCTATATGAATTGATTCGTCATTCTCAGAGAGTATCGTGGGCAGTAATTCATCCGCTTCTATGCCATTATCCGCTCTTAGCATGTCCACAACGAGTGGGTATTCAAGCAACCGGAGGTGCATCTCCCGAGCTTGTTGCTCGCGACTTAATTCTTCAATTGCCAGCGGGTCATCTCCTGCAGCAGACCGGATACTTTTCATAATGGCTTCATTTAGCTTCAACAGTCCTTCACTCTCACGACTATGGTCACCGGTCAGCCCTGCACATTGCTCATAGAGTTTATCTGCACGTTCTTTGGTTTCGAGGATCTTGTCCGTTTCTTCCATGCCAGAAAAAGACCCAACCTCCATCAATAGCGACTGCAGGGCTTCGATAAAAACAACCACTTCTTCTTTATCTTGCTGACGTGCGGCATCCAGCTGCGACTGACTGACTATTTGTTGTGACACAGAAAATAACGGATTATTAAATCGCCGCTGCAACTGCCGCTCGCGATACCCGGGCTTTTCTATAAACTGGAGTTTAGTCATTTTTTTTCAGTGAATTATTCTAGATCAGGGAAGGCAGAACATTAATCTTCATGTAGATCAATATTATCGGTAGGTGGCAGTAACAGGTTAACTGTCTGCGTATGATCGTAACCATAAAATTCCTTCAGGAAATCAAATAAATCATGATCTGGAAGTTCATTTTTGTTCACTCCTTCCATTATGGTACATGCCAGCTTACCTGCATCCTCTATCGACATCTCTATTGTGAACAAACGGCCTTCAATACGAAAACCGCTTTCAACCATCGCGCTGCGAATGGCAAGCCAAATATCACGACACTCTTCATAAGGGTGAGTATCGTAATCCAGATTGATCATAATACCGTAACGCATTCAGATTCCTGCCATACTTTTTTTATCTGCATCGATATTCTCTTCGAGAGACACATAGATGCCCCTGAGCTATTATCATGTCCTTATAGTAGCATCATTACATGTTTTTACCGTCTCTGCGAGCCGGATGAAGCATTTCTTTCAGAAACGGTATTAAATGTCAGATAATCGGTTAGTCCAAAATAGCATGATGAATCATGTTTTTCGGGCCTTATATCATTAATATTGGCTCATCCAGACGTGCTGACTGCTCTCGCAAAGACAGGATCTGGTCTTCCCAGTAACGTGGTGTATTAAACCAGGGGAAATTATGCGGAAACGCCGGATCATCCCAACGCCTTGCCAGCCAGGCCGAATAATTAAGCATTCGCATGGTTCGCAGGGGCTCAATAAGGTGTAATTCGCGCACATCAAATTCCCTGAACATTTCATAGCCTTCAATAATATCTGACATCTGTATGCTCATCTCCTGACGATCGCCGGATAACAACATCCATAAATCCTGAACCGCAGGACCGGTTCGCGTATCATCAAAATCAACAAAATGCGGGCCATCGTCAGTCCAGAGGATGTTCCCTGAATGACAATCGCCATGGATGCGTAACTGCTTCACCTGACCTGCCCGTTCATAACAACGTCTGACCTGGATTAATAAATCATCTGTTAATGTTTGAAAGGCCAGGAGAAGATCACGGGGTATAAAATTATTTTCAAGTAAGTATTGAACAGAATCTTCAGCATAGGTTTTGATGCTAATGCCAGGACGATGGATAAATTGCGCTGACTCTCCCAGCAAATGAATCTGTGCCAGAAAACGTCCCATCCATTCTCTATGCTCGGGCTGATTCAGCTCTGGCCAGTGACCGCCCTCACGCGGGAAAATAGCAAAAAGAAATCCTTTATAATTGTGCAATGTCTTTCCACTTTCATCCCTGAGTGGCGCCACTATTGGTAATTCCTTCCCGGCAAGAGCCAGACTAAACTCATGTTCCTCCATGATGGCGTCGACACTCCATCGCCCTGGACGATAGAATTTAACAATAAGGGGTTTGTCGTCCTCGAGGCCTACCTGATACACCCGGTTTTCATAGCTGTTCAAGGCCAATTGCCGGCCATTGGTCTCAAAACCCAGGCTTTCAATTGCCTGTAAAACCATATCCGGTGTCAGGGCATCATAGGGGTGTGTATGGCTCACGCTTTAATTTCCGTTTTTTGTCACTATATCTATATACTAGGATTCTGCCAGATTAACATCTTTTCACCATCACTGGATTCAAAAAATACATGAACACAGAAAACCCGTTATTAAATTTCACCGGTCTGCCTCCCTTCAGTCAGATCAAACCGGAACACGTTGAGCCTGCTATCGACCAGATTTTAAATGATAATCGCCAGCAACTCGACGATTTACTGGAATCCTGTACGACACCTGACTGGCATAATCTTGTTGAACCGATCGAAGACATGATGGACAGACTGAGTGCTATCTGGTCTCCCGTTAGTCACATGAATTCAGTTATGAACAGCGATGAATTACGTGATGCCTATAATGCCTGTCTCGAAAAACTCAGCGCCTATTACACTGAACTTGGACAAAACGAACAATTATTCAAAGCTTATAAAACCCTTGCTAATAGTCCCGCCTACGCAAAACTGGATGAAGCACAAACAAAGGTCATTCAAAATGAACTGCGTGATTTTCATTTATCCGGTATTGATTTATCGGCTGAGGAAAAACAACGCTACCGCGAGATTATGCAACAGCTGTCCAGACTAACATCAAAATTTGGTGAAAATGTTCTTGATGCGACTCAGGCATGGAGCAAACACATCACCAGTGAAAGTGACCTCTGCGGCCTACCTGATACTGCTATCGCTTTACTTAAACAACAGGCAGAGAATGATAATAAAGAAGGCTGGTTACTCAATCTGGAATTCCCGTCCTACTACCCTGTTATCACCTATGCAGATAATCGTGACCTGCGCCGTGAAATGTATGAAACCTACGTGACACGCGCATCAGACGAAGGTCCCAATGCAGGTGAATGGGATAATAGCCCGGTAATGGAGGAGATTCTCGCTTTAAGGCATGAAGTCGCACAACTATTAGGATTTAATAATTACGCCGAACGCTCCATCGCAACCAAGATGGCTATGTCCACTGATCAGGTCGTACAATTCCTGCAGGAGCTTGCCGATAAATCTCTACCCATTGCAAAACAGGAGCTGGATCAACTCACTGCTTTTGCAACAAAAGAACATCATCTCAAGGAACTGGAAGCTTGGGATATCGCCTATTATTCTGAAAAACTCAGGCAAACTGAATACAAACTATCACAGGAAGAAGTCAAACCTTACTTCCCTGCACAACAAGTGACTGAGGGTATGTTTGCTGTTGTAGGTAAACTTTATGGCATCTCGATTACCCAAAAATCAGGCATCGATACCTGGCATGAAGATGTACAATTTTATGAAATCAAAGATAGTCATGGTCATGTTCGCGGACAATTTTTTCTTGATCTCTTTGCTCGCGCCAATAAACGTGGTGGCGCCTGGATGGATGAATGCATCAGTCGTAAAAAACGCAATGAAACAATACAAACCCCGGTTGCCTATCTAACCTGTAACTTCACCCCTCCTGTAGGAGATGACCCGGCACTCCTGACTCACAATGAAGTTGAAACCCTGTTTCATGAATTTGGTCACGGACTACACCACATGCTGACTAAAATAGATTACACCAGCGTATCGGGTATTAGCGGAGTGGCCTGGGATGCAGTAGAACTACCCAGCCAGTTTATGGAAAACTGGTGCTGGGAACGTGAAGCGCTTGATCTGTTTGCATCACATTATCAAACCGGCGAAAAAATACCGGATGATTTATACCAACGCATGAAAGCTGCAAAGAACTTTCAGTCTGCCATGCAAATGGTACGTCAACTGGAATTCTCCTTATTCGATTTTCGCATGCACCGGGATTATGATCCTGAAAAAGGTGCGCAGGTATATGCATTGCTTGATGAGGTCCGCCAACAGGTTGCTGTTCTTCAGCCGCCATCATTTAATCGCTTTCCCCACAGTTTTTCTCATATTTTTGCAGGCGGCTACGCTGCGGGGTATTACAGCTACAAATGGGCCGAAGTTTTATCAGCCGATGCTTTTTCAGCATTTGAAGAAAGCCATATTTTTGACCCACAAACCGGGCAGCGTTTTTTACAGGCTATTCTTGAAAAAGGTGGTTCACGAGAACCCATGGAATTATTTGTCGACTTCAGAGGTCGTGAACCTACAATTGATGCCTTGCTAAGGCATAGTGGACTGGCGGCATAACAAACCTGTTATTCCGCCAGCACCATTAAGTTTTGTCCACTTTATGAGATAAATACTCATCATTAAGTATTCGTATTTCCTGCTGAGGAAAAGGAATATTGATACCGGCTTCCATTACTGCTGCAAAAATTGCTGAATTGGCCCGATAACGCGTTTCAAAATACTGGCTGGTTGGTGCCCAGAAACGAATACCTATATTAATACTACTGTCTGCAAAATCCTCTATGCCCACCAGAGGCATTCTTTCTTTGCTGACATTATCTGTTTTTAACAGCGCATGGGTAATAATTTCAATCGCTTTTTCAGGGTCACTATCATACGCAATGCCGATAGTTTCTTCTGCCAATGTTTCTGCATGGGAATTACTAATGATTTCACCAACGATGTGCTTGTTAGGAATAGTTATCTCTACACCATCTTCATCCGTAAGCAGGGTAAATGCCAAATGCACTTCTTTTACCTGACCTATTACGTCTTTTATATGGATCGTATCTCCGACAACAAACGGGCGGGCAATAATAATATTTAATCCCGCACCATAGTTTGACAACAAGCCCTGCATTGCCAAACCTGCACCTAACGACAAGGCACCAATGGCCGCCACAAACGGCGTAACACTGATTCCAACCTTGCCAAGTGCAATAATTGCCACCATTACAATAATTATAATTTTTGTTGTGCTGGATATAAACCGGCTCAACGTAACATCAAGCTCCTTACGCTCACAAATCCTGAATACCATACCGGCTACTTTACGTGCCACCAAAATCCCTATTACAAAAACAATAATCGCGCCCAGTATTTGAAAACTGTATGTTACAAAAAACTCTGTAATCAGCTTATATACTTCCTGAACTTGCTGGATTTCCTGTTCCATTATCAAACCTGCCTTTTATTATCTTTACTCGTTATAAAATTTTTAACACACATCTGACTCACTCTGTTTGTGATACAGACATTGCTTAATTATTTTCCATTGCTCAATTTTTTCCTGTCGGGTTATAGAAGCATGTGCCGGGCTGGTCGATGGCAAACGATAATAATTTATCGCATTAAATCTTTCTGGCAATATGGGCAACACATGTTTTTTATATTCCTGCTCGGCACGCGCGCCATTAAAAAAAATACATTTTATTTTTTTATGTTGCTGTAGAAATAATTCGAAATCATTTGCATGCACTGAACCCGCCTCAATTGACGAATCAAGACTACCCTCACGGATACATTCTTTAAGAACATCCCAGACAGCTATTCCATGTTCGCTGACAAGCCTTATCCGTTGTTCGTACTCAAGCGCGCTATTAATTCCGAACAATGCCTCAATAATTATCCAGAAGCTGTTTTGCTTGTGCGCATAATACTGATTTTCTTCCAATGATCTGATGCCCGGCATCGAACCCAGTATTAATATACGTGATTCTCTGGTCGCCACAGGCGGGAAGCCATAAATTTCATTCATAAAAAAGCTTAAAAACTTAACTCCTCTACTTCAAGATACATCTTTGCAACATTTTTGCCGATGCCTTCATCAAAACCTGCCCAGTCACGATATGCCTTGAGTTGCTTGATAACACCCGCCTTGATTTCATAATTTTCAAGCTCTCGCTTATAACCTGCCATCACCGTCTTCTGAATAATAGACAACAAAGTATAAAAAGGTTTTACGGCCACATCATATGAACCACTTTTGCCATGTCCCGGAACAAATGTTTTGATCCCCAGGTTTTTCAAATGCTGTAATACTTTTATATTCCCGTGCATACTCGACGTATTATCAAAACGCCCTAACCGTTTATTAAAACTGTTATCGCCTGTAAACAATGTTTTGCTCTCTACATGTTCAATCATAATATCGGCGCTGGTATGTGCCGGATTAATTGAATGAATTTTAAAATGTTGCCCTGCAAATTCCAGCTTGTCATTATCTTTGCTCGCATTTTCAGGCACAACCAGTCGAGTGTCTTTAGTTGCACCTTCAGTAAGCTTGTTCATGATATCAAGCCACTCCAGGCCAGCCTGATCATTTGCCATGGCTATCATTGTTTTATGACCGAATATTTTTACATTCGGGTAGGCTTCTTTTACAGCATGATTACCTAACCAGTGATCGCCGTGTATGTGTGTATTAAATACAGCGACTACCGGTTTTTTACTTATCCTGGCAGCTTCCTGCAGAATTTTCTTGCCTACCTGATAAGAACTGCCAGGGTCAATCATGATAATGCCCTTGTCACCGACTATAATCCCCGGATTATTCATAAACCCCTTGTTATGTTTATCAGGCAAGGCAAGCGGCCCATGCATGACATATACATTTTTTGCAACAGGCTCAAATTTGAAATCACCCACACCCGGCAGCTGCCATGCAAACACATATGAAGGTATCATCGCTATTAATAATATTATCATTTTCATTTTTTCTTTATCCCGATTCTATTCTGATTAATTTTCATTAACGTGGCATTTCTTTAATATAAATATCCTGCTTGCTATAAGGTATCTCGATATTTTCTGTGTTAAATCGTTTGTAAATAACTGTATTCAGCGTATCCAGTACACGGCCTCTGAGCTCTGGATTTTCTACCCAACACAACAGGTCTATACTCAAGCCTGAATCACCAAACATTCTGAAACGAACACGCGGCTCAGGGTTAGCACACACCTGTGGTTCTGACGTAGCTATCTCCATTAACAATGCCTTTACCTGGTCTATATCAGAACCATATGCAACACTGATTGATACCCGAATCCTGTATTTTTCATGCGGCCCGCCTGATTCGTTAATGATCCGCGTATTACCCATAATGGCATTCGGTATTGTAATTTCAACATCATCACGCGTTATCAAGCGTGTGCTGCGAATACCGATATGTGTCACTTTACCTCGTTCTCCGCTGTCAAGAACCACATAGTCACCAATGTTGTATGGTGCATCGGCCAATATAAAGACGCCAGAAAAAAGATTGGCTAATGTATCTTTTGCGGCGAAACCAATGGCGATACCAACAATACCAGCGGATGCCAGCCAGGCGGTCATATCAATATCCCATGACCTGAAAATAAAATAAATGGCAACCACTACCACTACGATAAAAGCCAGATTATCAAATAAAGGTACGGTCTGTTTTCGAATAAGTGTTTTACTTGAACTGTCACTCATTGCACGCAATGCAATTCTGACACTTCTAACAATAAAACCTGACCACAGCATTATCATGATGGTCAACAAAACAGACTCTACAACTGAATGAAATATCTTGCCGGGCTCTAGCGGTTGCAAGGCTGTCATTATACCAATGAATATAACACTCCAGAATACTGGACGACGTAAGGCTTCTATGACGTGATCATCCCAGCTAAAACGCGTTTTCGCTGCCAGCCGGCCAACCAGCCTGTGTACTATTACTGCCGCAATCATTGCTAATACTGTAAACAGCACCATGATAAGTAATGCGAAAATAAAGGGATAATCCACAAAAAAACCACTAACAGGTTTTAGCTGCATTAATATTTCGGCAAAAAAATCGACATGTTGTTTGTCTATATTCTTCATTTTATTTCCTGATTATTGTCCTGCCACAGTCCGCTTGACTACTATATCGCGTGCATTAATTCATCGCTTCATTATTGTTCGATAAATAGTGCATAATGTCACCATGATTATCGACTGAAAACAGACATCGCCATGAAATATCGAGACCTCAGGGACTTTATACAACAACTTGAAGAAAAAGGTCAGTTAAAACGCATTACTGCCGAAATTGACCCTGCTCTTGAAATGACAGAAATCTGTGATCGCACACTAAAAGGTGGCGGACCGGCACTATTATTTGAAAACCCGAAAGGCTTTGATGTACCCGTGCTTGCCAACCTGTTTGGAACGACTGAACGTGTCGCCATGGGGATGGGGGAGGATTCTGTCGAGGCGCTTCGTGAGGTAGGCAAGCTGCTCGCTTTTCTTAAAGAACCCGAGCCTCCAAAAGGATTGCGCGACGCATGGGAAAAGATGCCTGTTTTCAAACAAGTCCTCAATATGGCACCCAAAGTTGTAAAAAAAGCTGCCTGTCAGAAAATAATACTGGAAGGAGACGATGTTGATCTGTCAAAACTTCCGATTCAAACATGCTGGCCAGGTGATGTTGCTCCTCTTATAACCTGGGCACTCGTCGTTACCAGGGGTCCGCATAAAGAAAGACAAAATCTGGGTATCTATCGCCAACAGGTTATTGGCAAAAACAAGGTTATCATGCGCTGGCTTGCGCATCGCGGCGGGGCACTTGATTTCAAGGACT
The DNA here is from genome assembly GCA_013151795.1 of Gammaproteobacteria bacterium. Taxonomy (GTDB): domain Bacteria; phylum Pseudomonadota; class Gammaproteobacteria; order JAADHQ01; family JAADHQ01; genus JAADHQ01. The sequence goes on along the minus strand of JAADHQ010000052.1, from coordinate 32,305 downwards.
GGTGTGAAAAACACCCGGGCGAACCATTCCCGGTTGCAGTCGCACTCGGAGCTGACCCGGCAACCATACTCGGTGCCGTTACTCCTGTGCCCGATTCATTGTCTGAATATGGCTTTGCAGGCCTACTCCGTGGAGATAAAACCGAAGTCATCAAATGTATTGGCAGCGACCTTCAGGTTCCTGCTTCTGCGGAATTCGTCCTTGAGGGCGTCATTCATCCTGGCGAAATGGCCGAAGAAGGCCCATTTGGTGATCATACTGGCTATTACAATGAAGTTGAACGTTTCCCGGTATTTACCATTGAACGCATAACACACCGAAAAGACCCTATCTACCACAGCACCTACACAGGCCGGCCGCCTGATGAGCCCGCTATTCTTGGCGTGGCACTTAATGAAGTATTTATACCAATACTTCAAAAACAATTTCCGGAAATCACAGATTTTTATCTGCCTCCCGAAGGCTGCTCATATCGCATGGCTGTCGTGAGCATGAAAAAACAGTACCCTGGACATGCAAAACGCGTGATGATGGGCGTCTGGTCATTCCTAAGGCAATTTATGTATACAAAATTCGTTATCGTCGTCGATGATGATATTAACGTGCGCAAATGGGAAGATGTTATCTGGGCCATGACCACTCGCATGGATCCATCTCGCGACACCACCATCATTGAAAACACGCCTATAGATTATCTTGATTTTGCATCACCCGTTTCAGGGCTGGGCAGCAAAATGGGCTTTGATGCAACTAATAAGCTAGCAGGTGAAACCAACCGCGAATGGGGTGAGCCTATCCAGATGTCTAATGATGTTAAACTACATATCGATGATATATGGGAATCTCTTGGTATATCAATAAAGTAGAGCTTAATAACATATTTTCATCATTGACATTCACTCCTGTTTATCATTATATAAATAGCTCCGTTTAAGGAGCTTTAAAAAATAGTTTAGGAGTAATTCATGTATTTAATAAAAAAAACAGTAACAACTACACTTTTCAGTGCGCTACTTATCTCTACACTAATGCCAGCTGGCGTTAGTGCAAGCAATAAAGATTCACATGGTGGTGGTCATGACCTGGTTTCTGATCAAGTGATTAAAAAACAACACCATATGCTTGCAAGTAATACCAAAGGCAAAGGATTTGGCCCCCAGTCTCCACGAGACATTGACTCAAACGCAGGTCAAAACGAGCGTGCATTCAATACAGCCCCTGCTAATACAAAAATGAATCTCTGTAATATTCATTTTCACAAGAATGCTGAACATAAAGGTGGCGAATTTACCAAGTATGCCGGAAATGGTGATGGAAATGGGTACGAAAGCGGCTACATGTATTCCGGGCATCTGAGCAAAGCAGAGAAAAGCTCCATACACACAGAAATCTGCCCGAATAAACACGGCAAGCTTACCCCTGGAGACACTATTGAAGTTCACTATGTTCACTCAACAGCACAAATCAAACCCGGACCAACTCTGGGCTCATGCCTGAGTAAAGCAATCAATAATCCACAGTTACGTGTTGAAACCCAGGTATACGTCCTTGTTAATGATAAACATGCTCTCGATTTTGGCAAACTGACTAGACACGGCCTGAAAAATAACCTTTACCAGGCACTGAACATCCCTGCAAATACTGGCGCCCCTGTTCAGTACGCCGGTTCAACTACAGGCCCGGGCTACAATGAAAAAGGCTCTCCTTTTCAGGTAACGTGGAGTGTTCATCCCAAAGTGGCCAAGGTTAACATCGAGACTGTCGGTAAATGGTGCAAAGGCAATGTCTTCAAGGAAGACCATGCTCACGGCGTAAGAAACCTCGTTACCAATCCTGATCTTCTTTCAGCCATCGTAAAATAATATGGATTAAACGAACGATTTAGTCTTGAACAGCAAAGCCTTGCAACTCATCATTTACTGGCTGCGTTATTAAAGGCCACAAAACAGCTGTTTTGCAACATAAAGGCTGCGCAGTGCGTGGCCTTTTTTTGTGGTGAGAAATTAAAGAGAGTGATATGGTATATCACCAGATAAGGAGCAATAATCAGGGGCAAATAAAATGCGTACAATCATGGTACTGAATACCAAAGGCGGATGTGGTAAATCGACCATCGCAACCAACCTGGCTAGTTATTTTGCTTATGAAGAAGAATTAAATGTCGTGCTTGAAGACTTTGACCCACAAGGCTCAAGTACTGAGTGGCTAAAAGTACGTCCGGAAGAGTACCCTGAAATCACCGGTATCCGCGCCTGGAAAGAACCCGTCCGACCACCAAAAGATACCGATATCGTCATCATTGATGCACCTGCCGCTACCTATGGCAAAGACATGACCACACTGGTAAGGCGCGCTGACACTATTCTTATTCCCGTTTTACCATCACCCATCGACATGCGTGCCGCGGCCAGTTTTATTCATGATTTGTTATTACAGGGCAAAGTTTCACGTAAACAAACAAAAATTGCCGTTATTGCTAATCGCGTACGAGAAAACACCCTGGTATTTCACAGCCTTGAAAAATTTCTGAAAAGCCTGAAAATTCCATTCATCACCACCCTGCGCGATACCCAAAACTACATTCGCACCGCTGAACGCGGCATCGGCATATACGAAATGGCACCGTCGAGTGTTTATCAAGACCTGGAGCAATGGGAACCACTGACCAAATGGCTGCGGAGTAAGCGTAGTCTGCCTATTGAGAGTAAGTAGATATTTTGTATTGTTGTTGATGTTTATTATCTGTGTTTTTTGAGGTGAATACTTTTACCGCAAAGGCCGCGGAGGACGCAGAGGGCGCAAAGTTATTAAATCAGGGCTACTTTCCCCTCTCACCTGTATAACAAACGCCGACAAGCTTGAATCGTAAAACCACATAAACTTTAAACCCCAAAAAAGATCTTCTTTGCGCCCTCTGCGTCCTCCGCGACCTTTGCGTCCCCAATATCCAGCCCAAAACACCCCCACAAAGCCACATCAACTATTCCCCCACAAAAATAATGTAATAACCCTAAAACCTGAGGGTTTTAATCAGCTATTATTTAAGCGACAATGCACGTCCTTTTTCCTTCGAACCATTTTAATGAAGTATAAAATCAGCATTCCTACTACCCAGCACTCTTTTTTCGCCTCCGCAGACGAAACTATACTGGAAGCTGCATTACAATCCGGGGTCAGCCTTCCTTATGGATGTCGTGGTGGGCGTTGTGGTGCCTGCAAGGGGAAATTACTTAAAGGTTCTGTCAGTTATAAAGAAATACCCAAAGGCTTAAAAAAAGATATGCAGGACGATGGTTATGCCCTCTTTTGCCAGGCCCATGCCTGCTCTGATCTTGAGATTGCTATTGATGAAGTTGAAAAACTCAAGCAAATAAAAATCCTGAGGATGCCCGCCAAGGTAGCAAAACTGGAGCAACTTTCTCATGATGTGATGCGGGTATACCTGAAATTACCTGAAAATATTCGCCTGAAATTTTTTGCTGGCCAGTACCTTGATTTCATTCAGGACAATGGTGAACACCGTAGCTTTTCTATCGCCAATGCGCCTCATGATGACGATCACATCGAACTGCATATCAGGCACATTGATGGCGGTGAATATACACAATATATTTTTGATCGTATGAAGGTTGGTGAGATCCTTAGAATCGAAGCACCCTTAGGCAGTTTTATGTTACAGGAATCTTCGCCAAGACCCATTATCCTCATGGGTGGCGGAACAGGCTTCGCACCCTTAAAAGGTATTATTGAGCATGCCTTTCACATAGGACTTGAAAAGCCCATCCATCTGTTCTGGGGGGTGCGTTCGTTAAGAGACCTGTATATGCCTGACCTTCCCGTTGAGTGGGCACATCGCTTTCCTCTTTTTCAATTTACACCCGTACTCTCTGAACCCGGTACTGAAAATAACTGGGAAGGAAAAACAGGCTTTGTACACCAGGCAGTAATGAAACAATACCCTGACCTGAAAAATTTTGACATATACATGAGTGGCCCCCCTGCAATGGTATATGGTGCACGAGATGAATTTATGGAAAAGGGAGTGCCTGAAAAACAATTATTCTCGGATGCATTTGAATTTAATTCTCAAATGGAACAAACAGAAACCGGCTGATATTAACTCATAATATTTTTATCGTAAAATATATTCAACATAGATAACTTACTGCTCTGAATAAAAAAACCGGCAACATCAGATTAATTTATTCCATTCGTAACATCACCTGCAGAATCTTTACTGAAATCCTGCACCTGTACATTTATATCATTCACCGCAAGCTTCAGACCATTTCGATAACACAACATTGATGCCTCATTGTCTTCAAGAAATTCAAGTAATACACCTAACTCAAAATAGGTTTCAGCCCTTACTCCCAGCTCATTACTTTTTTCAAGATAAATACGCGCTTTACCCCAAAGACGATTATGCATACATATACGGCCTAAACTAAGATTAACCACTGCATCGTCACTGTACGATTTCACCCAGCTCTCTGCCAGCTTAAGTTGCTGCTCCGGATTCCCGCTTTTAACACGGCCATATAAATATACCAGGCCTGTATTCCAGTTGTGTTTAATCGCATCCCTTAATAACTGCTCTGCTTTATCATCTTCCTTTAGTAAAAGAAACTGTTTTGCATATTCATGTACCAGCACTTCATTATTTTTCTGTTTCCTGGTTAACGATTCCCAGTTTGAAATCAAGCCTGTCACACCGTCCTGTTTCACATTATTCCGCGTTATAAACAACAACGCCTCTAGCTCCAGTTTATCTGCCTGGTCTTCATTAATAATACCCAGCTTTGTAAATTCAGGGAGTCTTTCTTTCAGCATTGACCATTCACCCAGTTGCTGATAAACCGTTAACAGCATCTCCATAATAAAGGCATTATTTGGATCTTTTTCTACCAACTGATTAAGTGAAGCCAATGCAAGCTCTTGCTGTCCACGTGCAAGCTGTAATTCGGCCTGTGTTAATTCTGTAGCAAATTCTGCGTCACTATCACTTTTTACTGCAAGCTGTAAATAATAATCACGCTTTTCATTCGACCCCATGTGTTGCGCTGCGCGTGCAGCAGCAAGATAGCTTAACCATGGCAGCTTGTCATTTTTAGCTGATGTCATTAATAGCTTTTCAGCCTTTTTCCAGCGACCCTCGGCCAAAGCACACAAACCCTGATGGAAATATTTCCTGATACGCTCCTGTCTTCGGCGCTGCCCCAGGGCATACATGTGGTCAGGTAAAAACACGGTTAATTTTATTATCCGAATAAATATAATCCAGGCAATAACGACAGACACAAATATAATAATTAACATTGAAACTGTTGTTTCAATAGTAGTGTCAGCATAACTAAACAAGACGTAACCAGGATCTTCCAATAAAACCAGTGTTCCACTGACAGCAACCACCAGAACCAGTATCAATATAAATAAAAATTTAATCATGGCGTTGTTTGCAACTGCCCTTGCGCACGTAAATCAATCAATTGTTGTAAAGAAAGGCCAATAGATGGGTAATTTATATCCAAGTCCATATTCCCCCATTGCTCCAGCCGCGCCAGGGCATCTTTAACTACTTCTTTATCCGCATCAAAATATTTTGACAACCACTGTTGAATTGAACTAACTCCGGATCTCAATAAAGTACTATCCTTGTTTATCAAGGCTTGTCTTATTTGCTCATAGCGACTCTTTAGTATAAGCCTTACCAGTCTTTCTTCCTCTGCACCAAGCATTGGAACTGTTGCTCCTTTTGTTCTGCGCACGGTAACCAGTGGCTGCAAGGCCTTTAACATCCCCTTGAATTTTTCTCCTAAACTCTTTTCTGCTACATCTTTAACATCTGGGTCACTTGATTGAGCACTCAAATCCCTGACCGTTGCAGACAGGAGTGGCAGACTATCAATACTTTTAACCAGAACATCCAGATTAATCAACTCTGAAGAAATATCCGGCACTACCAGATCTTTAACTGACTGAAGCTCAAGTGAAACCTGATTTTTGATCCCTGCGATGACAGGATTTGTAAAATCCTTCAGCAACTCTAATGACAATTCCAGTGCAATTATTGTCGTTGAAAGATCATGCAATGTCTCATATCGTATTTTCGCAAACCTTAAAACTGACTCTGCCTGAACAAGTTTAATATCACCCTTTGACTGTTCGTCTATTACCTTTCGTATCGACTCAAGCATCTTCCGTATTTGTTGATTACTGTTCCGGTTTTCATTAATCGCTATGGTTACCTGCTGACTTTTTCTCTCTTGAGCATCTTCGACTACCTGCAAATATTGCTTTATCTGTTTGTCTGTTTGCAACGACAAATCAGCGTTGCTTTTTTTCATCTGCATCCACAACATATAACTTGCAGCAAGTGCTGCGCCAGATAGCAGGACAACTATCAATAAGATAATTTTATAACTGGCAGAGACCACAGTCGTATCCTGACTAACTTCTGTTTTTTCCTCCGGGACAGGACTATCCGGCGCAATATCATCTGCCGTATTATCCACTTCCAGCTCTTGCGCTACCCGCTCATCTGTTTCTTTCTGTTCTTCAGTCATGCTCAACCTCTGGTTGCGGTATTTTTTAATCTGATCAATGCATCCACAACTGCTTTATCACTGGCCTCATCCGCTATCATTACCGGAGCGGTAATACCTGTATTTTTTAAATGATCAAACATTCTTTTACTTATTACAATATGCGGCGTTTTATTTAATAATGATTTACCCGGCTCTCCAAGCATAGCTGATAAATTATCCAGTGCCTCTACGCTAAAGGAGGTAACGACATTAATCTCGCCATCATGCCATTGTTTTATCACTGACTCTGCACTGCTATTAGGGGTAATACGTTTATAAGCATCCAGAAATCTGACCCGGGCAGATCTTTTAGTGAGCTGCTCAGCCAGGTATGTTCGCCCACCCTCTCCCTTGATAATTAATATATTTTTCTCTTTGACATTTTTCATGCAATCCAGATTCAAAAGAGACTCACTGTTAAAAGGCGACTCCGGTTTTATATCAACTTTCAGGTTTAACGCTTCCAACGCATTAGCTGTTGCCTGCCCTATTGCGGCTATTTTAGTTCTACAAGGATTACTTTTTAAAAGACGTGTGACAGATGCTCCATATTGAACAGCGTTAACACTGATGAATATGACCATGTCTATCTGCTCAAAGCATTTAAGAATTTGTTCAGATTCGACAGAAACGGGAATGGGCTGGATTTCTGTCACAGGAAAACTGACTACCTGCCCGCCATTTTCAGAAATAGCATTACACAGCGGCCCGGCTTGTGATGCAGGTCGCGTCACCAGTATCGAGAAACCTTTTAGTTGCTGGGTGTCGATGTGTAGTTCCTGTATTTTAATCTTGCGATTCGTATAATTCCTGCAGAATCTCAGCTGCACCGCGTGACAATAAATCCTGCCCTAATACATCACCTAGCTCTGCTGCATCTTCAGGGCGACCACTGATCACGCCATGCACCATTTCACTGCCATCCGGACGCCCAACCAGGCCACGAACAATAATCACGTCCTTTTCTATTTCAGCGAATCCACCAATGGGTACCTGGCAGCCACCATTCAGTCGAGCATTCATCGAACGTTCTGCCAATACCCGGGTATTTGTCTCCGGGTGATTTAATGGTGCAAGTAATGTTTCAATCTCCGTATCACCTTGCCGACATTCAATCCCTATTGCACCTTGTGCGATCGCTGGCAACATGACATTTGCTGCTAGTGACTCACGTATACGTTCTGGCATTTCAAGCCTTCGCAGACCGGCACTGGCAAGAATAATCGCTTGATAATCTCCCTGGTCCAGCTTCGCCAGCCTGGTATTTACATTACCTCGCAGGTCTTTTATGACCAGATCAGGTCTGATCTCGGCCAGCTGGCAGCGACGGCGTAAACTGGATGTTCCAACCACTGCTCCTTCCGGCAAATCATCCAGACATTTGAAATCATTGGACACAAAAGCATCGCTTGGGTCTTCACGCTCCAGAATCGTTAATATATGTAACCCTTCTGGCAACTCAACGGGAACGTCTTTCATCGAATGCACTGCAATATCACTTTCGTTGCGTAGCATACTTTGCTCTAATTCCTTTACAAACAACCCCTTACCACCTATTTTTGCCAGCGGAGAGTCCAGTACACGGTCTCCCATTGTTGTCATGGTAACCAGCTCAACTTCAAGCCCGGGGTGACATTCCTTCAGATTTTTAGCAACAAATTCTGCCTGCCATAAGGCTAATTGACTTTTTCGTGTCGCAATTCTAATACATTCAATTGTCATGAAAATTCCTGTGCTTTATCAACAAAACCAATACGTTATAAAATTATACCATAGCATGAGGTACATTCACGATGCATCAGTCACTAAATTATGCCAAAATATCATCCTGATTAACTGACCTTATGATGAACTTGCTACATCATTAGCAGTCTTAATATTATATAGAGATTAACTACCGGTTTGATTATGAAACAAACATTCATACTATTAACACTGATAGCATCAATATTTAGCTTTAATGCCGTCACCGCTGCAACACCTAACCACTCATCATCAGCACGTGTGCCTGTGGTTAGTGACATGGCCAAAATTGGTCAGATTGCGCGCAATAAAAATATCCCTATCATTCTTGTCTTCACTGCGGAAGATTGTCCATACTGCGTGTTACTGGAAAAAGAAATTCTAAAGCCCATGATCTTTAGCGGGGACTACACCAAACTCACATTAATTTATAAAATAAATATAGATGATGAACAAGATATTCTCGATTTTAATGGTGAGGAAATCAGTACCAGTGACTTCGCATATAAATACAATGCCCAGCTCACCCCTACCATGTTGTTTCTTGATTCAAAAGGTAATGAATTACATCAGCGTATTTTAGGTATCAATACCGTGGAATTATTTGGTGGCCGCGTTGATGATGCCATTGATATTTCTCTGGCTAAACTAAATAACAAAACCATTGCCAGAAACCAGATACGAATAAATCCATAACAACAAGACCATCAATCATAAAAAAACGTCAACGCGTTATTTAATTAACCACCAACCCCTTTAATAATCTTGCGTACAGCAGGCACATGCCGACGGCTTACTTCCAGCGTTTTATCTGTAGCCTTCATAATAAGCGATTGCCCACCAGTTACGGCTTTTTCCATAGATAGAATATAATCCTTTGCCACAAGAGCATTACGATGAATACGAATGAATTTCTCCTGAAATTCTTCTTCCAGCGATTTTAATGACTCTTCAATCAACACCTCTCCGTCCTCTGAAAATACACTGATGTACTTTTGATCCGCCATAAAAAAAATAATTTTATGAACAGGGACAAGACATAATCGATTACGTGAACGCGTACAAATATGTGACCTTACCTGCTGCTGATCATCACTTACTTTTGCCAACTGAACACGGTTCAGCCTGCCAGCCTTGTTTAAAGCATCTTCCAGGCGTTCTTTTCTCACCGGTTTTAACAGGTAATCTAACGCATTTATTTCAAATGCCTGCAAGGCGTGCTGATCAAACGCGGTAATAAATATAACGGCGGGTGGATTCTCTAATACCATCAGGTGCCTTGCTGTTTCAAGGCCATCCATACCGGGCATTCTTATATCAAGTAATATTATATCCGGGCTTAAGGTCTCGCACATCTGCAATGCCTGTTCGCCATGTGATGCCTCACCTGAAACTGTATGGCCTAATGATTCAACCAGCAAACGCAACCTTTCTCTTGCTAAAGCCTCGTCATCCGTAATAAGGATATTCATTATTTTTCCTGACAAGGGAACACAATATTAACCTGACAGTGTTCCGTCTCACGCACAATTTTCAAGCCTGCCTGTTTTCCGTATGCAATCTGCAAACGCTCATCAATATTCCTGAACGCCATTTTATTCCCCTGTGACTGCCCGGCCATTCCTGGTGACAGACAAGGATTGGTAATGAAAATATTTATCCAGTCGCCCTGACATTCCCCAAGCACCCTGATCTCACCGCCGCCCGGTATTTTTTCAATGCCATGATATATCGCATTTTCAAGTAATGGCTGTAACGTCAGCACGGGTAAAACAGCATTATCAGGTATTGCATCCAGATCCCATGTTACTGTCAATCGATCACCTAACCTCAATTGTTCTATGTGAATATATCGGCGAGCTATTTCAACCTCATCGGTAAGGCTAACCATTTGTTGCCCACTATCAAGGCTTGCACGAAACAGGTCTGACAGATCCTCAACAGCCGCTTCTGCATTTTCAGGTTGCGACCGGATCAATGCAGCAATGGTATTCATACTGTTAAACAAAAAATGAGGCCTTATCCGTGCTTGCAGTGCTTGTATACGTGCATTCGCGTGAGCCTGTATATGCATTTTCTGTTGATACTGCAGGTAGATAACACGCAGGATAATGGCGCTTAAAATAGCGCTGATCCCTAAATTGCGTAATACAAAATCCATGTGACTATTCAGGTCTTGCATCAGACCCGTGTAAACCATAACCCGGTATGCCATCTCACTTACAACAAGCGTAACCAGCAGCACAATCAGATAACTAAGGTAACCTGCCAGCGTATCATTCAATCTGACCAGCCATTTTCTGGAAATACATAAAATAGCAATACTGCTTAATGCTATCCATTGAATAAACAATGACAGCATGCCTAGCTTGTCCCAACTCAATGAATGTTCAATTGAGGTGGTTAATAAAATTGCGAACGCCAGTAACTCAGCAACCATAACAACCGTAAAAACCATCCTGATGCCACAGAAGTCAGGTAAAAATATCGTTTCATCTAATAACTCTTTTGAGCGTTCCTGTTCCATATTATGATTATCTATAATGTTTCCTGATTCACACGGTCTCTATCCATTAACAGACTATAGATTACTCTTTTTTACGCAGATCGCTACCCCGTAGCAGCATGATCTGACTTTCTGATATACTCCTGATATATCAGTCTTAATCAGGATTCCAGAAAATGAGCAAGGATAATAGTAAAGATAAACTCTGGAAGGGTCGTTTCACTGAGCCTACCGATGCCTTTGTTGAAAAATTTACCGCTTCTGTTAATTTCGACAAGCGCTTATATGCATACGATATCGCTGGCTCAAAAGCCCATGCACGCATGCTTGAAAAATGCGGCATCCTGACAAAAACTGATCGTGATCAAATATTACAGGGGCTTGAAGACATACAGATCGATATCGAGTCAGGCAATTTCGCCTGGTCAGTAGAGCTTGAAGACGTGCACATGAATATTGAAGCACGACTCACTGCCAAAATTGGTGCCGCCGGAAAAAAACTGCATACCGGGCGGTCACGAAATGATCAGGTTGCTACTGACATCCGTTTATATCTTCGTGATGCCATCGACCACATCAAATCAGAACTGACACGTCTGCAAACAGCTTTACTCAACCTTGCAGAAGCCGAGGCAGATACCATCATGCCTGGTTTTACCCATCTACAAGTCGCGCAACCCATCAGCTTTGGCCATCATATGATGGCATGGTTTGAAATGCTGGTACGCGATCAAGGCAGGTTTCTTGATTGCCAGCAACGCATGAATGTTTCTCCGCTTGGGTCAGCAGCACTTGCTGGCACAAGTTATCCGATTGATCGTTTTTACACTGCAGAGCAACTGGGGTTCACGCGGCCTTCAGAAAACTCACTGGACTCAGTCAGCGACCGTGATTTTGCTATTGAATTTAATGCTGCTGCATCGTTACTACTAACACATCTTTCCCGCTTTTCTGAGGAATTGATCCTGTGGGCATCAGCTCAGTTTGACTTTATTAATCTTCCTGATCGTTTCTGCACAGGTTCATCAATCATGCCACAGAAAAAAAACCCGGATGTACCTGAACTTGTACGGGGCAAGGTAGGAAGAGTAAATGGTAACCTGATCTCATTATTAACGTTAATGAAGGGACAACCTCTGGCCTACAATAAAGACAACCAGGAAGACAAGGAACCCTTGTTTGATACAGTAGACACTGTCATGGACTGCGTACGCAGCTTTGCTGATATGGTCCCCGCAATTGAAACAAAAAATGACAACATGTATAAAGCTGCTCACAGTGGATTTTCTACTGCTACCGACCTTGCTGACTACCTCGTTCGTAAAGGCTTGCCTTTCCGTGATGCACATGAAGTTGTGGGTCTGGCGGTAAAATCCGGTGTTGAATTAAACAAAGACCTTTCTGATATGTCACTGGATGAATTACAAAAATTTTCCATGCAAATTGAAAATGACGTTTTCGAGGTATTAACACTTGAGGGGTCTATCGCTTCAAGAAATCACATTGGCGGTACGGCACCGGAACAGGTACGTTCTGCAATCAATCGAGCACGTGAAAAACTGACTTAACTTGCTACTTTATGAGCTTGTTTTATTGACATAACATCATCAAACCGGCCTACAACAGGTTTGCCGATATAATAACCTTGCACATAATCTACGCCCAGGCCACGAACAGTATCATAGACTTCTTTTGTTTCAACAAATTCAGCAACGGTCATCATGCCCATGCCCCGAGCCACATCAACCAGCGCTTTAACAAATAGCTGATCTTCCTTGCTGTTATTTATATCCCGTATAAAACCTCCGTCTATCTTCAGAATATTGGCATGCAGCTGTTTTAAATATGAAAAAGATGAAAACCCGACGCCAAAATCATCCAGAGCAATTCTGCACCCCAGTTTCTTTATCTTGTCAATAAACTCTATTGCACGTGTTATATCCTGAAAAGCGGCACTTTCAGTCACTTCAAATATTACACGGGAACGATCTATATTAGATTTTTCAAGCTCACTTTTTATAAGATCAAACATCGCAGGCTCGCCCACAGATAACCCGGATAAATTAATCGTAAATGAAATATGCGAATACGCTTCTGGCAGACTACTCAATAAACTTAAGGCATGCTGCACTACCCAGGTATCAAGTTCTCTGATCAAACCAAACTTTTCAGCCGTTGGAATAAAATCACCCGGATAATATAAGCTATCACCTGATGTTTTCATTCTTACCAACACTTCAAAACGAGATGGATCTTCACCTGTAGTAGGCTGAATAGGTTGAAATGCCAATACAAATTTTTCGCTTTCAAGTGCTTCATGCACCCTGTCTTTCCAAACAAGATCTGAACCCATTTTTTCTTGCTGCATATCATCCGGCATATGTATCTTCGCAAGATTCCTGCCCTCTGATTTTGCTTTGTACATGGCCATATCTGCTTTTGCCAATAACTCTACGGCAGTATCTGCATGATCAGGAAAAACAGTTACCCCTATACTTGCGGACGTATTCATTATCTTTCCGCTATACATAGGTTTTAATGCACTTATTTTTTTCAGAATCTCGTTAACTCGTGATTTTATCTGATTTATATTAGTGTTAATAAACGCAATTACAAATTCATCACCGCTCAAGCGTGCAGTTAAATCAACTGAACGTGACATCTTACGAAGCAACCCTGCTATCTGTACTATAACCTCATCACCTGCTGCATGACCTGCGGTATCATTTACCAATTTAAAATGATCAAGATCAATCAGCAATAATGCTCCCTGCGTTTGCTGCCTTTCTGCAATATGCATCTCGCGCTCGAGATCTTCCATAAACCGCGCTCGATTTGATAGCCCGGTTAAATGATCCTTGTTTGCAAGCCGCAGTAATCTTTCTTCATCAGTTTTTAATTTTGTAACATCACTTGCTGTACCCCGGTAGCCACTGTAAACGCCGTCAATATAATATGACGCTGCATTTAACCTCAAACATATCCTGTAGCTTTCTTTTGTCGTTAACCAGACCTCGACATTTTTAAGCCCCTTGCGCTCTTTACTACTATTAGAAAAAATAACCGATACATTAGACAAGTTATCATTTATAAAAATATCATTCATGTTTTTATGCAATAACTGATCAACTGAAAACCCGATGGATTCACTAACAGAGTGTGACACGTAATTAAACTTACCTTGCTCATCAGTTTCCCATAACCAGTCTGATGAAATCTTTGCAAAATCCGATACACGATCTTTTATCTGCGATTCTTCAACTCTCATTCTGAGATTATTCGAACGCATCTGTTCCAGTGATCTGGACAAACTTCCTAATTCATCTTTTCTGTCCTGATGCGGAACTTCTACATTCAAATCACCTTCGCCCATTGTTCCACTGGCCGCAACCAGGTCTTTTATCGGTTTCGAATAATGTAATCTACTTATTTGTATCGCAATTAAAACCGCTATCAATATAATAATCAGTGATGCATAAACTGCATGCTTGAATTTCTCTATATATGGTGCAATCTTTTCGTCTACCGGTATGCTTAGCATCATATACAAACCTGATGTCCCATCTACTCGATCAGACAACGGATAACTTTTACTAAAATAAGACTCGCCATTTATATTGGTCTTACTTAATGTACCTGCATCAATATTCTGAACAACATCAATTAAATTAAAGGAATGTCCTTTGTTTGTTCTAAGGGTTTTCGATTTGAACAATACAACATTTATATTGGCTCTTCCTTTAGCTTTTATCAGATCAGCGCCTCGTATAACAATACCTTGTAAGTACACACCCAATACTTTTCCCTGAGATATAACTGGCGTTGCAACTGCGTTAATTATTTCTTCGTCTATAAATAAATAACCCGTCACTGTTCCATTTTTTTCTTTGGCTTTATTGATTAAATCCCTGTATTCATTCAACTCAAGAACTCGTCTGGAGTTAAAAACTGCACGGGGTGAATATCCCGCGGAATATTTTATTCCGTTTTTCTCCAGAAAAAGCAACCCCATATCGTTACCGCGGAAATATTTATTCTCTTTTATGTATTGCTTTATCTCTGACAACTTGAGTTCTTTTGCCAGATTTTTAAACTTTGCATCCGATGATAGATAACTCGCGCTTCGTGATAATTCTTTTCGCTGGTGCTCAAGTTGAATTTTTCCGTAATTATAAACACTGTCCAGCTGCACCCCTGTTTCGGCATGAACGTGCTCATCAATAATAAATATTGCAATTGCACTTAGAGATAGCAACACTATGACCATCATCGTTGCTATAAAAAATGTATTTTTTTGTTCAATATTCATAAAATCAATTTAATTTAACTCCCTCTTCACCTACTATACTTCGGCCATAACCCTTAAATATTAAGCGATCCTGGCATTGAATTTTCATAACCCGGAATTGCTCATAACTCATTGATTATAATTATTTAATATGAATTGGATCTTGAGGGTTTGGGTGTTATGTTTAATTTACATACATTTACGAGATAATGCCCAATGGACTCACTTGAAGACTTACGTCAAAAACTCGCTGAATTTGCCAAACGCAGAGACTGGGATCAATTTCATTCTCCCAAAAACCTGTCCATGGCACTTATCGCAGAATCTGCAGAGCTTGTTGAACATTTTCAATGGCTTACTGAAGGCCAAAGTCGAAAATTAGATGCTGATAAAAAACTTGCTGTCAGTCATGAGCTTGCTGACATACTTATTTTCCTTATCCGGATAGCCGACAAGCTGGAAATAGACCTGATTAAATCTTCCAATGATAAAATCATCATCAATGAAAAACGCTTTCCTGTTGATAAAGTTAAAGGGCTGGCGAAAAAAGACTACGAGTACGATTAATCAATGACAGAATTCTTCCACTAAGGACCCCGTCTCCTCCGAAATAATTACTGCTAAAGCATTTCTCTTTTCGACCGCTAACCAATTAAAGAAAACAAAAACATGGATATAAATCATGCTTACGGACGAACGTCAAAATATTGGCTGTATTTTAACACCAGAAATAAAAAGGATCTTACAAATGAAGATTGATAACCTCACTGTCGCTAATCAATCTATCTTTGAGAGCTGTCCAGGCTATATTATTCGAGTAACTGAAGATAATAGAATAATCCAGATTTCGCCCGATTTATGCACGTTACTTTTCATCAATGAAAACTATACCAGTACTGATCCACAGGTTTCCAGCCACCCTCTCGTAACAAAACTTCTTACATCATCGGCCTCAGTAGAAATTACTACTGAAGATAATACGCTTTATCAATTTTCACATTCTTTTTTCGATAACAATACAGATGATACTCGCACACATATATTTACAAATATATCAATCGTACTCGACCTTTATGGAGAGAATCAACGCCTCATGGAAGAAGCACGGCAGCTCCAGTTAATAGACACAGACACCAGCCTGTTAACCCAGCGCGCATTACTATTGGTAATGGAATCCCAGCTTTCTCAATGCCGTCGTTACGAAACACCGTTATCTGTCATAAAACTGAATATTAATTTTGATACTGACTGTGCCGACTTTAAACTAAAATTATTAAAGATTACGCACCTGCTAAAAGATCAACTACGATGGTCAGACATGATTGCTCGCTCTGGTAGTAAACAATTTACGATTCTATTACCAACAACTGATAAACATTCATCTTTGCAGCTCATCAATAAACTTAAACAGGTTATCGGTCAATGGCACAGTGATTATTCTGTCAGCTTCGGGATCTCTGAGTGGAATAAAAATATGAGTTCGTCTGAATTACTTGATGATTGTGAACAATCTTTAATAAATTCTATAACAACATCTACAAACAACGGACAAGATGTTGCCTGATTTCAGCGTACATTAATATAATCAGCTTAAACAAGAAAATGGCAAAACGTAAAAGTTTTTTTTCCAAAGATGAAAAATCAGTCGAGGATGTTCGTGCGCGCTTCCTTAAGGTCAATAATGGCCGCTTACAAACCATACAAGACTCATTAAAAACCAGACAAAAGATCTTCCTGGATATCCTGCCATTGTTATTTCACTATAACGATCCGCAGCTCCCAGGTTATCTCAACGATACATGCCCTATCGGCATTTACGACTACACCCCAGGCAAAAAAAGTGCTGAGGCTGCAAAAAGCCTCGTTAAAACCTATAATGACCGCCGAAATCCATTACGGCAATACAATATCTATGCGCTCTACCTGATCGGTTCTGCTGGCACTATCGCTTACACTGATCGCAGCGACCTTGATATCTGGGTCTGTCATCGCAGTGACCTGACAGAAGAACAGGTTTTATCCTTACAAGCGAAGTGCGATAAGCTAACCCAATGGGCAAGTACACTCGATCTGGAAGCAAATTTTTTCGTACTGACACCTGAATCGATTCGTGAAGGCCACATTGAGACAATGTCTGAAGAGAGTAGCGGCACCGCTCAACATCTATTACTTATTGAGGAATTCTATCGTTCAGGCCTGCTACTTTCAGGCAGGATTCCCGCATGGTGGCTTGTACC
Organism: Gammaproteobacteria bacterium; assembly: GCA_013151795.1. Lineage (GTDB taxonomy): Bacteria > Pseudomonadota > Gammaproteobacteria > JAADHQ01 > JAADHQ01 > JAADHQ01. The sequence continues at coordinate 14,944 of JAADHQ010000052.1, read as the reverse complement.
ACCTGATATGGAAAATCAATATTACCAACATCTTGAAATGCTTTTATCAAAAAAAATAATCTCTGAACACGACATTATTGATTTTGGAGATGTTCAATCTATTTCTGCTGCGGAATTCTACGGGGCTGCTCTCTGGCAACTTAACAAGGCAATATCTTCGCCTTACAAATCTATTCTTAAACTCTTGCTTATGGAGTCCTACGCAAGTGAGTACCCAAATACCGAACTATTATGTACGCGCCTGAAACGTGAAATATACGATGGTGAAACCAACATCGACAAGCTTGATTCTTATGTTCTTATGATTAACAAGCTTGATGAATATCTTGGCAAACAGGACTCATCTCAGGAACGTCTGCAACTGGCACGGAGATGTTTCTATTTCAAGGTTCACGAATGGTTAACAGAATCCAGAAATAACACTAAATCACGCACCTATGACATCATGACCGAGTTAACATCAAAGTGGAACTGGACACATGATGACCTCTTACTCCTTGATTTACGTGAAACCTGGAAAATTAATAAAGTACTTGATGAACGCAGCGTACTGGTAGCTGAGCTTACCCGCAGCTATCGACTACTGACTGACATGGCCCGACAACATACCCATGAAACTAATATTAACCAGGAAGATCTTAATATACTGGGTCGGCGTCTATATACAACCTTTGAAAGAAAGGCTGGAAAAATTGATCTTATAAATCCTGGAATATCTGTTGACCTCTCTGAACCAAAACTTTTTTTTGTTTCTGTACAAATTAATGATATCCCGACATGGCTTCTGTATCGTCAAGATTATAAAGAAGCGCAAGCAAAACAGATTGCTCCGATAAAACGCACACAAAATCTTATAGAACTTGTTGCATGGTGTCACTTCAATAGACTAATTGGACGAAAAACAGTTGTTAGCCTGCAAAACTTCCTTAAGGGTATTTCATCCCAGGACTTGTTAAAGCTTATCGATACCTTTAACGATCACTTTCCTGAGGGGAAAGTTACAAAATCAAGTGTTAAACAATTAAGTGGGCCCGCGTATATATCGAGTTCAGCTATTTTTATTAATATTGGATACGACCCTTTACAGTCACATACCCAGCGCGGCATGCATTTAACAAGCAACAGATCTGACGCTTTAAGTTTTGGTGGTCGCTGGCAAAACCTTATTAAGACTTGCAGCAGTATTGTTATAACCAGCTGGGGAGAGGTTCTTACCAGTCAATACGATGGCGATTACTGTGTTCTGGATTGCATTACAGACCAGATGTCCTGGACCCCCATCTCTAGCAAACACACCCCGGGCATCACCAAGGCATATAGTTTTGCCTCCAGTTACTCAGATACCATATCTCGAAGGATTTCAAATTTATTCGAGGACCTTATATTATTCTTTTACAAAAATAAATGGGGTAAATTTGCAAGGTATATTCTTCGAGTAGGCCGAAACTTTACGCTTGTTCAGGTAGAAAATGACGTACCTCGTTATCAGGTATTAAGTAATGATGCATCTCTGATTAATGCTCTTGGTTCACCACAAAAACATTTCAGCCCTTATTTGTTTGACCGGCATACCAATGACAATGATGTATTAAAACTTATACAACGCTTTAATAAACAAAATGCTATACAACTGTTCTACTTCGACAAAAAAGGGTCTGCCGATATTTATGTACTTGATGAACATGGATCTTTACACAATCAAACAATTGATTACTTTGATTTGCCTACTATGCTCGGGCACTACAAACATTTTTTCGAAGCTGCTATTAAACGCCATAATATGCAACTATCTACCGAGCTATCACCTGAAAATACCTTAACGATCGAGTTTCACCCTATATTAAAAACCATCAATGGCAGTCTGCATGTTGATATTAAAAAGAACCCTGAAATATCCAATAAGCATAATTATTTTAACATCCAGGTTATAGGCGACATCTTCAATTTAAAGAATGAAAGTTTCTACCTTTATTGCAACAGTCATGAATTTTCAAACCTTGAATTTGGCAATAATGTTTTAAACGAAGCCGTTGCCTACATACTAAGTAAACGCCAGAAAGGTCAACGTTACCCTATATATATCACTGACATTGATATAAATCAGGCCAATCACACCAGTGATGCACCGCTTCAAACCGTTCAATTACTCGCTTATAAAAAGAGTATCGAAGAAAAACTTAATGCTACTTTAAATGATATTTGAGTACCTATTCTGATTTTCTGAATTCACTCATGATAGATTTTATATCTTCTGCCCATCGCTTATAAATTACATTTAATTTCTTTTCATCTGCTATTTCACTATAAAGCACCGGATTCAATGCCACCACCACTGTTTCATCTTTTTCAGCAAAGATAGCAAACTTTAATGGTAAGTATGCTGATAACTCAGGGTGCGTATCAGATATCCATTTTAATTCTTCTTGCTTGCCAAAAAAAACAACTCTGTATAAATCTGTTTTAAATCCTGCTTTTTTCAGACCAATATCCACTCTTTGTACACGAGACAGTGTGTATTTGTGATCAATAATTGAATTTTGCAATGATGACATGGCTTCAGGAAACGCAAGCAATGACCTTGCAATCATTACATCTTGTGCACTCGCAGTAATACTGCCAATGCATAATATAAAGAGCGCCGTCCATCTGGAGATAATTTTCATAATGTTGCTTCCTCCATTATTGACTCATACAAGCTTGTCATTTCATCACATAATTTCAATAGTTCATCATTATTAAATTTCTTGCTCATCGTTGCAGGATTAATACTCATTAACTTTACTTTTCCATTTTTTTCAATCAATGTAATTCTACAAGGAAGAAATAATCCAACCCTTGGATCTATCGCTAATGCGCTATACAACATATTGAAATTACAAAAATAAATTATAATTTTCTTATCGTCTCCTTTACCCTTCTCTACATATCCATCATCAAAACGTTGAACACGAATAACTCGGAAATTTGATCCAACAATTGCTTTTTTTATTGCCGCCAGTGTTTCTTCAATCGAGGCTTCTGATTCATAAACCAGCAGCGGTGGAAGCACATCCGGGTGACTTACTCTTTTTTTATCTTCTAACGAGCGGATGTAACTCACAATATTATTGATTTGCTTGTCTGTCAGCCCTTTGTTCGCAAATGACATCATGGGCGTACCTTTCCTTCCTTGCTTGATCACATCCTTTATCATATGGTCACTCGCAGATGTTAAAAACCCTTCATTCCCTAGCGACGGGGCAATAATTGACAATGCTCTTGAGCGTGAAAATGTAACACCGGTTCCCTTTCCTCCGCTTCCTTCTTTACCATGGCAACTTACGCAATGCTCAAGATATAATTTTTTACCCGCCTCACGGTCGCCGTTAATTCTGCTTACTTCATAAACAGGGGCTGCCTTTTTCGACCAGCTTCTAATGTAGTTAACTATGGATGTTATACCTGACTCACCTATCCCACTAAAAGCGGGCATGACTCTTCCCGGGCGCCCTAATTCAATCGTTTTTGTTAGATACTCATCCGATGCTCTATCAAGAAATGTCGGCAAAGATAACGGGATACCCACACCACCATCCCCATTAATACCATGGCAGGCAGAACAATGGTGGTTATAAAGGTCTTCACCATTTGAATATGCATATGGATTATTAAAAATTAATAACAATAAAAACAATATGTTAACAATTTTTTTCATTTATTCCCTCATCTATTAGTATATAAGCAATATCTTATATAATTATGAGAATTAATCAAGTATTTACTTTAATTTCACCCATTATTATAGCTTTAACCTGTTCTAGCTCAAATTATCCACAATAAAGCTATTTATATCTCTGATCTGTTCCGTACAGACAGAATGCTGCATTGCATATTCTTGCCATGCTACATTAAGCTTATTGGTTTTTAGCTGGTTATACGCGTGCTTTGCAAACTCAACCGGGACAACCTGGTCTTGTGTGCCATGCATAAACAGGATAGGGGTATTCTGCTGCACCACCTGTATTTCACTTTCGACACTATGACGTAGCGGTAAATAGGTGGACAAGGCAAGGATGCCCGCCAGCGGTCCGGGATATCGAATACCTGACTGCAAAACAACAGCCCCACCCTGAGAAAACCCTGCCAGAATAATCCGGTTACTCTCAATCCCTTGCTGGTTTTCTTTCTCAATTAAAGCTTCAATCATCAACTGCGAAGACCGTATGCCCTCCTCATCCTCGCGATATTCAGGCCCGATACCTATAATGTCGAACCAGCCAGGCATGACCGCACCGGCATTCAGTGTAATCGGTCTCATTGGTGCATTAGGGAAAATAAACCTGACTTTCAATTCATCTGGAAAATTGAGTTGTTCTACTACCGGAATGAAATCATGCGCATCCGCACCCAGGCCATGCAGCCATATGACACTCGCATTTGCCGGGTGAACAGGCTCCAGAATAAGGGTAGAATTTTCCTGCATTCTCTTCCTATATGATCGGTTCATAAAAAAATCGGCATAAAGCTTTAGCCTTATGCCGATCTGATAGTACTACTGTACTGTACAACCTGTCGAACTAATAACTCTAGTTTATCTTGGCGTCTTTGCTATCAGTTTCACCTTTATTATCTATCCAGCTGATTTTCAGAGCATCCTTTGATTTGGCGCCCTTGAATTTGCACTGAATAAACGGATTTTTAGAAACAGCAGGGCCTAACAGTGCATCCAGGACAACCTGTCCATTATGCTCAACCTTTAATGTTTCAATGAAATGCGCAGGTATCACCTTGCCTGACTTTTTATCTTTTCTTCTTCCTGTTTCCATAGGATGAGTAATCAACATCTTTAATGTTGCTATGTCACCATCAATCCAGGCGCGTGGTCGTATTGTATTTGAAGCCATAATTTTTCTCGCTTTACTTTGTTCTGTTAACGCCGGATTAACCGCCGCATCCGCCAATGGTGACCTTCACTTCACGTTTAGCACTGAATAATTTACCGCCGGATTTAACCACGGCAATAACGCTGGACGTTTTCGCTACTTTTACGCGAGTTTTAATGAAGGGTTCAGTCACTGAAGCAAGATTAAAACTGGATGTCAGTGGTTGAGCGTTCTTTTCTACCAGTATGCTGATAGACGATACGTTCTTCAGTTTGGTGCTAACGGCGATGTTAACAACTGCACCATTTTCAGCAATCGGTGGCGCTTTGATGCTGATGTCACTGCTGGAGGCAAGTTTACTGCTGCCAAGTAGTGAACTGACTGCTCCATCTATGGCTTTAGCGTCAAATGCCGCCTTCGGCCAGGCTGCCATTACCATTTGCGGTGTTAACAAACCCGCTGCTACTGCAACGCCTGCTACACCAGCACTCAGGCTGCCCTTTAATAAGGTTCTTCGTTTCATTTCATTCCCTCCTGAAAAAAATATTTATATTAGTTTCGCTTTCAAAGCTTGATTAAATATAAGGCAATTCCCATACCACTTCTAAAATACTAATATAATCAATAAATTAGAATGTGTGTCGATTTTTTCTCCCAACAAAATACTGCAAATTGCATTTTTTTTGATTGCAATTTAGCTATGTGTAGTAACAGCTAAATCACTTAACTGAAAATAACAAGAAACCAGCATGCCGTCTAGCAAGCCAAGGCGACTTTTTCGCACATCGTTAACTTAAAGAACCTCTTACCCAGTCTGGACGAAACTGTCTTTACTATATATAAGATATGAATTCACGAATTAATCAGATACACATGAAATCATTGTCACAAAAAAACCAGCTATAAACTGGTTTTTTATTCCCGATGAAGCAACAACTATCTATGCGACGGTTTCATCTTTTGATTCTGATTTACCCAGATTATCTTTCCAGGTAATTTTAACAGCGTCTCCAGCAGCTACTCCACCTACCTTGAAATAGAAGAAAGGATCTTTTGATACCGCAACACCACACTTGGCATCTATCACAACCTGACCTTTATGTTCAATCTTCAGTGTCTGTATAAAATGTGCAGGGACAACTTTACCTGTTCCTTTATCTTTGCGCATGCCTGTTTCCATCGGGTGTTTAATTAAAACCCGGATATTAGCCTGACCATTTTTGTTTACAATATTTACTCTCATTTTCTTACTCCTGGGAATTTTTTATAAAAATGGCTTAACCGCCACAGCCACCAACCGTTACTTTCACGATCCTGCTAGCGCTATAGATCTTTCCACCTGCCTTGATAACGCCAATAACTTTAGAAGTCTGGCCTAATTTCACGCGTGTTTTCACAAAAGGATCAGCTGATTTTGCCAGATCTGCGCTAAATGCAAGAGGATTGCCATTTTTTTCCACAAGAATACTAATAGACTCAACATCAGACATTTTTGTCTTCACCACAACATTAACAACCGCACCATTCTCAGCGATGGAAGGAGCTTTGATTTTAACATCACCACTATCAGTCATTGCAGAACTGCCTAGCAATGAACTAAGGGCATTGTTAATAGACTTGGCTTCAAAAGCAGCTTTTGGCCAGGCGGCTAATACGACTGTTGGGCTTAATAAACCAGCAGCGGCAGCAACCGTTGCTAAACCAGCGGCCATTGAACCTTTTAGCATCAGCCTTCTTTTTACATCAAAATTCATTTGTTCATCTCCTTTCCAAACCGGAAAATTTATCTCATATTCAACCCTAATTAACGACAAATAACCTTATACCTTTAATATTAATCAAAAATAAATTACCGTACTCATCAATTCATATCAAATGCTTGATATACCTTATAATTAATAATTATTTTAATTACATTATCAAGCTAAAACACCGGGTAAAACACAGCTTTCAATGCATCTTGCAGCCAGAACGGCCGGGGTAAACATAACAACCTTAAGTCAGTAACCTTGCCTCAAAATACTTTTCTATATTTAAAACCATAAAAAAACCCGGCAAAACTATTTACCGGGTTTTTTCTGTAACAAGACCTGACGATTACCTTACTTTTGTAGTATTGGAATCACTCATGCCTTTGTTATCACTCCAGCTAATCTTGATGCTGTCACCCTTGACCGCGCCCTTGAATTTAATGGACAGGTAAGGGTTTGCAGATATCGCTGGACCCCAGTCCGCATTCAGAACGTTTTTGCCATTGTGCTCGACAGTCAGATTTTGTATGAAATGGGCAGGAACTTTCTTGCCCGTTTTTTTGTTTTTACGTCGACCCGTTTCCATTGGATGGGTGATCAGCGCTTTTAACGTTGTTACGCCACCTTTTAGCTGGGCACGTACTTTCCACTTTTTAGCCATTTTATTTTCCTCTTTCTATTCTGTTGACGCCGGATTAACCGCCGCATCCGCCAATGGTGACCTTCACTTCACGTTTAGCACTGAATAATTTACCGCCGGATTTAAC
>JAADHQ010000052.1:0-7495 GCA_013151795.1 Gammaproteobacteria bacterium | reverse complement strand
CTGAAGCAAGATTAAAACTGGATGTCAGTGGTTGAGCGTTCTTTTCTACCAGTATACTAATAGAAGATACGTTCTTCAGTTTGGTGCTAACAGCGATGTTAACAACCGCGCCATTTTCAGCTATCGGTGGCGCCTTGATGCTGATGTCACTGCTGGGTACAAGTTTACTGCTACCCAGTAGTGAACTGACTGCTCCATCTATGCCTTTAGCGTCAAATGCCGCCTTTGGCCAGGCTGCCATTACCATTTGCGGTGTTAACAAACCCGCTGCTACTGCAACGCCTGCTACACCAGCGCTCAGGCTGCCCTTTAATAAGGTTCTTCGTTTCATGAAATTCTCTCCTGCAATAATTATTGTGATTATTATATCGCAAGTCATGTGCCACAAATCATTACACATGTAAATCAAGGAGATAGATTAGATAACCATTAAATACTTACTATTAATATTGCAAAATGCACGATATTGATTGCAATATAGCTATCCAGTGACTTTTTTAATCGGCTTCTACCTGGTAACTTTGTAATTTTCGCCATAAAGTAGATTTATTAATACCAAGCGTTTCTGCTGTCTTTTCCCTGTTGCCTGCGTGAAAATCAAGCACCTTCAACAGGTATCGCCGCTCCAGTTCATCTATTGTTGGCTGATCGGCATCAATAACCTCACTTCCGGTTTTTAGTATGACCGGCTTATCAACCGGCTCGACCTTCAATAACTCACAATCGGACAAGACTATTGCGCGCTCAACGGTATTTCTAAGTTCACGTATATTGCCTGGCCAATTGGAATCACACAGTAACTTCATTGAGCTGGTGTCAAAACCTTTTGCATGGCGTTGATAACGCAGATTAAATTCATCAATAAATTGTTTACATAATAATGGTATATCTTCACTATGCTCACGCAAGGCCGGAACAACCAGCTTGATAACATTAAGGCGATGATAAAGATCATGTCGAAAATGACCCTCAGCCACCATTTGCTCCAGATTCCTGTTAGTGGCAACAATAAAACGTACATCAATATTAATAGGCTGCACCCCACCCACCCGGGTTACCTGCTGCTCTTGCACGACACGCATCAATTTAACCTGCATGTTGTCTGAGATATTACATATCTCATCCAGAAATACCGAACCACCGGACGCGATTTCAAGCAGACCTTGTTTTGTTGAGGTCGCCCCGGTGAATGCCCCTTTTTCATGACCAAAAAGCTCACTCTCGAGCAAGGTATCTGACAAGGCACCACAGTCGATAACAATAAATGGTTTATCAGACTCAGGACTGTTTTCATGAATTGCTCTGGCCGCTAACTCTTTACCTGTACCCGATTCACCTTCAATAATAACGTTGCAACGTATCTCACTCACTTTATTAATAACGTCATAGACCTCACGCATGGCAGTTGATTCGCCCACCATATTTTGAACCTGTTTCGCATCTTTTAATTGACGTTTTAATAATTTATTTTCCTGCTTAAGACGTGACTGCTCAAGTGTTTTCTCGACCATCAACATCAGCTCATCCATGTCGAAGGGTTTTTTAATAAAATCAGCAGCACCCAGACGTAATGCCTCTATGGCGTCGTCAACTGTCGAATACGCGGTAGTAATAATAACCGGCACTTCCGTATTATGTTCCCGGATACTGCTTAATAATTCAATCCCCGTCATTTTTGGCATACAAAGATCAGTAATAATCATGTCTGCGCCACTTTCCAGGAAATACTCAAGCGCTTGCTCTGGATGAGTGAACACACGACAACCAAATGCCGTATCTTCACAAAACCGCAACATCAATTCTCCTGCCTTGACATCATCATCTACAAATAACAAAACCGGGTTTGCACTCATTATTTTTTCCTTATCAGAAACTTTCTATTTCTATTTGTCATTTGAAACAGGTAAAACAACTGTAGCCGTCACTCCGCCATCAGAATTATTTTTTATTAATAATCGGCCATCGTGTCTTTCAACAATACCCAGGCTTATTGACAACCCCAGACCACTACCTTCACCAACATCCTTGGTTGTAAAAAAAGGGTCGAAAATACGTTCAAGATCACTTTTTTGTATGCCTTTTCCATGATCTTCAATATGAATTAAATGCTTTCCTGGCATTTTTTCAATGCTGATTATTATTTCCGAGTCTCGCCCGCTTGCCTGTATGGCATTCAATATTAGATTGACCATAACCTGCTGAAGTTGCGCCCGGTCTCCTTCAATAATAATATCTGTATCTGCAATAATATGACACTCTATCTGTTTTCTTTTTGCATGTTGTGCAACCAGACGCACTGTTTCTTCAAGCCATTCCAGCCCGTTAAAACGTGTATATTGCGGCGGCACTTGTCTGGCAAAATTCAGGATCCCTGACACAATTGATGTTGCACGTGATGTCTCTTCGTTTAAAGAATCGAGGTCATTCATGAGCTTTTTTTCTTCTTCAGGTAAACCGCGCTTCATTAGTTGAATAAGTGATGAAATATTATTTAACGGATTATTTATTTCATGGCCTATCCCTGCTGCCATTTCACCAATACTTGCCAGCTTGGAGTTTTGCATCATCATCTTATGCGCATGATCTCTTTCTTCCTGTGCGTGTTCCAGCGTATCAGCCATGTAATTAAACGAGCCTTCCATTTGTTGTATTTCATCCGTTCCACCAACGCGAACACGCACACGATGTTCGCCATCAGCATAACGCTTCAACGTGTCTGATAAATCTGAAATTGGCCTTGCGATTTTTTTTGCACCTATGTTTGCGAGCACCACGCTTATTCCAACAGCAACCAAAACCAGTATTAATATTGACAAGCGTATCTGATCAAATGGTGCGGCCAACGTTGTATAGTTTACACGTGCAGATACTACCCAGCTTGCCAGTTGATTGGGGTAGGGTAGATACTCATGGTAATAGGTGATTGATTCATTATCATCGTTTCTGAAATTCCCGTCTGGTTTATTGCGTACTTCATTCCACAATAACCCGTAATTATTGTCTTTCAGATAAGCAGGTAATACGTCTTTCAATGTCAGGCGTAAACTTGATATGTCATCATATAAAAGCATGCCATCACGTTTTTCATTATCCGGGTTAAGTTCTGCTACCAACAATTTCCCATTATGCTGGCGCGGCACTACATCCAGAATTTTATCAACAAGGTCTCCACTGAAACCGACCAGAAGGTAGCCAACCGTTTTATTATTATTGACCAGAGGATAAACCGCATCGAGCATCACTGGGCCACGTTCGTTTTCATCGTCCTCCCATCGGCTCACAGGCAATGAAATAAAACTCAGATCATCTGGGACCAGCTCTCTTAGTTGTTTTACAAAATCAGGGTCATTCAATTCATCTTCAACATACGGTGTACTTTCAATACCATCAATGCGCCCTGTCACTCCCACACCAAAACGCACTTTTATAAGTGAATTCCCTTCATTATCAAGTACACGAATTGATTTAAACCCGGGAACAACGCCCTGAAAACTGGAAAGAAATCGCTCGAGTCGATCCGTCAACTGAAAATAACTCTGGTGCAGGTCGCCTTGTGTCATGGTTGCCATGACAGGTAAATATTCTTTCATTGACCGGCTATTGGCAAGCGACAGGATCATTTGCCTTTCATAGTACAATCGCCGGTCAATTTCAGAAACAATGCTATTTAGTCCGGCCGTCATCTCGCGATTCACTTCTTTGAGATATTGTTTTTCACTGTAGGTAATTGCTGACAAAGTAAGCACCGTCAATGGCAAACTCGATGCCAGCAGTACCCATAGAAAAATATTTGTCTTTAATCGCACAATATGTCCCGAAAAACCTCAAGGCTACTCAAATTATTTCTAGCAGATTTCATGCCTGACAGGTAAAATTGGTCAAACATCTTATCTTAAACTTTGGATCGACCATTTAATATGCATAATTGCTGGGCCAGATATCTATTACTCGCCGTTGTTGTCCTCTTAGGAACATCGTCCATGTTGTCTGCTTGCGGCAAAAAGGGCAAGCTCTATCACCCGGATCAACCTCAACAGAAAACCCTGCAAAGATAATGGATCATTTTAAATACAAACAAGGCGAGTTATACGCTGAATCAATTGCGATTACAGGCGTGGCAAAACAGTTCGGCACACCCTGTTATATATACTCGCGCGCTACAATTGAACGTCATTGGCAGGCATTTGATCAAGCCTTTGGCACGCACCCTCATCTGGTCTGTTATGCGGTCAAGGCTAATTCCAACCTTGCTGTACTGAATATAATGGCGCGGATGGGATCGGGTTTTGATATTGTCTCAAGAGGTGAACTGGAACGCGTCCTTAAAGCAGGCGGCAGTGCTGATAAAATCGTATTTTCCGGTGTTGGTAAATCACAATCCGAACTGATATTTGCAATTAAAACCGGTATTCGCTGTTTTAATGTTGAATCCATTGCCGAGCTCGAAAGACTTAACCAGACTGCCGCCAGTCTGGATACAACCGCACCTGTCTCTATCAGGGTAAACCCTAATGTCGATGCCAAAACCCATCCTTATATCTCTACTGGCCTAAAAGAAAACAAATTTGGTATCGATATAACAAAAGCTTTGCCTATTTACCAGCAGGCTTCCGGTATGTCACATATCGACATTAAGGGTGTTGATTGTCATATCGGCTCCCAATTAGTCGACTCAGCTCCTTTTATCGATGCACTTGAGCGGGTACTGGAACTAATTGACCAGCTTGCCGGATTTGATATCAACATTCAGCATCTCGATATCGGTGGCGGGCTCGGCATACGTTATCAGGATGAAACCCCTCCGAAGCCAGCTGATTATGCAAAAGAAATCCTCAACCACCTTGGTGATCGAAATATTGAAATTCTCATTGAGCCGGGCAGGGCGATCGTCGGTAATGCCGGCGTCCTGGTCACAACGGTTGAATACCTGAAACATACTGAATATAAAAACTTTGCTATTGTTGATGCCGCAATGAATGACCTGTTACGCCCTGCATTGTATTCAGCCTGGCAGGAAATTATCCCTGTTATCACAAATAACAGTGAAAATACGCAAACGTACGATATCGTCGGGCCAATCTGCGAAACAGGTGACTTTCTTGGCAAGGACCGCCAGTTATCTCTCCAGCAGGGTGACTTGCTTGCTGTTCGTTCATGCGGTGCCTACGGGTTTGGAATGAGCTCTAACTATAATTCCCGTCCACGCGTTGCCGAGATAATGGTTGATGGCGATCAGGCTCATCTGATACGCAAACGTGAAACAATCGACGACCTGATGGCAGGTGAACAATTACTTCCCTGAATGCATATCGGGCACCGGAATCTGATGAGATAAAACAGCTCTTACTGCGTGCTCATGACATTGCTATCGTTGGATTGTCTCCCAAAAAAAACCGCCCCAGCAACAAGGTCGCCAGTGCCTTACAATCTTTCGGATACCATATATTACCCGTAAGACCCGCTATAAACGAAGTACTGAGTGAACCGGCATATGCCAGCCTTAATGACATAAAAGGAAACATCGATATTGTTGATGTATTTCGCGCAGCCGTTTACGTTGATGAAATAGTTGACCAATGTATCAAGTTGGGTATTCCTGCTCTGTGGCTACAAGAAGGTATTATTAACGAACCCGCTGCCATCCGCGCACAACAAGCCGGCATTTTTGTTGTGATGAATCGATGTATGTATCGAGATTATGTTCATTTTTTGGGCCAGGAAAGACTCAGATCAAATACGTAATGAGCACAAAATTGCAGCTCATTAACCGCTGAGAGATAACAGCCCTGAAATTACATGCAAATATAACGACTTTTAATAAAAAAAGTGCATAATATTCATATGTTAATTAATTTCACAAAAATGCATGGTCTGGGAAATGACTTCGTCGTTATCAATGCCATCAATCAGGACATATCCCTCGACACCGAACAATATCGTTTTATCGCTGATCGTCATACCGGTATTGGCTGTGACCAGATCCTGCTGGTTAACCAATCTGCTATTGATGGTGTTGATTTCCAATATCGTATATTTAATGCTGATGGTGGCGAGGTTGAGCAATGCGGCAATGGCGCAAGATGCTTCGCACGTTTTGTTGTTGACAATAATCTTACAGACAAGCAAACCATCTCGGTTGAAACACAGTCCGGCCTGATAGAACTCAATGTCGAGTCCGACGGTAATATCAAAGTCGACATGGGGTCGCCTGAGCTCGATCCTTTAAAAGTCCCCTTCATCGCTGACAATCAAGCTGATGAATATGAAATAGCGCTTGGCGAGAATATCATTAAAATGGGTGTTGTCTCTATGGGCAACCCACACGCCGTTATCAAAGTAGACTCTACGGACTCAGCCGATGTTTTGAACCTGGGGCCGGTATTAGAGAATCATGACCGATTCCCTCACCGTGTTAATGTCGGCTTTATGCAAATAATTAACAGGGGTACTATCAACCTGCGTGTTTGGGAGCGCGGCGTAGGGGAGACACGTGCCTGCGGCACTGGAGCATGCGCTGCAGTTGTGTACGGCATTAGCCAGGGCTGGCTTGAGCCTCGTGTAATCGTCAATCTACAAGGCGGCCAACTTGTGATACAGTGGAACGGTGATAATCATTCCGTCATGATGACAGGGCCGGCAACCAGCGTCTTTGAAGGGACCATTCAGTTATGAGCTTGCAAAAAAATCCAGAATACGACTCGTACGAAATCACCGAAAAAAATGTGGTCGATTTCCTTGAAACCAATCCGGACTTCTTCAAAAACCACGAAGAAACCTTGTTAAAATTAAAAATTTCCCACCACTCGGGGGATGCTGTTTCAATTCTGGAATACCAGACCGAAAAGCTTCGCGAACAAAATACCCATGTACGTAAAAAACTCATGGAACTGGTTAACCTTGCACGAGAAAATGATCGCTTATCCAGCCGTGTACATCAATTAACATTATCGCTCATCGGTACAAATTCTGTCGATAATATTATTGATACACTGACAGCCATGTTCAAAAAAGAATTTCATGCCGACAATATAAAAATCTATCTTTTTTCCGGACAAGATATAACAGTTAAACAACACCATTCTGCTATTGTAGATAAAACTGAAGAAATCTCCGCACAATTTGAAAACTTCTTTAAAGTTAATCGACCTTTATGCGGGCGCCTCAAACAACAGCAACTCGATTTCCTTTTTAAAGATCAAGCTGACCAGGTTGGATCTTCTGTTCTTATACCTCTCGGTTCTCATGGGAAAACAGGGATGATTGCAATCGGCAGTCATGATCATCAACGCTTTCATTCAAGCATGGGAACAGTCTATCTAACCCAGATGTCTGAAATTATCACACAGACCATCAAACGATTCATAAACCACCTGTGATTATCACTCTGGATTAAAGGCAACGTGCCAGTAGATACGCAACAAATTAATGATTTTCTGGAATATACAAAGATTCAAAAACGTCTTGCCGAGCTAACACAAAAAAGTTACCAACGTGA
>JAADHQ010000132.1 GCA_013151795.1 Gammaproteobacteria bacterium | reverse complement strand
GCGTTATCGCGCAAGGATATTGGCATAGCGTTACGTCAACGTCACACCTTTGCTTCAACGGGTGAGCGAACCTTTGGTCTGACCACGTGTGGTGAACACATCATGGGTGATGAGTTTGAACATAAAGGGGCGGCACAAATAAATTATCGTTTCCTTGGTGATGTAGGCTGGGATGAAATCGTGGCCTTTGATCACGAAGGTGAAATCTGGCGACGTGACCTGCAGGAAGAGCTGGGTTATTCCGATCGTAAAATTCGTTTCCGCTGGGGTGGTGCACGAATTAAAGATCGTTATCGCTGGGCAGTATGGAAAGGTAAAATTACTATTATCGATGCTGTTATCAATGAATTTGAAGGTCTGGGTTTTGAGCATAAGGAAGAAACATGCTGGCGTGAGACCCCAACGACAATCGGTTTTAAAAGTGATACCTATGGTGACGTAGATGCAATCGAAATGGATGTCTCGAACATAGCGAACGCAAAAATAAAAATTGAAGGGACTATTGATGGTTATGTAAAAGTGGGTGACCCTTTAAAAGGAAATCCGTTTGTACATTGTCCAACGTTTACATGGGAATTTACCGGCGCAGAATTATTGGAAGCGGCACGCCTGAAAAAAGATTTACCGGGCGTGGAAATGTTTCTGGCAATGGAGCGAATGAGTGATTCACCGGCGCCGCGTGAAGTGACGGGTAATTTTGAAGTGAGTCCTAAAAATGGCCCACATGGACATCGCCCGATATATATCGTTGCACACCAGATTGATGATGCAAAAATCTGGACGTCAGCAATGTTTATAAATTTTAAAAAATAACTTTTGAAAGTATGTAAATTGAATCGCCGCAAAATGCGGCGATTTTTTTTGAGAAAAATAATTAATTGGCTATCTAAAGATAAGGTTGTTTGTTTAAGTTTGGTATTATTAAAATAGTAATAAATTACAGTTATTTTATTTTTGAATTTTTTCCAACCCATGTTGTTTGTAAAGCGCGACCGCCTCTTCTGATAGCATAAATTGTTTAAATGATTCACCCCATTCACCTTGAGCATTAACAACACCGATGAAATAGGGAGTTGTTATATTAGCAGGTGAAAACTCAGGTTTATCAGGTGTTCCATTAAAAGGGACAAGGTCAAAATGTTCAGGAAAGATTCGGCTATAACGTAAAGCCAGATGATAATAAATAACGGCAACATCAGTTTGATCACTAAACAGTGATTGCGGGCATTCGCGATGATGAATTCGCTGGCCGAATGTCGCTGTATCTATCTTGTGTGTAAAAGCATCAGTATCAAGACCTTGTTCAGTAGCTATTCCAAGAATCGCTTCACGATACACATCATAGCTGGCTTTTTCGGTTACCGGATTAGAGATAAAAAGACGAATGTCATCACGTAGTAAGTCTTTAATACCCTGAATATTTTTAGGGTTGGCTTTTCTTACCAGCATTACATTGCCCTGACTGCGTGCAAAAGGAACAAATTCCCTGATAAATCCATCATCCTTAAGGCGTTGCATAATATTTTCAGGGCTAATAAAAATGTCTGGCCTGGCGGGTATGGTCAGGTTACCCAAATGAATAACACCAGTCTTTAAAGCAGTGGCGAGCACGTTTGGCGGCGTGGTGGCATAAAATATATCGATAATATCCTGATTTTTGGATAAAAACAGTTGGCAGCACGCCTCAAGGGCCATGTGGTGGTTGCCATCAGAAAACACCGTTAATTTTGCAGAACCAGGGTCGCCATGAAAGTCGAGGCATATGTTTGTTCCACTGTGAAGCCAGTCGAAGCAGTCTGAGGTGGCCCCAAGAGCAGACTCCAGTGGCCATGATAATGAATGGTTAATTAACGTCATAGACACATCTTATCAAATGAGTAGCAACAAACCACGGAATTTTATGAACTTAATAAGGGTATAGATTTAATCATGGAAAACGTCACGATTATTTAGATATTAAATATTTACCCTTGTGTTTCAAGGGAGTAGAATATGTTGACTCGTTTTCTCAATCTGACGAGATTATGGGCGAACGGATTTGCACCATATTACTCGTTATCCATTGTGGATATCTAAAGACGAGTAGTTTCATGATAAGTATAAAACCTGATTTTATGAATGGATATACTGTCTCTAACAGGACACTTATCGCTATTATTATAAATAAATTTTGGAGAGTATTTTGGATAAGTTATTGGCCGGTCCTAACTTGACGCGCATCATTGCAGCTGTAATTTTTGTAGTATTGGGAATTTACCTGACAGGTGTTGTTCCTTCTATTGAAATTGCATGGGTAATCGCAATTTTATTACTGACTATTTATCTATTTGTGTTTGAAATAGTCGGTGTTGATGTCGCTGCCGTGTCGATAATGGTTTTACTTGGATTAACATCACTGCTTGCGCCCATGATGGGGCTGGAAAAAGGACTGGTCGTAAACAGGCATTTGTTTGATGGTTTTGGAAGTAACGCAGTCATGTCAATTGTTGCCGTGATGATCATCGGTGCAGGGTTGGATAAAACAGGCCTGATGGGCAAAGTTGCATCATTTATACTTAAAATCGGCGGCACAACAGAAGGCCGCATAATACCGATTATCTCCAGTACAGTTGCAATCATTTCATCATTTATGCAAAACGTAGGCGCTGCCGCATTATTCCTTCCGGTTGTGAGTCGAATTTCTGCCCGGTCTGGATTACCCCAATGTCGCGCCTGTTAATGCCAATGGGTTTTTGTGCAATTCTGGGTGGTACCATCACCATGGTTGGTTCCAGCCCTTTAATCCTGCTGAATGATTTGATTTTGACATCAAACAAGGCCCTGCCCGAAGCACAGCAGATGGAGAGTTGGTCACTATTTTCCGTAACGCCGATTGGCCTGGTCATGGTGACCGTTGGCATTATCTATTTTGTGGTGGCAGGGCGTTTTGTTTTACCAACCAACAAAAAAGATAAAACAGATACCAAGGCGACAAACGCAAAAGATTATTTTCAGAAACTTTATGGGCTTGAGCACACAATTACTGAACTTGAAATTACGAAAGACAGTCCGATGCTTGGGAAAAATGTTCTGGATCTGGAAAAGGAATACAAGGTGCGTATTCTTGCAATGTGTGAAGGGA
>JAADHQ010000135.1 GCA_013151795.1 Gammaproteobacteria bacterium | reverse complement strand
TGATAATAAAATCGTTGCAGCCATTTAATTTTAAGCGGCCTGTCTATGTCTGTCATTAATATGATTCGTGGCTTGTCACTATCGTTATAGGCATTATGCAAATAGGTTTCATCAAATAGAATACTGTCCCCATCATGCCATTTATAATCCTGCCCATTGACCATGAGCCCGGATTTATCCGAGTTAGGCGTACTTAAGCCTAATGAATACCTCAATGTAAATGCAAAGGGATCATGATGGTCATTGATTTTTTTTCCGGGATTTAAACAAGCAAACAAGGCCAGGTGCATCGAGGGAACCTGATCTATAAGGGCCATGGTTTTTGGCGCCATCTCATAAGCAGAAGGTATATCGTGACTATATGACTTTAAATAAAAACTGGTCCAGCGATTATCTTTATAAAAACTGCTGGCTGGCAGGTCATCCTTAGCCGCAATGAGCCCTTGTTCATACAGAGCCAGTGCTTCTTCCTGAATATCTTTCCAGTTATCTTCAATTATATTTATCTCGGGAAAATATTCTTTAGAAACATAATGCGTCGTTGGGATTCTCGAGAATAAATATATGGGTATATTAAAAGGCACCATAAATGTCGAAAAATTGCTCAACTGCTTTATAAGAGGAAGGGTTGCTTTATTACGGGTGCGAATAAAAACAATGCATGCTATGTAAATCACTATCAGGATAGAAATTGTCATCATCGTTTTCTTGACATCTGATAACTGAATCCCGCACTCAAAGTCCTTGTTAGGGGGGATAACATAACTACCTAGAATCTCCGTTTCATGCGATAAACCTCAAGCTCTCTTAATAACCAGTCTTTTGTCTTGCTTTCTTTTTGGCCATTACATTTTACAGTATAATATTTACCACTCATCGTACTTTTGGTTGCAGCATATTTAATAAAATCTTCTGTGTTATTAATATCCCGGCGATAATAATCATATTTTGTCTGAATATGTTCGGCTGCATCTTTACCTTTGTATTGCGTGCCGTTTCGCGTCAGAACACAACCTGACCGCACTATATAATCCAGTAAATATGCGACCTCATGTTTTTTATTCGGGGCAACATCTGCCAACACCATCATTGGCAAAAACAAAATTATAATAAAAATTTTATTCATTCTGATTCTCTATCATTGAGATGTGCCTGGTCTTGGCTGATAACTCAAGGGAACACGTCCATTTATATGCCAGATTAATACTCTCGGCTGTAGCGTATACACCATGGCCACGCACAATGATGATTTTATTTTTAGCTAATGCCTTTGGAACATTATTGGGTGATTCGGACAAGTAATCCTGGTACTCAATATTGAGAACGGGTACGTTCTGAAAATAATACTGCCCTTCAAAATCAATCGGTTTGAAATCCTTACCATTCATTGTAGCGCCAACACTATGTGGCCCATGACTGTGCAAGACTGAACGTGATGAAGGACTTAGCTGATAAACCGTAATGTGCATTCGCGCATCGAGTGAGGCGCCTTCACCAATCTGTCCATCAATAGTACAGGACACGAGGTCATCTGCCTCCATGGTATCGGCACAACAACCCGTCGGGGTAACCCAGATAATATCGCCATCGCGTACGGATGCATTACCGCTATGCGAATCATTTAATCCATATTGACGCAACCAGCGATAATGCTGCACCAGGTCCTGTTTTAGATTTGCCACTTTCAACCTGCCTGTATAATTATTTTATCTGTCATGATGCCTGTATTTAATAAACAGGCAACTTATATTTACGTTTCTGCTCCGACTGATATTAATCATTAAATTTATCAATCTATTTGAAAAGCTGAAAAATGCCACTATATATTAGGTTCATCGGCCTTAAAAACAATAAAGCCCTTGTTTTTTTGCCCATTTTGGCAGTAATAATCGTGTACAATCACGCTCTCCCGGAAGATTGAGGATGTAAAATTGGAACAATTTCGCGGTACTACCATTTTATCGATACGCCGAAATGGCAAGGTCGTTATTGGCGGCGATGGTCAGGTCAGCCTGGGTAATACAATTATGAAGGGTAATGCTCGCAAGGTACGCCGTTTATATCACGACAAGGTGCTGGCGGGTTTTGCTGGTGGCACAGCAGACGCCTTCACATTATTCGAACGTTTTGAGGGCAAGCTCGAAACCCATAGCGGTAATCTCACCCGGGCTGCTGTTGAAATGGCCAAAGACTGGCGTACCGACAGGGCATTACGCAGACTCGAGGCCTTGCTTGCTGTGGCCGACCAGACATCTTCACTGATTATATCGGGTAATGGTGATGTCATTGAGCCTGAAGACAGCCTCATGGCAATTGGCTCTGGTGGGCCATTTGCACAATCTGCTGCACGCGCCCTTTTAGACAATACCGAGCTGGATGCACGCCAGATCGTCGAAAAAGCACTACATATCGCCGGTGATATCTGCATTTACACCAACCATAACCAGACCGTCGAAGAACTGGAATACTAACTATAACGTATTTATTCGGAGCAAATGATCCATGTCTGAAATGACACCCAGAGAAATTGTCCAGGAACTGGACAAGCACATTGTTGGCCAGAATGACGCCAAACGCGCCGTTTCTATTGCCTTGCGTAACAGATGGCGCCGCATGAATGTACCTGAAGAACTACGTTCTGAAATTACACCCAAAAATATCCTCATGATCGGCCCTACCGGTGTTGGTAAAACCGAGATTGCGCGCCGTCTTGCGAAACTCGCAAATGCTCCCTTTATCAAGATCGAGGCGACTAAGTTCACAGAAGTTGGCTATGTTGGTCGCGATGTTGAGTCTATCATACGTGATCTTGTAGACTTCTCTATAAAAATGGTTCGTGAGAAAGAGATGCATAAGGTACAAAACCGTGCTGAAGATGCCGCAGAAGAACGCCTGCTTGATACGCTTTTACCCATGCCTGCCGCATCAACGGGCAGTTTTGACTTTACCGAAACCGACTCTGCACCACCCGCCGATAGCGATACGCGCCAAAAGCTACGGATTAAACTCAGACAAGGCGAACTTGATGATCGTGAAGTTGAAATAGAGGTAGCCGCACCTTCTGTTGGCGTAGAAATTATGGCCCCTCCTGGTATGGAAGATATGACCAACCAGCTTCAAGGCATGTTTCAGAATTTATCTGGAGGCAAAACCAGCAAACGTAAACTGAAGATCAGTGACGCTCGCAAGCTGCTTATTGATGAAGAAGCCGCCAAAATGATCAATGAGGACGAACTCAAGTTATTGGCCGTTCAGAATGTTGAACAGAACGGCATTGTTTTTCTTGATGAAATCGATAAGGTCGCGAAAAGATCAGAGGGTGGGGCAGATATTTCCCGTGAGGGCGTACAGCGTGACCTGCTACCACTTGTGGAAGGCAGCACAGTAACAACCAAATATGGCATGGTAAAAACAGACCATATCCTGTTTATTGCTTCTGGCGCTTTTCATCTGGCAAAACCATCTGACCTGATACCAGAATTACAAGGCCGACTACCTATCAGGGTTGAACTCAAGGCACTCACTGTTGATGACTTCATCTCTATTTTAACCGAACCTGATGCCTCTCTCACTGAGCAGTATACCGCCCTTATGCGAACAGAAGGCGTGGAGCTGACGTTTACCAGTGATGCGATCAAACGCATTGCTGAAATTGCCTGGCACGTTAATGAAAACACTGAAAATATTGGTGCGCGCCGCTTGCATACCGTTGTTGAGCGCCTGCTTGAAGTTATTTCGTACGAAGCACCTGACCACGATGGTCAAGCCATTAATATTGATAAAGATTATGTTAATCAGTATCTTAGCGAACTATCTCAAGACGAGGACCTGAGTCGTTATATTCTTTAAGTCGGCAAGATAAACGCTAATTTTATAGTATTTGGAGAAACACATGAGTACACCCAAGCCAACCGCCATTAATCTGCACAAAATGTCTCGTAAACTCGAGATTACATTTGATAATAATGAAAATTTCTCATACAGCCTCGAATACCTGCGCTGCTTTTCTCCATCGGCCGAAGTACAAGGCCACGGCCCGGGTGAAGAAGTACTGCAGCTAAAAAAAGAATACGTCGGCATTGAAGAAATCGAACCTGTGGGCAACTACGCTGTTTGTCTGCACTTTGACGATGGACATCATACAGGCATTTACTCATGGGAAACGCTCTATAATCTGGGTAAAAATATGGAGTCTAACTGGACAAGTTACCTGGAGCGCCTTAAAGAAGCCGGACACGAACACTCTGGCAAATAAAGGCTCATTCACGACAATGGAGATATCCGTTGCTAACTTTCGTTAGCGCGCCTGCAATTTTCTTCGCTTCATGCTTTAATATGTTTATGTAGTTGACGGACATGGTTATGCAAAATAAACAAGAACAAGACGGCACGACACATTTTGGCTATGAAAATGTCAAAGTAGCTGAAAAAGCGGGTAAGGTGGCTGAAGTATTTCATTCAGTAGCGGGTCAGTATGATCTCATGAATGATCTGATGTCACTTGGTATTCATCGTTTGTGGAAACGTTACACCATTGAACTCAGCGCCGTTCGCGCAGGCCAGAAGGTTCTTGATATCGCTGGCGGCACTGGCGATCTGGCTGCAAAATTTTCTTCTCTGGTTGGCCCCGAAGGCAAGGTTGTTCTTTCTGACATTAACTCGTCTATGTTGAACAATGGCCGCTCACGACTAATCGATAAAGGTATAGCAGGTAATATTGAATACGTGCAGGCCGATGCACAATATCTGCCATTTCCGGATAACAGCTTTGATTGCATTACTATTTCTTTCGGCTTACGCAATGTAACAGATAAAGAACTCGCATTACGCTCCATGTATCGTGTCCTGAAACCGGGTGGCCGATTACTGATACTGGAATTTTCCAAACCTGTTACGCCCGGCCTTAAACCTGTCTATGACCTTTATTCATTTAAACTGTTACCACTCATGGGTAAACTGATCGCGAATGATGAAGAAAGTTACCGATACCTTGCAGAATCTATTCGCATGCACCCTGATCAGGAAACACTTAAAACCATGATGAAAGATTCAGGCTTTGATCAATGTGAATATCACAATCTCAGTGGTGGTATCGTTGCACTTCATCGGGGTTACAAATACTAGAAACCACCATAATGAATATTCCTGTTGCCATAACAGCTGTACTTGAAAACGCCTTTAACCGTTATATCGAACTCGACCCGGACGGCCACAAACGTCTGGCAAAACTGGCTGGCAAGGTTATCTCCATTGACATCACTGGCCTCGACACCAAACTAACTATTATTCCAGGCAGCGACTCTGTCCACATCATGTCTTACTATGATGGAGAAAGTGATACTCAACTTAAAGGCGCTCCTTTTTCATTACTGCGCATGTCACTCGGTAAAAATTCAGAACAACAATTATTCTCCGGCGATGTTGAAATTTCGGGTGACACCGAAACAGGCCAACAATTTAATCGCATCCTTAACGAGCTTGATATTGACTGGGAAGAACACTTGTCACATATAACCGGTGATGTGATCGCCCATCAGATCGGATACAATATTCGTAAATTCTTTAGCTGGGGAAAAGACGCCGAAGATTCCATACTTAAGGATACTGCGGAGTATCTGGAAGAAGAAGCACAACTCGTTACCACACCTTTCGAGGTCGAAGAGTTCAACCGCCATGTCGATCAAATACGCAATGATGCCGAACGGTTATCTGCCCGAATTTCCCGACTCCATGATAAACTTTTATAAATAAAACCGGACTGTTTACTTTGATCAAGCCTTCACAAATATTACGCCTGTTACACATTAACCGCGTACTTGTAAAAAACAATCTTGACGAAATTATTTTTGCAGCCCATTTATTGCGCCCTTTTCGCTTTATGTACTATATCGCTCCATGGAACTGGGTAAAACGCAAACGTGCTCCACACGGTGAACGCATTAGACATTCGCTCGAGGAACTTGGCCCTATCTTTGTAAAGTTTGGTCAGATACTTTCCACTCGACGCGATTTATTACCCGATGACATTGCCATAGAACTGGCAAAATTACAGGACAATGTTCCTGCGTTTCCAGGACAGCTTGCCGTCGATATCATCGAAAAGGCCTATAATAAAAAGCTGGCTGACTGCTTTGATGATTTTGATATCACACCATTAGCATCAGCATCCATCGCACAGGTACACACGGCCACTTTAAAGGAAAATGGACAAAAAATAGTAATAAAAGTATTACGTCCGGGCATTGAAAAAATTATTCGACGTGACCTTGATGTCCTTTATCTAATAGCCGGGCTTGCGGAAAAATACTGGCAAGATGGCAAGAGGCTAAGACCCATCGAAATAATCGATGAATTCTCAAAGGTTATTTTTGATGAGCTGGATCTTGTAAAGGAAGCTGCCAACGCTACGCAATTACGCAGAAATTTTGAAACTTCCGGCTTACTTTATGTACCGGAAATTTACTGGCCTTATGCAAAACGTAATGTACTTGTTATGGAACGCATTCATGGAACGCCCATTGGCGAAATAGAAAAGCTTAAAAAACTTGATATCGACATGAAGGTTCTGGCAGAACAGGGCGTTGAAATATTTTATACACAAGTCTTTACTCATAATTTTTTTCATGCCGACATGCACCCGGGTAATATCTTTGTATCCAATGAAGGGCAGTATATTGCTGTAGACTTTGGTATCGTTGGTACACTCACTACCGACGATCAACGTTACCTTGCCGAAAACCTTCTCGCTTTTTTTAATCGTGACTACCAACGTGTTGCACAATTGCATCTTGAGTCTGGCTGGGTTCCGAGCAACACACGCGCTGACGAGTTCGAATCTGCCATACGTGCAGTATGCGAACCGAACTTTAATCAGCCTTTAAAAGATATTTCTTTTGGTCAAGTCTTGTTAAGGCTATTCCAGACCGCACGCCGCTTTAATATGGAAGTGCAGCCGCAATTAGTTCTTTTACAAAAAACCCTGCTTAATATAGAAGGCCTTGGCAGACAGCTTTACCCTGATCTGGATCTCTGGACAACGGCAAAACCCTTTCTTGAAAACTGGATGAAAACGCAAATAGGGCCACAAGCCTTTATCAAGCGTATGCAGACTAACATACCGATATGGTCTGAAAAATTACCTGAGCTACCTGTTCTTATGCATAGCTTTCTACGTAAAGGCGTTGACGGGAATCTCGAAGTTAACTATAAATCAGACCAACTTGAACAACTACGCAGGGATATTAATAAAAATTCCATGCGTACCAATACCGCCATAGGTGCTGCTGCCTTCATTATTGGTGCCGCAATTACATTAGTACTGGATATCAAAAGTCCCGCAATTCTGTTTGGTATTCCTGCAAGCACCTGGTTCTTAGGCGGCATTGGTTCTTTACTTTTACTTGTCTCACTGACTAAAAAATAATATTTTAATCTTATCAGGCATCAACAATGGGTCGCTATAGAGCACCACAAAAACCCGGCTCTTTCTATATTACTCCTGAGGGACACCAATCTCTGACTGAAGAATTGGATTACCTGTGGCGCGTAAAGCGACCTAAGGTTACCCAATCTGTATCCGAGGCCGCAGCCCAGGGAGATCGTTCTGAAAATGCTGAATATATTTATGGCAAAAAACAATTACGTGAAATTGACTGGCGTGTACGATTTTTACGCAAGCGCCTGGATAATCTTGTTATCGTTGACCGGGCCCCTGACAATCCTGACAAAGTCCACTTCGGGGCATGGGTAAAACTCAGTGATGAAGAAGACAAAGAATATACATATCGAATAGTCGGGCCAGATGAATTTGATACAAATAAAGGCTGGATAAGTATGGATGCACCACTTGCAAAAGCACTAATGACAAAAAGTATCGGTGATGAAATACAAGTAGACCTCCCAAATGGCAAAAATATATTCTATATCATTGAAATAAAATATAATTCTATTTAATCCTTATAGACCCACTGGATTATTTAATATTTAACGAACTCTGCCGTTAAATAGAAGTGTCCATTTAATTAAAAATTATAACATTCCATGCATAATACTGAAGAATCTGAATGCGATGATATTGCAAGCAATCAGAATGACAATATCTCGGAAAATGACCACTACGCAGATCATCTAGCTCAAGTTAATGAAACACAGGATGTAATTTCTAATACTGACATAGTTAATGAGCAGGGGATTTTATTGTGTAAAAAAGGGATGCAAATTACCAAAAAAACAGCGTCCCGTCTGATCCAGCATAAACTCACACAACCCATAGAAAACAGTATTAACCTTACTAAAAGCATTACTAATGATTTTTTATATAAAAAATTACTTTCTTTACAGGATACATATCCGGATCTACATACAATCCAGAATCAATTAAATTTTTCTCATATTTGTAAAGACCAGTTTGTTTCTACACTGCTGCAACCTATCGTGATCCAGAAATTAACGGTCATGAATGAACAAATTAGTGAGCAAATAGATAAAGCTGTTTTCTCTGCCTGGTTTAGCATGCTTATCGCAACAGAAATGGGCCTTGATAAACATGAACAAAAGGACGCCTTTCTTGCAGGTCTGCTACACGATATTGGCTTTATTCATCTATCACCCGAATTACTTAATAAAAAAGGCGCCCTGTCTTCAGAGGAATGGCGTGCAATACAAAGTCATGTTGTTATCGGTAAAGTCATGCTGGAAAAATATGACAACATCCCCCTGAGTGTTTCAACAGCTGTGCTCGAACATCATGAACGCTGTGATGGCGCAGGTTACCCTGCCAATAAAAATGAAGATCATCTCAGTGTACTGGGACAGATTGTTGGTATTGCAGATAGCATATATGCTATTCGTACCCGTCAATTCAGCAAACATAATCGCACCATGTTTGATCTCATGCCCTATTTACAGATGAATGCTCATACCTATTTTTATGATGTATACAAAGCCGTGGCAACCATACTCAAACGCACTGGCCTGAAAATGGCCTTACCTGAATCCTCTGACATTTCAGCTATGGCTAATAATTCATTATTAAGAAGCCAGTCTCTGAGCCATGCCATTGATTATATGCAAAACAATAATGTCACTGATCTTGCCGCAGAATTACCTGGCAACAAAGGCAAGGCATTATTTAAAATCAGTACCCAGGTAATAAAAATGACATCGGAGTCTGGCCTGGTTAAAAATGAATTACATACATGGCTACAGGATCTCATCCGTGACCCGGATAAGAGTGCTATCGCTGAACTCAATGAAATTGACTTGATGCTGAATGAACTTCACTGGCAACTTAATAATGCCTATCGCTCATGTGATAATTCACTGGTACAGGAAAACATTTCGTCCAATACGTTATTTAAATTGCGAGATATTTATAATATCGTCGGTTTATGTCTGGGCGATCTTGAAGATAAATTATAATTATTTAAATCCGGAATAAATTATAACGGTAAGAATAGCTAAAGATACAAGCCAGACCAACATAAACAACACATAAGATTGGCGCGCATTTTTCTTTTCAATCCACGTACGTGGCCGAACACCCTTAAGCAAAAAAACAATCTTCGCTGAAAGATTAATACAAACAATATTAACCGCCAACAACAAACCCGCACCACCGGCTAAATCATATTGTCCGGCACCCATCATAATGCCTGCTGTTGCTACAGGGGGTAACAACGCTACCGCAACCATTACGCCAACCAATACCGATGACAAGCCGGTTGTTAATGACAGCGCCGCAGCTAACCCGGATGCCAATGCCAGAACAACACCATCAATGCCAACATAGGTCCGTGCCAGCAATTCCTTGCTTTCCAGATTTGTTGCCCACGATATGCCTAATAACCAGCAAAGAAAAAATGATAATCCAATACCAACCAATATGGTATTCAGGGCACGTGTCATTAATTCCCGGTCGCCTAATGCCGAGCCCAGTGCCAAAGCCAGATTAGGGCCTAACAAGGGCGCTATTACCATAGCGCCTATTACCACCGCGACGTTGTCTTCAATTAAACCAATGGCGACTACGATGGTTGATAAAATGACCAGCAGGAGATACGTGCCATTCAGGTGAGCTCCCTGTTCAATCTGACTATAAAGTTCTTCTCTGGTGACAGTAAAGGGGCCTACAGGTTTTTTTTGTGTTGAATCATTCTTTTGTAATAATGGCCAGATAGCTTCAGTATCATATAAAATAATACGGCAATCTTCACTGCCTGATAAAATACTCTGAAGGGTATCCATTACCCGTTGGCGAATCTCTGGTTGAACGAGCATTCGGATACTACAACGCCCACTTTCATCTACAGCACTGTGCCATATCTCCGGGATTTCATATTGCTCGCCGACTCCTTTAATCGTATCAAGGTGTCCAAAGTCTGCAATAACTTCTATGACTTTCAAAATTTATTATCCATCTCTGACCAAACCACTTTCAACTTCGTCTCGTTTTTCCTTGCCAACAAGAACCTCAATAAGCATAAGTGAAAAGTCCATTGCTGTGCCCGGGCCTCTGGAGGTAATAATCGTCCCATCCTTGATTACAGCACCACCATCATAAATCATTCCTGGAATATCTATTTTATCAAACACCCCGGGGTAGCTGGTTATTTTTTTATCATTAAGCAAACCTGCCGTTGCCAATACCTTGGGTGCCGCACAAATAGCAGCAATATATTTATTATCCCCGGACATAGAAGCAAGTAAGGACTGAATGCGTTCATCTTTATCGAGGTGGTCTGCTCCTGGCAGCCCACCGGGCAATACAATCATGTCGTAGTCTTCGGCCATTGCCTGATCAAGTGTCATGGATGGCACAAGGATCGTTCCGCGTGAACAGGTAACTGGCCCGGGTTCAAGGCCTGCAGAAATGACATGAACACCTGCCCGAACCAGTAAATCAAGAATGGTTACGGCTTCGAGTTCTTCACATCCTTCGGCAATCGGGACAAGGACGCTTGCCATAGTTTGTTCCTCTCTTTTTTTATTTCAAGTAGCTCTGAAACGCTTACAAGGCGGATACCCATGGCTTTTAATTTTGGTAGCATTTCTTTAATGACTTTAATTGTATTCGCGCGAGGATGTCCAATTGCCAATGCACTGCCATTTCTTTTTGCAAGGGCGATTGTTTTAGCAAACTGACTTCGTATCGATTCAATGTCTGTATCATGATCAAGAAATATATTACGCTCCAGACTTGGGACACCCTCTTCTACAGCAACTGCTTTTGCCACACTCGCAGAGGTAGTACGGCTATCAATGAATAACAGATTACCATTGCGTTTCATTTCTTTCATAAGCCAGCCCATATGCCCTGGATGCTGAGTTAGCAGACTACCCATATGATTATTTATGCCAATGGCGTGTGGAACGGAGGCAAGGTCTTTTTGCATCTCCCATATAAACTCCTGCCTTGTCATGTTTAATGACAATCCTCCTGGCCCCATAGGGTTGTTAGCGAGGGACTCCATCGGCAAATGCAAAAGTATTTCTTTGTTTTGTTGATGAGCCAGATTGGCTAATCGACGTGTCGCTTCATTTAATGGTAAAAAAGAACAGGTAATCGGGGCCGGTAGCATAACAACCTGTTCATGCCGTTCATTATCACTGCCAAGGTCATCAATAATTATACTGATAACAACTTCATTAGCTGACGCAATCGGGATATATAAGTAAAAAAGAAACAGCAGGCACTGAACGCCTGCTGATTTCATATTCAGAATCTTCATTATTTACTTGCTGATTTGCCTGGCAATCGATAAACCTTTAAGTAAATTAAGGGCTTCAAATAATTGATAATCCTTTTCTGCCAGATTACCTTTTTTATTGTTTTTATTGTCTTGTGATTTTTTAGTCTTTTTATCATCCTTGTTTCCATTACTAAGATGGCGAGCCAGGTCTTTTTCCTTAATTGAGGCTACACTGCCTTTTTTCTTACGTGATATCTTTGCTCTTTCAACTTCGATATCCGGCGTTATACCCTTTGCCTGAATAGAACGCCCCTTAGGTGTGAAATATCTTGCCGTTGTTAATTTCACAGCACTTCCACCTCTGGCAGGCATAATCGTTTGTACCGAGCCTTTTCCAAAACTCTTTGTGCCCATAATAATTGCACGTCCATGATCTTGCAGAGCACCCGAAACAATCTCGGAAGCGGAGGCGGAACCGCCATTAATTAATACCACCATCGGTGCGCCATTAATAACATCGCCTGATTTGGCACTAAAACGCAAACGAGAATCCTGTACACGCCCTTCGGTATATACAATAAGACCACTTTCCAAAAAGGCATCAGATACCTCAACCGAGGCTCCTAGTACACCACCAGGGTTATTACGCAAATCAAGGACCAGTCCTTTTAATTTTCCACCGGCATCCTTGGTTAATTTTTTAACTGCATCTACCAATGATTCTGCTGTGTGTGTTTGAAACTGGGTAATACGTACGTAACCATAATCTTTACCCAGGAGTTTACTCTTTACACTCTTCACCTGTATTACCGCACGGGTAATAGCAATCTTGAATGGCGCGTCTTCTCCATCACGTAAAATTGTTAAAGTAAGCACACTACCTGGCTTGCCCCGCATTATTTTAACTGCATCATTTAGTGTCATGCCTTTAACGGGTTTTTCATCCAGCCTGATGATCAGGTCACCCGCCTGAACGCCCGCACGCTGAGCAGGAGTATCATCAATCGGTGAAATAACTTTAACAAAACCTGATTCCATGCCTACTTCAATACCAAGACCGCCAAATTCACCCGTTGTACCAATCTGTAAATCCTTGAACTCAGCTGCATTCAAGTAACTGGAATGTGGATCAAGCCCGGTCAGCATACCTCGAATGGCATTTTCCAAAAGTGTTTTATCGTCAACTTCTTCAACGTAATCGTTCTTTATGCGTGCATAGGCATCGGTGAAAGACCTCAATGCTTCTAATGGAATAGAGGTGCTTTTTGTTTCCTTGGTTGCCATTACGCCGGAGCCAACGGACAGTAATAAGCCCATCACGACACCACTGGTCAGAATAATTAGATGTTGAGACCTGAATTTCATAGTAACTCCTGTCGCTGCATCCTGCCGCACGACTCAATATAAATAGAATAAGTAAAAAATAGCATATCCACGGTCAGACTGAAATGCTTTTTAGCATTCAATTTGATGTCTGGATCACAATTAACTAACTGATTTCATTAATCACATTATCTTTGACTAATAATTCCTCCAGGAGTTCGACGACACCATCGAGAAGGGTTAACAGGCTTGCCCTTATAGCGTAATTCAAAATACAACTGACTCCGCAGCTGTCCTCCACTATTTCCAACAAGCGCGACACTCTCTCCTTCTTCGACCCATTCACCAATTTCCTTTAGCAAGCTCTGGTTATGCCCATAAAGACTCATGTAACCATCACCATGATCAATGATGACCATAAGCCCGTAACCACGAATCCAGTCTGCAAATGCAATTCTACCACGTGCAACAGCGCGCACTTCGTCACCGAGCCTGGCTGAAATCAATACACCACTCCAACGCAATGCCCCCTGAACCCTGTTACTGCCAAATCGTGCTTTAATTCTCCCATTTGCAGGCCATGAGAGCTTTCCTTTTCGCTCAGCAAATGATTTCCCTTTGAGATCTCTTACTGGAATATCACTTAATGCTTCTTCAACTGCTTTTAATATGCGCTGTAATTCTTTTTCATTCTGCAACAACATAACCAGCTTTTTATCTTTACTAATAATATCGCGCGTTAGTTTACGTAATATTGTTTTTCGTTGGTTACGATTTTTTACCAGCTCTGATTTTCGCTGTGCCTGTTGCTTTTTTAGCCCCTCGAGCCTTTGCTTTTTTTCTATAATATTTGTTTCTACAATCTGCAGTTGCCTTAATTGATCTATAACACTATTTATATGGTCGGTACGTGAACGATTCAGATAATCAAAATAAACCAGTGCACGCTGTACCGTTGAAGGATCACCTTGATTGAGAACAATTTTTAACTGTTCCTGACGACCCATTACATAACTTGCGCGCACTTGACTTCCAAGCATCTGTCGTTGTTTTGATAAACCTTTTTTAAGTGTTTTACGCTGCGTATACAGCGTTTTCAGACTTTTTCGTTGTAGTCGTATCTGTTTTCTCAGGCGTCTTAATTTACGATTTATTCGACTAATGGATTTCTCCATTTTTCGCAGATCAATCTGAACTTTGCTTTTTTTAGTACGTACTTTTTTTAGTACATGCCTTAATTGATCAATTTTTCCGCGGAGCTGTTTAAGCCTGACAGCATTCTGTTCCTCTTCCAGAGCATCAGCCTGAAGCGGAGGAACTGCTAACACCAGTAAAATACAAACAGATACAGAAATTGAAAAGCGACGCCACAAAGATTGTGGCGCATTCATTCCTCAACAAACTCCAGCAAACTATGGCCTGTCATTTCCGAGGGTTTTTCCATGTCCATACAGTAAATCATGCTGGGCACAACATCCGCTAACGAACCGGTATTCGCCATCTGTGCATCACGGCCAACATAAATAAGCGGAACCAGGT
Source organism: Gammaproteobacteria bacterium (assembly GCA_013151795.1). GTDB lineage: Bacteria > Pseudomonadota > Gammaproteobacteria > JAADHQ01 > JAADHQ01 > JAADHQ01. Next base: position 73 of record JAADHQ010000135.1, on the reverse strand, counting down.
TTGTTGTATGGGCGGTATGTGGCTGGCCTGTTTCTTCATCACGCATCTTTTCAGCATTACCATGATCAGCAGT
>JAADHQ010000059.1 GCA_013151795.1 Gammaproteobacteria bacterium | reverse complement strand
CATTAAAAATGCCCTATTTGGTCGAATAGGGCAATTGCTTGAGGGGTCACAATCCTCGAGGAGCAATTTCAGACTACATCAATACTTTCTCTGAGCTATTGATCTAAATCAAATTCAGGCATTTTATCGGTAGGAGCGGCATTCAGCCGCGATAAACGAAGCATTTTTCAACGATCAACCTCACAGCTTGTTATTTCTATGGTATTAGATGCCATCCAGGTAATTAAAGTGCGATGTTCTTTTATCGCGGCTGAATGCCGCTCCTACTGGCTGGATAAGGGTTTTATATGAAAGGGGGTTTATGTTTTTTGCTGGATCGCTTTATCGATCAGGTTGATCCAGTGTACGACAGGCACAGGGCTGGTTGTTTGTAGTTGCATCAGGCAGCCGATATTGGCGGTTGCAATGATCTCCGGATTTTCTGCGGTAAGGTTGGTTAATTTATTTTCCAGTAATTGGCTTGATAAATCTGCTTGCAGAATTGAATAGGTTCCTGCTGAACCACAACATAAGTGACTGTCTTTTATGTGGGTGAGGTTATACCCACACTTTTCAAGCATGGGCTCTATAACGTTAGTAATCTGCTGCCCGTGCTGCAAGGTACAAGGCGAGTGAAAGGCAATGGTTTGATTGCTTGAATGGTTAACGGCTTTTTCTAGTGGAAGCTGTGCAAGCAATTCACTAATGTCGATTACGTTGTTGGCAATCAGTTGAGCTTTTTCTTTATAGTTTGGGTCATCTTCAAAGTAGTGAGCATATTCTTTTAATTGAACTGCGCAACCACTAGCGTTAACAATAATATTTTTTACGCTATTATTTATTTGCGGCCACCATGCATCAATATTTTTTTGCATTTGTTTCTTGGCTTCTTGTGCAGCAGATAAATGCTGGCTGACAGCACCACAGCAACCGGATTGTGATTCTTGTACTATTTCAATTTGAAAATAATCAAGCACACGCGCAGTGGCGGCATCAATTTCCGGGTGCGTGACTGATTGAGCGCAACCATTGAGGATTAGCACCTTGTGTTTGTGTTGCCTGTCTGGCCACGTTGTTTGTTTTGGACGTGCCGGTATTTTGTGTGCAAGGTGCGCTGGCAGTAGCGGCATAAACAGACGTGCGATTTGTAGTAATAGTTTGAAACGTCCTGGATAAGGGATCAGTTTTCGCAATATCCATCGGCTGGTTTTTTCAGTAATCGGCCGCGATACTCTGGGTTCAATCCAGTTTCGTCCTAAGTCAATCAGCTTGCCGTATTCCACACCAGAGGGGCATGTTGTTTCACAAGCGCGACAGGTCAGGCAGCGGTCAAGATGAATCTGGGTTCGACGACTAACATCATTACCTTCAAGCATTTGTTTTATCAGGTAGATTCGTCCACGAGGACTGTCCAGTTCATCGCCAAGAAGTTGATAGGTAGGGCAGGTAGCAGTGCAAAAACCACAGTGTACGCAGCTACGTAAAATTTTATTTGCAATTTTTCCTTGTTCCGTGGCAAGAAAATTATCAGGTAATCTGGTTTGCATTATAGACCTTTATACATTTTACCAGGGTTAAGGATATTTTCCGGGTCAAAGGCTTTTTTGAGTTGTTGCTGAATTTTGAACATATTGTTATCTAATGGGTGAAAGCAGTCATCTCTTTTATTGCCATTTTTATATAGTGTTGCATGCCCGCCAATTTTTTCCATGGTATCGCGGATGTGTATATTATCTGTCTGACCGGTTAGCCACCGCTGTGCACCACCCCATTCGATGAATGTTTGTCCTTCAAGGTGAATGTTTGTGGCGGGAGGCATCGACAGCCGCCAGAGAGGTTCTGAGTTATTAAAAAAGTCATGTTGATGTTCTCGAATATCTTCCCAGAAGGTTTTGGATTCCTTGATAATATCGCCGCCTGTATTTTTTTGGGCAGCATGAATTGCGGATGAACTGCCAGAAAGTCGAATATACAGGCCGCTATCATCATGGCAGGATGCTGTTACAGGTACAGGTTTTGATCGTAATCGGGTGAGCATATCCAGTGCCTGTTGTTCAGGTATTTCAAGATGAAAGGTAATTTCGTCTTCAGGTTTTGGTAGTACCTTGATAGAAATATCAAGCAATACTCCGAGGGTTCCCATGGCGCCTGTCATTAATCGGGAAACATCATAACCGGCGACATTTTTCATGACCTCGCCGCCGAAATGTAATATTTCTCCTTTGCCATTAATGATTCGGCAGCCAAGTACAAAATCTCTGGCGGCACCAGCATAAGGGCGGCGTGGCCCGGATGAGTTGCAAGCAACAGTGCCACCAAGCGATGCATTGTTAAATGTTGACGGTTCAAACCCGAGCATCTGGTGATGTTCTGTCAGTGCCTGGTTGATTTCATCCAGACTTGTCCCCGCACGGGCGGTGATAACCAGTTCAGTAGGCTCATAGTTGATAATGCCTGTATGTGATGAAATCTCTAATGGTTGTCCGTGCGTAATATTGCCATAAAAGCTTTTACTGCTATTGCCGATAATAGAAAGTGGTTGTTGACTGGAGCAGGCATCCTGAATCTGCTCACTTAATGTAATGCTGATATCAGTCATCAGAATCTTTCCAGCTCAGGGTGAGATAATTTTCCATCATGCACGTGCATGGCACCAAACTCGGCGCAACGGTGCAATGTTGGCACGGCTTTGCCAGGGTTAAGCAGGCCGTGCGGATCAAATGCATTTTTTACTGCGTGAAACTGTTCCAGTTCCTGGTCTTCAAACTGAATGCACATCTGGTTTATTTTTTCCATGCCGATGCCATGTTCACCAGTAATCGTGCCGCCAGCTTCGATACAGAGTTCAAGTATCTTGCCACCAAATTCTTCTGTGCGTTCCAGTTCACCGGGATTATTGGCATCATATAAAATAAGAGGGTGTAGATTGCCATCACCCGCATGGAAAACATTGGCGACAGCAAGCTTGTACTGTTCGGATAATCTGCTGATGTTTTTTAATACCCAGGGAAGTGTCTTACGCGGGATCGTACCATCCATGCAATAGTAGTCCGGTGCAAGGCGACCAACTGCCGGGAAGGCTGCTTTACGACCTTTCCAGAACTGCTGTCTTTCGGCTTCATCTTTGGCTGTTCTGATATCGCTGACACCACTGCTGGTTAACAGATCGCGCACGACTGTCATTTGTTCATCGACTTCTTCGATGGTTCCATCAAGCTCGCATAATAAAATGGCTGCAGCCTCAGTCGGGTAGCCGGCATGTACAAAATCTTCTGCGGCACGAATGGCAGGGTTATCCATCATTTCCAGTCCGGCAGGAATAATACCGGCTGCGATAATTTCACTAACTGCACGCCCGGCGACTTCAATGTCATCAAATGAAGCCAGTATGACCTGGGCGGTTTCCGGTAGTGGTAATAGTTTTACCGTCACTTCAACAATAATACCCAGCATGCCTTCGGAGCCGGTGAACAAGGCGAGCAGGTCATATCCGGCTGCATCCATGGCATGGCTACCAATGGTAAGTAGCTCTCCTTCTATTGTGACGACTTTTATCTGGCTTATGTTATGAACAGTCAGGCCATACTTAAGACAATGCACTCCACCCGAGTTTTCAGCTACATTGCCACCAATGGTACAGGCGATTTGCGAGGAAGGGTCAGGTGCATAATACAGGCCGAGGTCTGCAACCGCTTCTGAAATAGCCAGATTGCGTACACCAGGCTGAACGGTTGCAAGGCAATTATCCTGATCAATGTTGGTTATTTTATTTAAACGCGCAAGGCTTAACAAAATCCCGGTTTCCAGTGGCAAGGCACCTCCAGATAAACCCGTACCTGCTCCTCGAGCAATGACAGGGATATGATGCTGATTGCATAATCTGACAATAGACTGAACCTCTGCCAGATTTCTGGGTAATGTAACCAGCATCGGTAACTGCCGATAGGCTGACAAACCATCACACTCATAAGGCCTCAGATCTTCTTCTTTAAAAAGTAATGAATCAGTATCAAGGAATTGTGAAAGTTCGTGTATTAATGTTGTTTTGTTGATTGTTTCAGTCACAGGTGTAATTTAAAGTATTCGGGCTGAATTGCAAGATAAGTGTAAAGGTAAATTATTCTGCGCGTAATGCTTCTACTGGCTGCATTCTGGCGGCTTTTAGTGCGGGTAAAACGCCTGCCAGTAAACCGATAATAATGGCTATAGCTTCAGCTAATAACATATAAACAAAAGGGGTATGGACAGGTAATGCCGGAACAATAATGTGTAAGGCTTGAGCGCCAATGTAACCAATGGCCAGGCCTATTATTCCACCAATACCTGCCAGGACGACAGCCTCTCCAAGGAATAACCATAATATCTGTTTTTGTTGTGCGCCTAATGCGCGTAAGAGTCCAATTTCGGAAGTGCGTTCCTGAATAGCAATCAACATGATAGTCAGTATCCCGACTCCTCCTACCAGTAGTGATATGCCACCCAGAGCGGCAACAGCAAAGGTTAGTATATTTAATACATTGCCCATAACATCGAGCATTTGTTGTTGTGTTGTAATCGTAAAGTCTTCACGTCCATGGCGAGTAATAAGCAGTTTTTTTATGGCGTCAACAATGTGTTTCTCGTTGCTACCTTGTTCGTACATCAAGTCAATTTCCATAAGGCTTTCCCGATTGAACATACTCAGGGCGCGTGAGACGGGTATGTAAACGGTATCATCAAGATCAAAACCCAGTATCTGACCTTTAGGCTCCATGGTACCGATGATTCTGTAGCTGTCGCCACCGATCCGTATTTTTTTCCCCAGAGGATTACTGTCGGCGAATAATTCTTTTTTAAGTTTGTGACCAAGTACTGCAAGCGCGCGGGAGGCAGTGATATCTTCGTCGGGTAAAAAATGACCACTACCGACATTGAATTGAAAGGCTAGGGGCATTTGTGGGCCAACACCATAAACGGTCGCACGTCTTGTACGGTTATTGGCTTTCATTTCTGCATTACCCATGACACTGGGAACAATAGCAACAGTGTCAGGAATGCGTTTGAGAGCAATACTGTCGGCGATACTCAGAGGGCGTTCATTTGCAAAAACGCCAGCAGATATGCCCAGGGTAGTTTCCTTGCCTGGTGTAATACCAATGATGGTTGTACCAAACTGGGTAAATTCTGCGAGTACAAAGCGGTGAATACCTTCACCAATAGAGGTTAGTAAAACAACGGATGCAATACCAATACTGATGCCAAGAATGGTGAGTGATGCCCGTAATTTCTGGCGGAAGATTGCACTGCTGGACAGTTTGACAGAATCAATCAGGCGCATTAGTGGTGAGCCAGTGACTGGATGGGGTTAAGGTCGGCGGCACGTCGGGCAGGTATGACACCAAATAACAGGCCAGTGAAAACTGCGACAAGAAATGCCGTCACTATTGACCAAAGAGGAGCGCTATTATTTAAAGTTGGCAGAAAATGATGAATGATTAAATTACTTCCTTGTCCCAGCAGTATTCCCAGAATGGCACCGGTTGTTGCGAGTAACAGAGCATCAGTTATAAATAAAATTTGTATTTGATGTCGTGAAGCTCCCAACGCTTTGAGTAAGCCGATTTCTGCAGTGCGCTGACTAACGGTTATTAACATGATGTTCATGATCAGGATACCTGCAACAGAGAGACTGATGGCTGCGATGCCGGTAATAGTTAATGTCAATGCTGTGAGTATTTGATCAAAAGTGCCTAAGAGTGCGTCCTGGGATATGATCGTAATATCTTCTTCATTTTGATGACGTGCCTTTATGGTGTTGATGATAAATGTTTTAACCTGTTTCTGACTTTCCCGTGAACGGGTTTCGATCAAGATACGAAATAGCCCCGGGGTATTGAATAAATGTTGTGCTGAGGCGACGGGTATTATAATAAGATTTTGGGTGTCGATATCGATTGACCTGCCTTTTGAGGCAAGAACGCCAATGACTCTGAATTTCCGATCACCAATGCGAATTTTTTGACCGACAGGATTGGTTTGCGGGAACAGTTCACTGGCAATTTTTGTTCCAATAATACTGACAGCAGAGGCACGAGTCATTTCACCCTCAGGGAGGAAAACACCTTGTGACAGTGACCAGTGTCGTAGTGCCAGGAGTTCAGATGTCGAGCCAATAATAGTAACTTCACGGCTACGTTGTTGCCATGAGGCTTCAGCTGCACCAAAAACAATTGGTGCGACACGTTTAATCTGGTGGTGACGTTGAAGACTGATTGTATCCTGTAATGTCAGGTCGCGTGTTGTTGCGCCACTGATAATGCTCATCGCTCCGCCGGTCTCTGACTTGCCCGGGATAATGATCAGCAGGTTAGTACCCAGTGAAGAAAATTCATTCAAAATAAAGCGGCGTGCACCTTCACCAAGCCCTGTCATGATGATGATCGATGCGACGCCGATGGCGATAGCAAGTAATACCAGTACGGCTCTTAGTGGATGACGTATAATGGCAGTATAAGAGAATTGTAAACTGTCATGTGTATTCATGATCATAATTCAAGCCAGATCTGTCCCGGTATCTGTGGTAATTGAGCCATCGATAAATTTAATTTTACGTTTAGCGCGCTCTCCAAGCTCCGGGTCATGTGTGACGATAATCAGCGTGATTCCTTTCTGATTAAGTTGTTCTAGTATCTTAATTACTTCATGGCCGGCATGACGATCCAGGTTGCCAGTAGGTTCGTCGGCCAGTAATACCTTTGGTTGCATAATGGTAGCCCGGCCAATGGCGACACGTTGACGTTGTCCTCCTGAAAGTTGCTCCGGTTTGTGATCTGCACGTTCAGTTATTTCGAGTAATTGTAAAATTTTATTAGTACGCTGTTTGCGCTCAGCATAGGGGACGCCAGCCAGCATCATCGGTAACGCGATATTTTCAGCAGCAGTTAATCGGGGTAGGAGGTGAAAGAATTGAAAGATAAAGCCGATTTGTGAGCTACGGATCATTGATTGGGTATTGTCGGTGAGATGAGTAACTTCTTTACCCTGGAGATGGTAAGAACCACTATCAGGCTGGTCGAGCATGCCGATAATATTTAGCAAAGTGGATTTACCAGAACCGGAAGGCCCCATAATAGATAAATATTCGCCGCTATTAATGTCCAGTGTTATATTTTTTAATGCATGAACCTGTTGATCGCCTACCTGAAATATGCGGTTAATATTTTTTAGTTTGATCATGTTGGTTAATTTTCCGGAATAACAGCAGCACCAGGTTCAACTCCTTTTCGATCAAGTGAAATGACTATTTGATCGCCTTTTTTCAGGCCGCTGATGACTTCTGTAAAGACCCAGTTTGAAACGCCTTTGACAAAACTTTTTCTTTCAAGTACCCCTGTCGCACTATTGTAGAACAACACGTTATTATTATTTTGAACAGCCTCGGTAGGAACGCGCAAAGTATTTTCTTTTTTCTTTATAATTACTTCAACATCTGCACTGTAACCAGGTAATAAATTCTTCATGTCGTCGGGTTGAATAAAGTCGACTTCGATATCAACAGTGCGTGCCTGTTTTTCGATATCCAGGACGTAGGCAGCAATTCGACGTATTTTCCCGGTAAAACTTTTTTCCCTGAATGCATCCAGGGTGATACGTGCAGGCATACCATTTATTAATTCAGGGGCGTCAACTTCATCAATTGGCGCACTGACATACAGGCAGTTTTTATCGAGCAAGTCGATATTGGGCAAGGTTGAAACGCCTATAGGAGAAGGGGTGGCAAATTCGCCAACTTCACCATTAACCTCGGCGATAATACCTGCAAAGGGTGCTTTTAATTGCGTGCGTTGCAGCAGCGCCTCTGTTAGTTTTACTTGTGCGAGGGTAACCAGAATTGTTGCCTTGCTTGCTTCGCAGGCAGCTTTTTTTGCCAGGGCACTGCCGACAGCGCGATCACTGTCTTCATCTGATACCAGTTTCTTTTTGAATAGAGACTTTAATCGACGAGCTTCTTTTTCTGCTACCTGGTAATTTACGCAAGTCTCCCTGGATTTTAACCGACTTGCCCGAACCTCCTGCCTGGCAAGTAATATGCGTGATTTTAAATCATCATTCCATATTTCCATGAGTAATTGTTGCGCCGATACCTGGTCGCCTTCTTTTACAAGTAGTTGTGATATTTGTCCGCCAGTTGCTGGCGCAAGTCTTGCGCGCTTGCAGCTTACAATGGTGCCCGCGCGAGTGTTGGTGATGGTTTTCTCAACAGTGCCTTGAGTTACTTGTTTTAGTTTAACCTTGACAGGTTGAGGTCGTGATACATACCAGATTGATAATCCTGTTAGGCCCACGAGCAATGTAATTATGATAACCCGGGTGGTATGAGTTCTCATTTATTCTTTAATTCGAACAGCAAGAGCATCACAAGATGCATTGTGTAATACAGGGTATGCCGTTGATCCTAATAATCGCTGCAGTCCGTGTCGTCCATGAGAACCAATAACGATTAAATCAATATTGTTATCTTTTGCGAACTGTATAATTTCATGTTTCGGAGAACCGGATAAGACCCTGGCATGACTGACCGGGATAGCATGTTTTTTTGCCAGGGCGATGATATTCTTCTCAGCATGTTTAATTATTTCTTCTTCGTTGTTGTACCAGTCCGGGCTACTCAATGGCTCATAACCGAAATCAATTGGTGGCAGGTGTTCAACAACGTGAACAAGAAAGGTGCTGGCATGGTTTTGTGATGCAGTTAGTAGCCCGCGGGATATTACTTGTTCGCTTGCTTCGGAAAAATCGACGGCTATGAGGATGCTGTTGTAATTTGACATGACCCTGGTTACCTCGCAGATGATTTATATTGTTAATAAAAAATATAATTAATCAGAGGTTTCCTGACACTAGCGGTAATATATTTTTTATCATCCGGCTTGCTTGTATCTTAATGTAATTACTTGGCTTATATAAAGCATAGCAGCTGTGTCTGAATATAAATTGATGCATATCAAAAACAAAAGCACTTCTTGAGAAGTGCTTTTGTTTAATAAATATTGGTGTTGTGGTTATGCCATAATACGAATGAGATCAGATATTCTGTTTTCATCCGGTTCTGTGCCGCGTAATTCTTCAGTATAAAGATAGGCGGCCAGACGCGCTTGTTGATCCTGATTAAGATCGGCATCCAGTTTTTTTGACATGAGTTCTGTTTTGATGAGGCAATTTTTAAGCATTTCTACATCGACTTCAGGGCGAGCACTAACGTCGTATTGTAGCCATTCGGGTGTTACTTTAAGCAAGCTGGCGAGTTTGACAATATTGTCTTGTGAAACATTACCGCCAGATTCCCAGATGGAGACACTGGCGCGGGAAATGTCCATCCTGCGTGCAAGTTCTGCCTGGCTAATACCTGATTTTACTCTGGCCGCTTTGATGCGACTACTGAGACCTTCTTTTCTTCCATTAAAAGCTGCATTTGTTTCCATGATATAGTTATCTCAACGCTGTGTGTGTTTAACTTAAATAAAGAATACTGTTTAACCTACGGTATCTAGAAGAATATACGTCCAATTTCGATTATTTTCAATAAGAATTATCCGAATTGGGGCAAAATTATCTGTTTTTTGAAAATAGTATAACTATTTGAGTAGAATAATTTTTTTGTGATTAGTTGAAGTTTAGTCGTAAGGACAAGTCAATTGACAGGATATCCTTGGTTAGTGCTCCAATCGAAATATAATCTACCCCGGTTTCAGCAATTTCGCGTATATTTTCAAGGGTAATTCCGCCGGAAGCTTCGAGTTCAGTTTGCTGGTTATTCAACTTTACGGCTTTTTGTAACATCTCATTATTCATGTTGTCGAGTAATATTCGGTCAGCACCCGCTGCCTGCGCTTCTGATAGTTGCTCAAGGGTTTCAACTTCTACTTCTATCAATTTGTCTGAATTGGTTTTTTTCGCAATACCGATGGCATTGCTAATTGAGCCTGCAGCAATGATGTGATTTTCTTTAATCAAAATCGCATCAAATAAACCAATGCGATGATTACTGCAGCCGCCACACTGAACGGCATATTTTTGTGCCAGACGTAAACCAGGTATTGTTTTTCTGGTATCGAGAATACGGGTGTCCAGGTCAATTATGTTTTGCGCATACTCGTGCGCTCTAGTTGCGGTTGCAGAAAGTGTTTGTAAAAAATTTAATGCAGTGCGTTCGCTTGTTAACAAGCTACGTGCATTACCTGTCAGTGTGCACAAGATGTCATCAGCATTAATGGCTGTCCCGTCATTCATGTTCCAGTGTATTTTTATGTTCGGGTCAACCTGTAGAAAAGATTCATTAAACCAGTCCTGACCACAGAGTATGGCAGACTCGCGCGTGATGACAGTGGCATGTGCAAGGGTGTTTTCCGGAATAAGCGTGGCCGTTATATCGCCACTACCAATGTCTTCTGCTAAAGCAAAACTGACTTGTTTTTTCAGGTCTTGTTTAAAATCAATCAATTTACATCCTTACTCACGGGCTTCAATTACCTCGATTTCAAAAGTGAGTGTTGCATCTGCGGGAATAATTACTTGCACGTGCTATCTTCTTTCATGCTTGTATCAAGGTCTTCATATTGCAAGCCGCTATCTGTTGTTATCATGTTGTGCCTCATTGCAAATATTCTATCATGTGTAGTATTTTCAATTGGAATTTGCAGGAGCGGCATTCAGCCGCGATTCCTTATATTTTCGCGGCTGAATGCCGCTCCTACAAATGACGTTTACAGAGTAACTATGGGTATTGACGTAATGTCAGTGTCTTGCCTCGTTGAATCATTTCCAGTTTTTTGAGCATATTCATACCGAGTAAAATTTCGTCACTTTTCATGTACGGGTTAATGCTGGCAGAAAGATTCTGTATTTCAATGTCGCCAATTTTTACCGATTTCAGTTTAGTGGAGTATACCTCGATATTGCCATTTGCCGTGCTTACCATGTGAGGGTAGCCTTTTTTTAACCCCAGGCGTTCGGCAATATTGGCAGGGATAGAAATAAAGGTAGCGCCTGTGTCGAGCAGAAAGGTTACGGGCTCGTTATTTATTTTTCCCGGCGTTACATAATGCCCGCTTCGATTACGTATAAGTTGTATTTCACGAACACCAGTATCGAGTGTACGGCTGTTTATACTCTGGTTGGGGTTGTTCTGTTTATCAAGTATGTTATTGAAAAGCAGGCCCATTAAACCGAGAAATACAGCCCAGCCAAGCATATACATGCCTTTGCCAATGGATTTTGTTTCATGTTCTGACATAGAGGCATTATATAACGTGTGCAGGAATGAGGTGCAAGCAATATACATTTTGGCTTTATAGCGAGCGAATGGTGTAAAATTTGCTAATGCCATTAGCAAGTACAACAAAGAGTCCTGAACAACCGCGCCTGAAAATAACAGAAATCTTTTATTCTTTGCAGGGTGAAGCGCGCACGGTTGGCTATCCTACAGTGTTTATTCGTCTGACGGGCTGCCCGTTAAGATGTGGATACTGTGATACAGCCTATGCCTTTAGTGGTGGCGAGTGGATGACGCTGGGTTCAATTCTTGAACAATTGGTGAGCTATCCTGCATGTCATGTCACCGTTACAGGTGGAGAACCATTGGCTCAGCAGGCTTGCCTGGAACTATTGTCTCTGTTGTGTGACAAGGGTTATGACGTCTCTATCGAGACCAGTGGGTCAATGGATATCAGTGGAATAGATGCACGCGTTAGCCGGGTGATGGATTTAAAAACACCGGGGTCGGGCGAGCAGGTGAAGAACCGATATGAAAATCTTCAATGTCTTACACAACATGACCAGATTAAATTTGTGATATGTGACAGGCTGGATTTTGACTGGGCTTGTGAGCAAATAAGGCAGCATCAGTTAGCGGGTAAATGTGAGCTATTGATGTCACCTGTACACGGAGACCTAAAAGCGGTTGATTTGGCTGAATGGATACTTGAGTCGGGTTTGAATGTGAGGTTTCAGATGCAGCTGCATAAATTATTATGGGGTGATGAGGCAGGGCGATGACAGGTGCAGTCAGCGTCAGATTAGTAGGTAGGAGCGGCATTCAGCCGCGATTCCTTTCTTCGCGGCTGAATGCCGCTCCTACCAGGTTATTATTTGTGGGAAGTGACTCAGGGTCGTTACCCACAAGAGATTCATATAGAGTAAATTAGAATGACTAAACAAAAAAAAGCAGTGGTGCTTGTATCAGGCGGTCTTGATTCGGCAACCACACTCGCGATTGCTCTTGATAAGGGTTTTGCGTGTTATGCATTGAGTTTTCGTTATGGGCAGCGTCATGTTGCAGAACTGGGTGCAGCTGACAGGGTGGTCAACGCACAAGTTGTTGTGGAGCATAAAGTGCTTAAAATTGACCTTGGAGATATCGGTGGTTCAGCCTTGACTGATAATCGTATCGATGTGCCAGATCATGCATCAGAAGGTATTCCTGTCACCTATGTCCCTGCACGAAATACCATCTTTTTGTCGATGGCTCTGGCCTGGGCAGAAGTAATAGACGCGCAGGATATCTTTTTGGGTATCAATGCCGTGGATTATTCGGGATACCCTGATTGTCGCCCGGAATATATAAAGGCCTTTGAGCAAATGGCCAACCTTGCTACCAAAGCAGGAGTAGAAGGTAAATCGATGACGATACACGCCCCGCTTATCGATATGGGTAAGTCGGATATTATCCTGGCCGGGGTAAAACTGGGTGTGGATTACAGCCAGACTATCTCCTGTTATTCAGCCGACGAGCAAGGTAAAGCCTGTGGTGTTTGTGATTCATGTCGTTTACGCAGGGAAGGTTTTCTTGCAGCAAAAGTAACAGACCCTACTTTTTACAGCTAACCTGTTGTTTTTTCATATAAACCATTTGCTTTACGGGTGGATAAATTCAGCCTGTTTAGATAGAATATGCAGCTTGTTGCAGGGTTTTGGCATTTGATGATAAATGTCCATTAATAATTATAAGTAAGATGAATAGAGGATATAACAATGGTTTTTGAAGATTTTGCCAGTGGGCAGTCGGTTTTTCTCTGGGGCTCTTTTGCGGTCGCATTCATTATGGGTGCAGTTGTGAACAAAACGGGCTTCTGTACCATGGGTGCAATCTCGGATGCTGTGAATATGGGTGACATGGGCCGTATGCGCGCATGGTTCCTGGCTATAACAGTCGCTATTATCGGAATCGTCATTATGGAATCCATGGGGGTTATGAGTACTGATGCGGCCTTTCCTCCTTATCGATCCAGTCAGCTTATCTGGGGCGAGAACATCATTGGCGGTATTCTGTTTGGTATAGGCATGACTATTGCCAGTGGCTGCGGAAATAAAACACTGATTCGTATTGGTGGCGGCAATATTAAATCCATTATGGTGCTGGCTATTATTGCCGTTATCGCTTATTACATGATTAACCCGTTCCCTGGTAGTGATAAAACACTTATGTCAGTGCTTTTCTATGACTGGATACGTCCATTATCGACCAGTCTTACGACCAACCAGGACCTTGGCGCTATTGTTAATGCGGATAAGGCCGTAGAAATGCGCATGTATATTGGTGGTGTTATTTCACTGATATTGCTGTTTATTATTTTCAAATCTCAAGACTTTCGTCAGAATACAGATAATGTCATGGGTGGACTGATTGTAGGTCTTGCCGTGCTGGCAGGCTGGTATATCAGTGGCGCGCTCGTGAAAATAGACGCCGAAGGAGAACTGCTGACATTGTCCAGTTATTACCATGACTGGGATATGTTATCCGAAAGTGAAGCTGGCAAGCCATTTGAAATGCGTTCGTTGAGCACGCAGTCATTTACCTTTATTAATCCGATGGGGCAGACCTATGGTTATGTAACCGGTAGTTTTGCATCTAAATACCTGACATTCGGATTGATGGCCTTGTTCGGTGTTATTGCTGGCTCCTTTGTCTGGTCACTGGTCAGCCGAAGCTTCCGTATTGAGTGGTTTGCTTCATTCAAGGATTTTGTTAACCATGTTATCGGTGCAGTTCTGATGGGTTTTGGTGGTGTTCTGGCGATGGGTTGTACCATCGGACAGGGTATTACCGGGGTTTCTACTTTGGCAGTAGGCTCCATGATCGCACTGGTCAGTATTATCTTCGGTAGTGCAATTACCATGAAGGTTCAGCTTTACAAGATGATGTATGAAGACGCGAGTTTCTTCGCGGCATTGATTACCGGTTTGGTAGATTTACGTTTGTTACCTAAAGGTATGCGTAAACTGGAAGGAATTTAAAAAAACCACCGGGAAGGCTTGCCATTCCCGGTGATTCCAGTATTATTCGCGTTTCAGCTTTTCGGGCCGTTAGCTCAGTTGGTAGAGCAGTGGACTTTTAATCCATTGGTCGAGCGTTCAAGTCGCTCACGGCCCACCATATATTTAGTAGCTAGTAGCTAGTAGCTAGTGGCTAGGGACGAGGAAAATAAAAAGATGGCTGACCTGATTATTGGTTTTGATCATTGTTTTATAGACCCTAGACCCTAGACCCTAGACCCTGTTTTTTTACGACAGGCATAAAAAAACCCCGCAAAGCGGGGTTTTTTGTGGATTGAATTATATTCCTATATTTCAAGACCCGGGTTAGGGCCGAGGCCCTTGATTTTTGGTACATTAAAGTCGGATATCTTAACAACTGTTTTCTGGTCTCGCAGGTATTCAGATACCAGATCCCAGATAGGCTTACCTTCCAGCGGTTGAGCAACACTTGCCCAGCCAGCAACAATATATTTCTTGCTAGGCTCAATTGCCTTGCCATTCAGTTCCATGTCGGTTATACGGTTGCCAATTTTTTTAGTAGGGTCGATTGCAAACTTGAGTCCGCCAACACGTACCATGTCACCACCTTGCTGATAGTACGGGTCAGTGTTGAATATGTTGTCACCAACATCTTCCAGGATGGTCTTGATGAACTTGCCAGTCATTTCATTACGAGTGACAACAGGGTAAGTCAATGCTGTCTGGGTCATGACATGTTCGAATGTGATGTCTTGCCCGGGCAGAACACTCACACCCCAACGGAAGCCAGGAGACAGTGAAATTTCGGCGTCCTGGACATCTATAAGCGCATCACAGATGAGTTGGTCGAATGTGCCATTGAAGTTACCACGACGGTATAGAAGGTCGCCAGCGACAGCCAGTTTCTGTTCCAG
>JAADHQ010000029.1 GCA_013151795.1 Gammaproteobacteria bacterium | reverse complement strand
ATTATTCAGAAAGAACCGATGGAAGGAGCTAAAGATGCCCAGGTGATATTGCTTACCCATCACACGCAAGAAAAAAATATGAATAACGCAATCAAGAGTATTGAAGCACTTGAGTCGATTACAGCCGATGTGGTTCGTATTCGGGTTGAATCATTAGGAAGTTAATTTTTAATTTAAACAGAGGTTTTTGCAATGCCTTTAAGAGAACGCTATACCGGCCTGATCAATCACTATCGTGATCGCTTGCCTGTTGATGAAAATACACGTCTTATCAGTTTAGGCGAAGGTAATACACCGTTGATTAAACTGAATAATATTCCTGCCCTCATTGGCAAGAAAGTTGATATCTATGTGAAATACGAAGGTCTTAACCCAACGGGTTCGTTTAAAGACCGTGGTATGACGATGGCTGTTACCAAGGCTGTCGAAGAAGGCAGTCGTGCCATTATCTGTGCCTCTACTGGTAATACATCAGCCGCGGCTGCCGCCTATGCTGCGCGCGCAGGCATCACGGCTTTTGTTCTGATACCGGAAGGCAAGATCGCACTGGGCAAACTGGCCCAGGCCATGATGCACGGGGCAGTTGTCATTCAGATCAAAGGTAATTTCGATGATGGTATGCGATTGGTTAAAGAAGTTGCTGAGCATGCACCGGTGACTATTGTTAATTCAATTAACCCGTACCGTTTACAAGGACAGAAAACCGCAGCATTTGAAATTGTTGAGGAACTGGGGCGCGCCCCTGATTATCATTGTTTGCCAGTTGGAAATGCGGGGAATATTACTGCACACTGGATCGGTTACTGTGAATATTCATCAGCATCAGGTGATCATGTAACAGCAGCTTGTGCTTTTTGTAATGGTGAATGCAAGTTTGCTCGTGGAGCCGTTGTTGATAATCGGCCGAAGATGGTGGGTTATCAGGCTGCAGGTTCTGCGCCCTTTATGCGCGGTGAAATGGTTGATAATCCCGATACTGTTGCAACGGCTATTCGTATTGGACACCCGCAAAGCTGGGATATGGCCTGGAAGGTCAAGGAAGAATCAGGTGGCTGGTTCGATGAATGTACAGATGAAGAAATACTGGCCGCACAAAAACTGCTGACCGAACATGAAGGCATATTTTGTGAGCCAGCCTCAGCAACATCACTGGCAGGTGCAATGCGTGATATCAAGTCAGGGAAAATACCTGAAGGCAGTAGTGTTGTTTGTACACTGACCGGCCATGGGCTAAAAGACCCGGATACCGCCATTAAACAAAGCACGGCGCCATTACTAACAGTAGAAGCAACGCTGGATTCTGTTAAATCGGCGATTCTGGATAACATGTCCTGATCTGTTTACCTTTGCTACCCCGTTACCATTAACGGGGTAGCGTGAAGGCTGAAATACAGTTTATGTCCCTCTCTCACATTACACTTGTTGTTCCCGGCCTTTTTGAGTCTTTATCCAGGCGTGATCAATTGTTACCGCGTTATCAGTCACTCGAAATAATTCTGACAAAAGCTGACCGATCTTCAAATGAAAATACTTCATATCATCGTGACCTGATGAAGCAGTTTGATATCGATTTGAAAACACCGGGTTGTGCCGCTGCTGTTTCCCGTTTTGCGGATACAGGTAAACGAGATAATCAAATATGGATGCAGTTGACGCCTGTATTTTTAAATGCAGATAAAGATCGATTAATGCTTCAGGGGCAATCGATGTTATCGATAACCCGTCAGGAAGCCGACAGCCTGGTTAGAGAATTAAATAATTGTTATAAGGATGATGACTTTCAATTTGAAGCAGGTCATCCGGAACGATGGTATGTGCGCCTTCCTGAATTGCCCGAATCAACATTCAGTGATTATCTGGATGTGCTGGGCCGTAACATAGAGCCATTTATGCCCAGTGGAAGTGATCAGGGAGAATGGCGATGTATGATTAATGAAATGCAAATGTTGTTGCATTCAACAGAGATCAACCAGCAGCGGCAGGAATGCTCTCATTACCCTGTTAACAGCGTATGGTGTTGGGGAGAAGGTAAAATCCCTCAAACAGTAAATTCACATTGGCGTAGCATTTATACAAACGAAATATTTTGTAAAGGTCTGGCAAAAATATCTGAAACAGATGTATATGATTTGCCGGATCATGCGGACAAACTGTTTGAAAATATTCAGAGAGATGGTTTTACCGGAGAAAATAACCAGCTGATTGTAATACAACAAAGTGAGGAAAATATTTTATCACTTGATTTCGAACATTACACACAGAGATTAGCTGAGTTAGAACGTGGTTGGTTTAAGCCGCTATTGAACAGACTCGTGCGTGGTGAAATTGAATCGATGACGTTTACAGGCGGTGACGGGTTTAACTATAAATTGCAAAAGAAACACTTAAGAAGATTTTGGAGAAAACGTATTTCTGTTTAGTTAATTTCATGATGAAAAAAATTATTAAAAGAACGATTGATAACTCATTGCCTGATTTAGGCGATGACATGAATATTATATTAAAGCGAATTTATTCAGCTAGAGGCATTGTCTCCAATGCAGAGCTGGAGCGATCATTAGCAAAATTACTGCCATATGATTCTCTAAAAGGAATACAGCAAGCGGTTGATATTATTGTTGAAGCCATCACGGGTAGTAAAAAAATATTAATCGTCGCTGATTTTGATTGTGATGGAGCAACAAGCTGTGCAGTGGCGATGCGTGGTTTACATTCATTGGGGGCTGAGGACGTCAGCTATCTGGTGCCAAACCGGTTTGAATATGGTTATGGCTTAACACCTGAGATAGTTGAAGTTGCTGCAGACTCTCAACCTGATGTTTTAATAACAGTTGATAATGGCATATCCAGTATTGCAGGTGTGGACAGGGCGAAAGAACTGGGCATGAAGGTAGTGGTGACAGATCATCATCTTCAGGGTGATGAGTTGCCAATGGCTGATGCTATTGTCAATCCGAACCAGAATGGTGATGAGTTTAAAAGCAAAAATCTTGCAGGCGTAGGGGTTATTTTTTATGTGTTGATGGCAGTTCGTGCCAGATTGCGAGAACAAAAATGGTTTGAACTACGTAAGATGGAAGTGCCAAACCTTGCCTGTTTGCTTGATCTTGTTGCATTGGGTACGGTGGCCGATCTGGTGCCGCTAGATAGTAATAATCGTATTCTTGTTGAACAAGGGCTGCGACGCATAAGAGGGGGGCATGCCTGTGCAGGGATTGATGCACTGCTTGAAATATCCAAACGCAGGCTGGACAGAGTTGTAGCCAGTGACATGGGTTTTGCTATTGGTCCAAGGCTAAATGCTGCAGGCAGGCTGGATGATATGTCAGTTGGCATTGAATGCCTGCTATCTGACTCGCCTGAACAGGCACGGTCGTTAGCAATAAAACTGGATAGCCTGAATCAGGAAAGAAAAACAATAGAAACCGGGATGCGTGATCAGGCATTTGCTATTCTTGAGAAGATTCAGGAGCAGACCAGCTTGTCAAATACTCCTGTTGCATTATGCTTATATGATAAAACCTGGCATCAGGGCGTTATCGGCATACTCGCATCACGGGTAAAGGAACGATTTAACCGCCCCGTTATTATTTTTGCTGAAGGCCTGGATGGCGAAATAAAAGGTTCTGCCCGCTCTATACAAGGCGTGCATATTCGTGATGTTCTTGATGCTGTTGCAACGCGTCATCCCGGGTTGATTAATAAATTTGGTGGCCATGCAATGGCTGCCGGGTTAAGCATAAAAAAAGTTATGTTTGATGAATTTGAATCAGCTTTTCGTGAAGAAGTATCGCGCAAGGTAAGTAAAGAGGATCTTCAG
Organism: Gammaproteobacteria bacterium; assembly: GCA_013151795.1. Classification (GTDB taxonomy): domain Bacteria; phylum Pseudomonadota; class Gammaproteobacteria; order JAADHQ01; family JAADHQ01; genus JAADHQ01. Next base: position 11,661 of record JAADHQ010000029.1, on the reverse strand, counting down.
GATTGTATTTATACAGATGGGGAATTGGGCGGTGAATACCTGACCCTGGAGCTGGCTGATTTGTTAAGACAGTCCGGCCCCTGGGGACAAGGGTTCCCTGAGCCCGCATTTGAAGGTAATTTTATTGTATTACAACAACGTATCGTAGGAGAACGACACCTGAAAATGCTTTTGCAGCCATATGACAGTGACATTCAATTGGACGCAATCGCATTTAATGCCGTTGATAATGCTTGCCCAGTAAAAGGAGATAAAATAATAATGACGTATTCAATGGATGTTAATGAATTTAGAGGAAATATAAGTCTGCAGTTAATGGTTACTTACATAAAGATTCATTCTCGTTAACATTAGCCTATCTTGCTGATATTGTTTATTATTAAAAGGTATCTAAATACCCAAGGATTTTTTTGTTATGGCCGATATAGTAGGTATTATTCTATGTGCTTACTAATTATTGTCTGATCATACATCTGCAGTAATAAAGGGATTAATTAATTATTCAGGTAAAATTCAGTTAATGATCAGATCAAAGATAATCATTTTATTAGGTTTTGGATCAATACTCGTTCTGGTGACGATGTTGATTATTGTCGGTGTGACTAATCTTAATAAAAGTAAATTACGTCTGGACAAGGTAGTAAACCAGAATAATCTTAAATTACAGTTAGTCAATCAAATGCGTTCAGCTGCACGCGAGCGCACCATTAGCCTTCAGCAGATGTTGATTGTTGATGGTGAAGTCGGGTTTGAAAATGCCAGAACAAGAATGGCTCTGTATGGTGGACAGTTTGCATTATCCAGAAGTAAATTCATGGTGTTGGAGTTAAGTCCTAAAGAAAAGGAAATGATGTCGAATCAGGCACAATTAACTAAAGATGTAGGGCCGGTTCAAAATGAGATAGCAGACCTTGTGGATTTTGGTGAATACAAGCATGCCTTGCAGTTGCTTGTAACAAAAGCAATACCTCTTCAGGATAAAGTCTTTGGTATATTTTTACAATTGCAAGAGATTCAGCGTCTTGAAACAAAAAAAGCGATTATGGAAAATAGTGAAAACTATAAACAAATAGTCGGGGTTATGTGGATTGTTAGTGCCGTTGTAATTGTTATTTGTATCAGTATTGTTTTTTTTACGTTAAGACTAATAGCAAAAAATGAAAGACAGCAGGAAGCGTACAGGAGTGATATAGAACGCCAGGCATTTTACGATCACTTGACGGGGTTGCCGAACCGGAGACTGCTGAATGACCGCATTAAGCATGCAATAGAAAAAACAGAACGGAATGAGAAACTACTAGCTATCCTGTTTATTGATTGTGACCGGTTTAAACCTATTAATGATACCCTGGGGCATATAGTAGGTGATGGCTTGCTGGTGTCTATTGCTAACCGGCTTAAAGAAAGCGTGCGTAGTAGTGATACTGTTTGCCGTGTAAGTGGAGATGAGTTTGGTATAGTACTGGAGGATGTTGATCATATTTCGGTGGTTGATCGCATAGCACAGAATATTATTGACTCAATTTCGGCGCCTCATTTCATTGATGGGCATAAAGTTTTTTCTACAGTCAGTATTGGTATTACTATATTCCCTATTGATTATAACGATGTAGGTGGCTTATTAACTTCTGCAGATATTGCCATGTATCATGTTAAAAAGAATGGAGGCAATCATTATGAATATTATAGTACTGAGATGAACCTTCATTCAACGCAAAGGTTGCAACTTGAACTGGACTTGCATGAAGCCCTGACTAAAAAACAATTTGAAATATTTTACCAGCCACTTAATGCAATTGATGCAGAAAGAAATGTCATTGGCGTAGAGGCATTGTTACGTTGGAATCATCCAAGGATAGGAATGATTCCACCAGTCGATTTTATTGGCATAGCAGAGGACACTGGCTTGATTGTGTCGATTGGTGAGTGGGTTCTTATGGAGGCATGTAAGCAAACAAAAGAGTGGGAGAGCCAGGGTTTAGGTGAAATTGCTATTAGTGTCAATTTATCACCAAGACAATTTATGGACTCGAATCTTATATCATTTGTAGAAAATGCACTTAATGTATCAGGGTTAAATCCTGATCAACTGGATCTGGAAATAACGGAATCGACGGCAATGCAATCAATTGGAAAATCCATTGAAATATTGCATAAGTTAAAAAAACTGGGCGTGCATATTTCAATTGATGACTTTGGTACGGGTTATTCATCATTGAGTTATTTGCAACAAATGCCAATTGATAATTTAAAGATAGATCGTTCGTTCATTAAAAACCTGCATCATTCTGCTAAAGACAAGGCTTTTGTGCAGGCTATTGTTTCCATGGCACACACACTGGGGATGAAAACCATCGCTGAGGGCGTTGAGCTCGAAGAGCAATTTTTATTTTTAAAGGATATTGATTGCACAGTTGCCCAGGGTTTCTTGTTTAGTAAGCCTGTCCCCCCGAATCAAATTAAATCCTTGTTATAGTCAAGTTGTTCCCAAGGCTGGTTATTTACAGTTTTCTGCGGTAACGATATTCCTTTATGATTTACGCTTTTACTGAATGGCTAGCTTTTTCAAGCGATTTTTCTGTATTTGAAGGTTTAATTTAATACATCTCTGGAGTCGAAGGCATGCTTTGATGTATTATAAGCATATGTAATTTATAGATTTCAAGAGTAGTAAAATGCTGGAAATAAACCCGATCCAATTAAAAATCAAAGATCTGCAAGCCCGCACTGATGAGCTCAGGGGGTATCTTTGACTATGATGAGAAAATGGATCGCTTGCAGGAAGTTACACGTGAACTAGAACAGCCGGAAGTCTGGAATGATCCTGAAAAGGCTCAAAAGCTCGGCCAGGAGCGGTCATTTCTGGAAAAAATAGTCAGTACCATTGATGATATGGATGCAAGTCTGGAAGACATGGCTGAACTTTTGCAAATGGCAGCTGAGGAATCTGAACAAGCCACGATTGATGAAATTGTGACAGACCTCGAAGGAATGGAATCAAGGGTAGCTGATCTGGAATTTCAGCGCATGTTTTCAGGGGAAATGGACGCATGTAGTGCTTATCTTGATATTCAGTCGGGCTCTGGAGGAACCGAAGCGCAGGACTGGGCAGAAATGATCCTCCGAATGTACCTGCGATGGGGAGAACGTCGTGGGTTCAAGACAGAATTGATCGAAGTATCCAATGGCGATGTGGCCGGTATAAAAGGCGCGACAATCCGTTTTGACGGTGAATATGCATTTGGTTGGTTGCGTACAGAGACCGGAGTTCATCGGCTGGTGCGAAAATCTCCATTTGATTCAGGTAATCGTCGGCATACCTCATTTGCGTCGGTGTTTGTTTCTCCCGAAGTAGACGATGATATTGAAATAGATATTAATCCAGCAGATTTGCGTATTGATGTTTACCGTGCCAGTGGAGCAGGTGGACAGCACGTTAATAAAACCGAGTCAGCTGTTCGTATTACACATGAACCTTCGGGGATTGTGGTACAGTGCCAGAATGATCGTTCCCAGCATAAGAACAAAGCAACTGCCATGAAATTGCTGAAGGCAAAGTTATATGAAATGGAAGTGCAGAAGCGTAATGCTGATCAGCAGGTGATAGAGGAGAACAAGTCAGATATTGGCTGGGGTAGTCAGATAAGATCGTATGTACTGGATCAGTCACGTATCAAGGATATACGCACAGGTGTTGAGACGGGTAATACCCAGGCTGTATTGGATGGTGATATAGATGATTTTATCGAGGCAAGTTTGAAGAGCGGATTATGAAGATTAAAGTCTGAGGTCGTTGGTCGTTGGTCGTTGGTCATTGGTCATTGGTCGTTGGTCATTGGTCTAAAGACAAAAGACAAAAGACAAAAGACAAACGACAAAAGACAAACGACAAAAGACAAAAGACAAACGACAAACGACAAACGACAAACGACAAACGACAAACGACAAAAGACAAACGACAAAAGACAAACGACCCCAAAAACGACTGAAAAAATATGAGCGAAAACAAAAACACACAAACACAAACACCCGAAGCACCTAAAGCACCCGAAGTAGATGAAAATAAACTCATTGCCGAGCGACGAGCCAAATTGGCAGGTATCCGTGAAAAAGGTAATGCTTTTCCCAATGATTTCAGACGCAATGTGCTGGCAGGTGAATTACATGCCGAGTATGGTGAAAAAAGCAAAGAAGAACTCAGTGAGCTGAATTTACGTGTTGTTATTGCAGGTCGTATGATGCTGAAACGCGTAATGGGGAAAGCCAGTTTCGCTACTGTTCAGGATATGTCAGGTCGCATCCAGTTTTACGTTGTGCGAGATGAGTTGCCGGAAGGGGTCTATAACGAACAATTTAAAAAATGGGATATTGGTGACATCATTGGTGGAGAAGGCGTATTGATGAAAACCAATAAAGGTGAATTATCCGTGAAACTGGATAATATTCGCCTGTTAACCAAGTCTTTGCGCCCGTTGCCAGAAAAATTCAAGGGTCTTACTGACACAGAAGCACGATATCGTCAACGATATCTTGATCTCATCATGAATGATGTATCACGTAATACGTTTAAAACCCGAAATGCGATTATTAACTACATCAGAAACTTTCTGAATGATAGAAATTTTATGGAAGTTGAAACACCAATGATGCAAGTTATCCCGGGTGGAGCAACTGCCCGGCCTTTTACTACATTCCATAATGCGTTAGATATGGATCTTTTTTTACGGATCGCGCCTGAGCTTTATTTAAAACGACTGGTAGTAGGTGGTTTTGAAAGGGTTTATGAAATTAATCGAAACTTCCGTAATGAAGGCTTGTCAACACGGCATAACCCTGAATTTACAATGATAGAATTTTATGAAGCCTATGCAGATTATCATGACCTCATGAATATCACAGAAGAAATGTTGCGCGGGATAGCAAAAGATGTAATTGGTTCCAGTGTTATACAATATCAGGATGATGAATATGATTTCGGCAAACCATTTGACCGAATGACAATCAAGGAATCTATTTTGCATTTTAATAAAGATGTTACAGAAGAAATGCTGGATGATATTGATAGTGCCCGCAAGCTTGCAGAAAGCCTGGGAATACCATTAAAAGACAGTTACGGGCTTGGCAAGGTACAAATTGAAATATTTGAAAAAACGGTTGAACATCGCCTGATTAACCCGACCTTTATTACAGCTTATCCAACGGAGGTTTCGCCACTGGCACGTCGAAATGACGATGACCCGTTTGTAACCGATCGATTTGAATTTTTTGTCGGTGGCAGGGAAATAGCCAATGGCTTCTCCGAGCTGAATGATGCCGAAGATCAGGCCGAGCGATTTCTTAAACAGGTTGAAGAAAAAGATGCAGGCGATGATGAAGCCATGCATTTTGATGCAGATTATATCTGTGCGCTTGAGCACGGTATGCCACCCACAGCAGGGGAAGGTATCGGCATAGACCGCCTGGTGATGTTGTTTACAAATTCGCCATCAATCAGGGATGTCTTGTTGTTTCCTCATATGCGGCCAGAGTAAGGATCAGTTTCGGTTTTACTTATTTGAAAAAAGATTCAACGTAAAAGTGAAATTGTGAAATTGTTTAACGCAGAGGCGCAAAGACGAAAAAGCGCAGAGGCCGCAAAGTTTTTTTAGTGTTGTTCTGTTCTTGATATGAAATCTGCAATAGTAAAGCAGGAAATATTCCTGTATACAGGAAGTAATTATAACTTTGCGTCCTCTGCGTCTTCGCGCCTCTGCGTTGCAAAAATTAAATATAAATCAGCTACCATCACTAGTTGATCTGACTAAGCCAGCATGGTTTTAACTTCTTGCAGGCTTTCCTGGTTTTCTTCTATCTCGATGATGTTAACTTCAGATTCAATGCCTAGCCGTTGAAATGCGGGAATGGTACTCCAGTCGATCTTTGTACATGGGTGGTTGCTGCCAATATAGCTTTGCAGGTTTGATACAATAACGACATCAACGTAGTCTGCCCCTGTTTCCGGGTTGCGATTCAGGTTTTCATGTTGTGCAGCTACATCCACCAGACTTTTAGGAAACTCCCAGTCACGTAGAATTTTTTCACCAATAATCGTATGCAGTTTCATAATGATTTTATTAAGAAGAGCAGGGTCGTCACGCAGTTCAGGCATGGTCTCGGCATGAACCATGATGGGTAAGGCGCCGATATCATGAATCAAACCGGCTAACATAGCCTGGTCTTTCGGGATGCCTGCAGTGGCGGCTAATACAAAACAGATAGATGCAACATTGGTGGAATGTTCCCATGCTGAACGCATTTTTTTATCCAGAACATCCGACGTGGCCTGAAACATTTGCTGCATAACCATGCTGCTGACAAGATTGCGAACCTGAATATTACCCAGGCGGGCAATTGCTGTCTGGATGTTTTCTACAGGTGTTCGGGTTCGATACAGCGGGCTGTTGCAGACTTGTAGCAATCTCGCGGAGAGGGCAACATCAATACTGATGATTTTGGCAATATCCCCGGCACTGGCATCCTGTTTTTCAACAGCATCTCTTACCTTGAGGGCCACTTCGGGCAAGGTTGGTAAAACAAGCCGGTTATGTTCAAGATCGTCAAGAAAACCTTCAAGAATCTGTTCTTCGGTATTCAATGTCGCATCCTCATTTATTGTTTAAGCATCATCTTCATCACTAATTGCATAAGGTAAATCCATAAACGTCAACGCGGGACCTTCGGAATTTTCCATGTGTATGCTTCCGGAATCAACGCTACTTATTTCTATAACGGCCAATAAGTCAAAACCTCCATCGGGTGCAGGGCTTATATTTACAATTTTCCCTGTGCCTTGCCCACTTTTTGATGAGGCAGAAAACAAGGGGTCACCTTCTTGTGGGCGGGTATTAGCATCAACATGTGCGAGGTACATGCGTCGCTTGAGTTTTCCGAGGTATTGCATACGAGCAACGATTTCCTGACCGGTGTAACACCCTTTTTTAAAGCTGATTCCATTAATGAGTTGCATATTAACCATTTGAGGAACAAAGGCATCGACCGTTTGCGGGGTAATAAGCGGTAGCCCGCTTTGAATTGACAGCCAGTCCCACACTTCAGACCCGGCGGGCGCGGCATTCACATTCAGGTTATCCCATAATTTTTTGATTTTATCTAATGATCCGAGAACCTCAAAACGCGGGTTGTTACCAGGTAATCGAATGACGGTGAGTTCGTTGATCTGTAATGAACTAAAATCCTCAGTCGGGATCAGTCCGAGTTTATCTTGTAATTCCTTTTCAGTATTCGGGCCATAATAGCCAATGTGGATATAACTTTCGCTGGCATCTTCAATGACGACTTTTGCCATTAATACAAACATGCGAAGCCGCTTGATAGTGTCTTCTAGTAATGCTTTGGGCAAACGTAACAAATAGCAGTCGGCGTGTTTAAAAATCAGGAAGTTAGAGAGCAATCGACCCTTGGGGCTACAATAACCGCTGATCTGGGCATGCTCCGCATCAACCAGACGGATATCGTTGGTGAATTGTCCTTGCAGGAAGGATTCTGCATCTTCTCCTTTGATAGATATTAGTCCGGTATGAGAGAGATCAACAATAATATCTCCATTACAAGCCAGTTTGAGTTCGCGTGTTGGATTGCCGAAGTGCTTGATACAGGTTTCACCTGATTCAGCGCCATGATTATGCAGGAATGTGATCCAGTCTTGTTTCATGATGTTCTCTTGGAATTGATAATTTATATTAATAACCAATATTGGCATTGTAACGACTATTTTCAATGATAACCTGAATTAATCTATTTTTAATTAACAACTTGTATTAATTTTTGAATAGGCTAAATTATAGATTAACCATAATTTTACACGAAGGGTGTAAATGCAAAAACAAGTAAATCGTCCGGTCTTTATTAATCTGTTTAAAATCAAATTTCCGCTTACGGCAATTGCCTCCATTTTGCATCGTGTGGCCGGTGTACTCATGATTTTTTCCTTGCCGTTGTTGATTTATATGTTCAATTTATCTTTACAGGATAAGGCCTCATTTGATCAGGCCATTAGTATTGCAAGTCACCCGCTAGCCAGTATTCTTTTGTATATTTTATTATGGTCTATTTCACACCATTTTTTCGCCGGCATACGCTATTTTTTGATTGATTTTGATTGTATATCCGGCAAGCAGTCGTCACGGAATAGTGCCATTATCATCATTGTGGCGGGGCTGTTACCCGTTTTAGCGCTTGTCTGGTATCAATTATGAGGCAGATTAGCGGGCTGGGTTCATGGATCTGGCAACGCATTAGTGCGCTGTATCTTGCTTTGTTTCTTATGTATTTTATATCGAGTTTTATCTTGCTTGATCGAATTGATTACAACCGTTGGCTGGAATGGAATACGCATCCGGTTAATAGTATTTTGTTATTTATTGGTTTTATCATGATTATGCTGCATGCCTGGTTAGGCATTAAAGACGTGATAATGGATTATGTTCACCCCGTAGTGGCGAGGGCAGTCGTTTTGATGTTTTTTGCACTTATACTGATAGTTTGCCTGGTCTGGGCTTCGCAAACGTTGATGATGGCAATGTTGAAATGACGATAAAAATAAGAAAATTCGATACCTTGATTATTGGAGCAGGCGGCGGCGGGTTACGCGCAGCCCTGCAGCTGGCACGCGCTGATGCAAAGGTGGCAGTGGTTTCCAAGGTGTTTCCTACCCGTTCTCATACCGTTGCTGCACAAGGCGGCCTGAATGCAGCTCTGGCTAATGTCTCTCCGGATAACTGGCATTTCCATATGTTTGATACGGTGAAGGGCAGTGATTATCTGGGTGATCAGGATGCGATTGAATACATGTGTCGTTCAGCACCTAAAGTTGTTTATGAGCTGGATCACTTTGGCGTACCTTTTTCCCGTCGTGAAGATGGCAATATATACCAGCGTGCGTTTGGTGGACAAAGTCAGGACTACGGCGGTGAGCAGGCATCACGCACTTGTGCTGCAGCCGACCGTACCGGGCATGCTATTTTGCACACCTTATATCAGCAAAATATTGCGGCTAAAACACACTTTTTTGATGAATATTTTGCCATCGACCTGATCAAGGATGAAGAAGGTTACATCCTCGGCGCAATTGCACTGGAGATAGAAACCGGTGAACCCATCATTATTGAAGCCAAAACCACCCTGATTGCGACCGGAGGTGCCGGGCAGTTATTTCGTACCTGTACCAATGCCCTGATCAATACAGGTGATGGCATGGCAATGGCATTACGTGCCGGTATTCCATTACAGGATATGGAATTTTTCCAGTTTCATCCTACCGGTATTGCTGGCAAAGGCATGTTAATTACGGAAGGCGTTCGTGGTGAAGGTGGTTATCTGGTGAATGTTGATGGTGAGCGTTTTATGGAACGGTACGCTCCTCGGGCTAAAGATCTTGCGAGTCGGGATATTGTAAGCCGCGCCATAGCCATTGAAATAAGAGAAGGCAGGGGCTGCGGTCCGGATAAAGACCATGTGTTCCTGAAGGTCGATCATATAGGTGCCGATATAATCAAAAAACGACTGCCTGGTATTCGTGATCTGGCGATGACCTTTGCACACATTGATCCAATTGAAAGTGCTATACCTGTGTATCCGACCGCGCATTATACAATGGGAGGGATACCAACAAACCGTCAGGGACAAGTCGTAGTGCCTGAAATGGAAGGGCCGGAAGAACCCGTGCCAGGCTTATACGCTGCAGGCGAATGTGCATGTGTGTCGGTGCATGGAGCGAATCGTCTTGGTGGCAACTCCCTGCTTGATATCCTTGTGTTCGGGCGTGCAGCGGCCAATCATATTATCTCTCACCTGGAAGCGAACCGGTATCACCGGCAGATGGATATGGATTCTGTTGAAAAATCACTAACCAGACTGGCTCGTTGGGATAAAAAAGGCGAAGGAGAATCCGTACCGGAACTCCGCACTGAATTTCGCAAGGTGATGGAAGATCATTGCGGCGTATTCCGTGAACATAGTGTGTTAGAGAAAGGCCTGGAAAAAGTCAAAGTGTTGAGACAGCGATTACAAAATGCACGATTAAAAGATCATAGTAAAATATTTAATACTGCCAGAATAGAAGCAATGGAACTGGAAAACCTGATGGACGTCGGTATTGCAACAGTCGCATCGGCTCTTGCACGAACAGAAAGTCGTGGCGCGCATTCAAGAATGGACTACACCGAAAGGGATGATACCAACTGGCTCAAACACAGCCTGTATTTTGAAAGCGGCCGACTGGACTATAAACCTGTCAGACTAAAACCGATAACAGTTGATCCGTTTCCACTCAAACCAAGGGTGTATTGATATGCGATTTTCTATTTACCGTTATGATCCTGAAAAAGACAGTAAACCCTATATGCAGGAGCTGGAGCTGGAAAACACATCTGATGATATGATGCTGTTGGGTGCTTTGCTGGAATTAAAAAAGCAGGACGAATCACTCAGTTTTCGACGCTCCTGTCAGGAAGGCGTCTGTGGCTCAGACTCCATGAACATTAATGGTCGTAACGGTCTGGCTTGTATAACCCCGTTATCAGAACTCAAAGAGCCTATAACCCTCAGGCCCTTGCCAGGTTTACCCGTGGTTCGTGATTTAATCGTCGACATGACCCAGTTCTATCAGCAATACCGTAGCGTCAAACCCTACCTGATCGTGCATGACCCGGAGCCAGAAGTTGAACGTAAACAAACACCTGAACAGCGAGACAAGCTCGATGGGTTATATGAATGTATATTATGTGGTTGTTGCTCAACTTCTTGCCCGTCTTTCTGGTGGAATCCGGATAAATTTCTGGGGCCCGCTGCATTATTACAGGCCTGGCGGTTTCTCGCAGACAGCCGCGATCAGGCAGAGGAGGAACGCCTGAAAAATCTGGAAGGCCCATACCGGTTATTTCGTTGTCATACTATCATGAGTTGCGTAGACGTCTGTCCCAAGGGGCTTAACCCGACTTCTGCCATTGGTAACATTAAAAACCTTATGATAAAAAGGTCAATTTAGACAATGTTTAGTTCAGATTTCATAAAGGATTATCAATGGTAGCCGATAATAATAGTAACAAGCTAAACAGGGATAGACTGCTTTGGAGTTGCAGGCGTGGTATGCTTGAACTTGATTTATTATTAAAAGACTTCATATATAAAGGATATGAAACACTGGAATTAGACGATCAAAAAGCCTTTAGTGATTTACTTGATTATCCGGATGCAGTGTTATTTGATTTATTAATGGGAAAGTCCATTACAGCTGATCAGGGTATTGCCAGTGTCGTCAAAAAAATACGGACAATCGCTACATCTACAACCGCGTAGTTCACGCCATTTATCAATGGTGTTGTTTTTTCTGCATGGTCTTGCTCTGGTCGTAGCAGCAAACCTTACTGTTCCTGGCTGGATTTCAATTATTCTTTCCGTTGCTATTCTTGCAAACTTCTACATGACATTCACCGTTCATATCCTTGGTCGTGGCAAGTCAGCGTTGTTGAGTATGGTATGGGATGATAACGGTGACTGGACATTAATAAACGGCGAAAGAGAAGAACTAAGAGCGAGCCTGCTACCCAGTAGCTACGTTCATACACAATTAATAGTGCTTAATTTTCTTATCGAACAAGGCGG
>JAADHQ010000127.1 GCA_013151795.1 Gammaproteobacteria bacterium | reverse complement strand
GCAAGTCGTAGTGTTACTGCCGCCGTTACTATTATGGTACCTAACTCGTTAGGCCCTGCAGAATTGATCTTGAATTACGGAACAGACAAACAACAAAATCATTATTTACCGCGTCTTGCTACAGGAAAAGAAATACCCTGTTTTGCCCTGACAGGCCCGGAAGCAGGCAGTGACGCCATGTCTATTCCTGACACGGGTATTATCTGCAGATCAGACTATAACGAAGAAAAGGATGTATTAGGGATTCGTCTGAACTGGGATAAACGTTATATCACTTTGGGCCCGGTTGCTACCGTACTCGGGCTTGCCTTTCATTTATATGACCCGGATCATCTGGTAGGTAAAAAGGACGATATTGGAATTACACTGGCACTTATTCCTACGACCATCAAAGGCATTGATATAGGGCACAGACATTTTCCTTTGAATATTGCCTTTCAAAATGGACCAAACCGTGGAAAAGATGTTTTTATTCCTATGGAAATGATCATAGGCGGACAGGAACGTGTCGGTGAAGGCTGGAAAATGTTAATGGAATGTCTGGCAACAGGGCGTTCGATTTCTTTACCTGCTTTAAGTACCGGAGCTGGTAAATTAGCATGCCGGGCAACTGGCGCATATTCAAGAATACGCAAACAATTTAATCAGCCAATTGGTTATTTTGAAGGTGTAGAAGAAGCCTTAACTCGAATTGCAGGCATGACATATCAGATGGATGCAGTAAGACAAGTTACCGCCGGCTCGATTGATGAAGGTGAAAGCCCATCCGTTCTTTCAGCCATAGCAAAATATCATTTAACCGAAAAAATGCGTAAAGTAGTTAATGATGCAATGGATATACAAGGCGGTTCTGCTATATGCATGGGCCCACCGTAACATTATTGGTAGAATATATCAGTCCATTCCCATTAGCATCACAGTTGAAGGCGCAAATATATTAACCCGAAGTCTGATAATATTTGGACAAGGTGCAATGCGCTGCCATCCAAACATCCTGAAGATAGTAAATAGTACTCAAATGGAAAACCGGCAAGAAGCCGTTAAAATATTTGACCGATTACTGTTCAAACAAATGGTTTTTGTTTCCAGCAACCTGGTAAGAACATTTATTACCGGATTAACCAATGCCAGATTTATAGTCACTCCGGTAAAAACACGTGAAAAAAAATACTACCAGCAACTATCACGCATGAGCTCGGCATTTGCCCTGTTGTCTGATGTCTTTATAACTTCGCTGGGCTCTGAACTGAAAAGAAAAGAAAAAGTATCCGGCCGGCTTGGGGATATTCTTAGTGAACTATATATAGCCTCATCTGTTCTGAAACATTATCAGAACCAGGGTGAACACCCTCAAGACTACGATCTTCTGCAGTGGTCATGTGAAAGTTCACTATACAATATAGAATCCAGCATCGAAGGACTACTTCAGAATTACCCTGTTAAAGCGGTTGGATGGATTTTGAAAAAAATCATATTCCCTTATGGAAAACAATTTAAAAAATCATCCGATAAACTGGGTACAAAAATAGCCCGCAAGCTATTGGAACCCTGCCCCACCCGTTTTCGTTTAACGCATGACATATTTATTCCGCATACTACAAGCGATCAGTTAGGAAGAATTGAATCGGCATTAACTCGCGTAATAGCAGCAGAACCCATAGAAAAGTTTATTCGTGAGAGTATTAAAAAGAAGCAGTTAAGCAAAACACCACCATCGACATTACTTGAGCGCGCGGTTATAAATCGTATTATCACACCCGAGCAAGCCAATATTGTTAAAGCGGCAGATATTGCACGACATGACGTGATTATGGTTGATGAATTTTCAGCAGATTTTAAAGTTCACTATGACCCGGTTACATCACCGCTGGATAATGATGATACAGTTGTTCCACTTAACCCGACGCATGATCAACTATCGTGAGGACTTATGAAAACAACTAGACGTGCGTACAGCGGAAAACCCGTTTACATAATAGATGGCAGTCGAACACCATTTTTAAAGGCGGATGGACAGTCACATAAATTCAGGGCATCAGACCTTGCACTGACTGCAAGCCGTGCATTAATGTTGAGACAGGATTTCAGCATGGAAGATCTGGATGAAGTTATCTTTGGCTGCGTCATGCCAGGCCCGGATGAAGCAAACATTGCCAGAATGATTGCGCTCCGACTGGGCTGTGATTACTCAACGACAGCCTGGACAACTCAGCGAAATTGCGCATCTGGCATGCAGGCAATCGACTCAGCGGCACAGAGCATTAATCAAGGACGCGCTGATCTGGTACTGGCTGGTGGCACTGAAGCGATGAGTCTCGCTCCCGTATTGTTCAATCAACTAATGGTCAGCTGGCTAACAGCCTGGGCAAGGTCAAAAGGCTTTTCCGGTAAATTAAAAACAGCATTCAAGCTAAGGCCTGCTATGTTGGCACCTATCATAGGCCTGTTGCGTGGCTTATCAGACCCTATCGTGGGGCTATCCATGGGACAAACTGCAGAAAAACTGGCATACCGGTTTGGTATTAACCGTGAGCAAATGGATAAATTTGCACTGCAAAGCCACCAACGACTGGCGGATGCACAAGATGAAAACAGGTTTGGTGAAATTATTCCTCTGTACGATAATCATGGTCATTTCTATGAAAATGATAATGGGCTCAGAAAAGGTGGAACCCTGGAAAAAATGGCCAAATTAAGACCTGTCTTTGATAAACATTTCGGGCTGGTCACAGCGGGTAACAGCGCTCAAATTACAGACGGCGCTGCATGCCTTATTCTGGCAAGTGAATCGGCTGTCTCTAAACACGGGTTACAACCCATAGCACGCATTGTCGATGCCCAATGGGCAGGGCTAGACCCCTCTCAAATGGGTCTGGGGCCCGTTCATGCCATGACCCCGATTATGAAACGTCAGAAACTAGATATCAGCGACATAGACTATTGGGAAATAAATGAAGCCTTTGCAACACAGGTGCTTGCTTGTCTCGAAGCATGGAATAATAAAGATTATTGCCAACAGGAACTGGCATTAAAAAAACCACTGGGACTTATCCCTGAAGAAAAGTTAAATGTCGATGGCGGCAGTGTCAGCATGGGACACCCGGTAGGCGCGAGTGGAGCAAGAATCGTATTACATTTAATCAATACCCTGCATCAGCGAAATGCCAAACTCGGCATGGCCAGCTTGTGTATTGGTGGAGGCCAGGGAGGCGCGATGTTAATCGAAAAAGTTGAAGGGGCTCAACATGACGGATAAAAACACATCATCATGGAATAAAATAGTCGATGATCAGGGTATCGCCTGGCTACATCTTGATATAAAAGATACCAGCCTCAACACCCTTTCTTCAAAAGAACTTGAAGAATTCGAACAAATATTACAACAACTCGAACAAGACACGCCTGCAGGTGTTGTTATCCTGTCGGATAAAAAAGGGGGGTTTATTGCTGGTGCCGATATCAACGAATTCAAGCATCAGGAAAATGAAGAAAAAACACATTCCTATATTTTATATTGCCAGTCATTATTCAATCGCCTTGAAGCACTGGATTGCCCTACTGTTGCCATTATTCATGGTTATTGTATGGGAGGAGGAACAGAGCTTGCCCTTGCCTGCACGTATCGAATTGCTGATGACAGCAATAACACACG
>JAADHQ010000010.1 GCA_013151795.1 Gammaproteobacteria bacterium | reverse complement strand
GCAGTACAACCACCCATACCCATCAGCAACATTTCCATCGGTCTTGGGCCCAGATTTCGACCACCATTTTCTGGCGCCCCATCCATAATAACAGCATGGCCACTGCCTGACTCGGCCATAAATGCCACATTTTCTACCCATTTCACTCTAACCTTCATTAACCGAACCTCCCCCTGGCGCAATAAAAGACCTTAAGTCTTTCAATTTTCGACCGTTAAAACCAGTATTATATGACAGAAAAAATCCTGGATTTTTTATTGTTCAATACCCATTAACAAAACAACGGTAAATCCATATAATCGAATCTAAAGTGCTATTATATGCGTATATTGAATATTGTTGAAATAAAGTACCCTGAAATTTATGGCTAAATTACCCATTAAAATCACCGTAAGCCCTGTCATTGCCAAATTTTTGTCTGCCTGTCACACGAAAAAATATGCTACAAAAACTGTGATTATTCACGCAGGCGATACCCCGGATGTTCTTTATTACATTATCGAAGGCTCAGTAACGGTACTGATAGAAGACTCGGATGGACGTGAAATAGTACTAGCCTACCTGAATAAAGGTGATTTTTTCGGTGAAATGGGTCTTTTTGATGATTCTACACGCAGTGCCTGGATCAGAACAAAAACCAGCTGCGAACTGGCAGAAATAAGCTACGATCGATACCGCCAACTGGCCAATGAAGACCCGGATATTTTATTCGAACTGGCAGCGCAAATGGCAATGCGCCTGCGTAAAACGAGCCGCAAAGTAAGTGACCTGGCATTTCTGGATGTAACTGGACGTATCGCCAGAACCTTGCTTGACCTATGCAAGGAGCCTGATGCAATGACACACCCTGATGGCATGCAAATAAAAATAACACGGCAGGAAATTGGCCGTATTGTAGGTTGCTCACGTGAAATGGTTGGGCGTGTATTAAAAAACCTCGAGGAACAGGGCCTTATTTCTGTTAGTGGTAAAACAATCGTAGTACTGGGTACCCGTTAGCCCACAATTACTTTCATTTCAGATAAATGAAAATCTGTCGCCCACTTTAACATTCAGTTTCTCGGCTGCACTGCCTTGATTCACCGCTATCTCTAACAATCCATTCGCATTTTTATAGAAAAATTCCTGGCCTGGTAATACATCAGAGAACGTTCTGGCACAACTGACCTTTTTATTCTTAACAAGAATTTCACTGCGATCTGCCAAACTCTCGCTACGATAGCCACTAATCAGGTTGCCATAGTGATCAATATAAATGATGCGCGTTATGTCATCTGGCATAGAGGGAATTTGCTTAACCTCTTCCTTTTTAATCAGTGAAGATAAATCTCCTTGAGAAACTTCAGCCGCGACAGGTGCAAAAATATCACGTCCATGGAAACTGGCTGATACGTTACTTTCATCAATATCAATCTGCCACCATTCAACAGTCCTTGCGCGAAAAGCCAGCACATCTAGCAGACCATTATCTGGCCCGACAAACCACTGATTATCTATCTTCGCAACTACAGGCTCTCGCAAACCACCGACACCAGGGTCAACAACACAAACGAATACCGAGTCTTTTGGAAATTCATCAACATAGGCAGGCAATAAATATGCACCTGCTGATATTTCAAAATTCGGAACATGATGCAACAAGTCTATGACTGTTACATTCGGAGCTAGTTGAGCAAGCACAGTCTTTATTTGACCAACATAAGGATCAGTTGTGCCAAAATCAGTGAACAGGATGATCATAAGTTTATATTAGCAGATATAAATTCCTCCGTGTAACAAGGAACCATCAAGTACCAATAATAGATTTTTGCGAACATAAAAAAAGCTGATCATTTGATCAGCTTTTTTAGAATTCAAAAAACATACAATGCCTAGTCTTCGTCTTCATCCTCGACTTCAGGACGATCAACCAGTTCTACATAGGCCATCGGTGCAGCATCACCTGTACGTGGCCCACATTTCAGGATACGCAGATAACCACCTGGGCGACTTTCGTAACGCGGTCCAAGCTCTACAAACAATTTAGACAACATTTCTTTATCGCGTAATCTTGAAAAGATCAGACGGCGATTAGCAACTGAGTCAACCTTGGCAGTCGTGATCATAGGTTCTACAACACGGCGTAACTCTTTTGCCTTGGCTACAGTAGTACGAATAATTTCATGACGAATTAAAGAGGCAGACATGTTGCGAAACATAGCTTCACGATGACTACTGTTACGATTTAATTGTCTACCTGACTGACGATGACGCATAACTAATATCCCAAATACTAAAGATTAAATTTTACTACTTTATACAACTGCTGTTTCTTCAGCTGTCAAACTTGCTGGCGGCCAGTTTTCAAGCCTCATACCAAGTGACAAGCCATGAGATGCCAATACATCCTTGATTTCAGTAAGCGATTTCTTACCAAGATTAGGTGTTTTCAGCAACTCAACTTCTGTACGTTGAATAAGATCCCCGATGTAGTAGATGCTTTCCGCTTTAAGGCAGTTAGCAGAACGAACTGTTAACTCAAGATCATCTACTGGACGTAAAAGAATAGGATCAATTTCTGATTCCGGTTCTTCCATTTGTTCTTCATCATTACCTTGCAGATCAACAAACACTGCAAGTTGATTTTGCAATACACCGGCAGCTTTACGAATGGCCTCTTCAGGATCGACTGTACCGTTTGTTTCCAAAGCGATAATCAGTTTATCAAGGTCAGTACGCTGTTCTACACGAGCACTTTCTACATTGTAGGTAATTCTATATACCGGACTGAACGTAGCATCCAGTAAAAGCTGGCCTATTGGTCGGCTTTCCATTGTTTTGGCACGAACAGTAGCGGGTACATAACCACGTCCACGCTCAATTTTTAATGTCATGTTAAGCTCGCCATTCTGAGTAAGATTGGCAATAACATGATCAGGGTTAATTATCTCGACATCATGATCAAGCGTAATATCACTGGCCAGAACAGGGCCCTGACCTTTTTTACGCAGCGTCAATGTGGCCTCATCACGAGAATGCATAATAATCGCCAGGCCTTTCAGGTTCATCAGTATCTCGATGACATCTTCCTGAACACCTTCAATAGTTGAGTATTCATGCAATACTCCTTCGATTTGCGCCTCTACAACAGCACAACCAGGAAGTGAAGAAAGTAAAATTCTTCGTAATGCATTACCCAAGGTGTGTCCAAAACCACGTTCCAGTGGTTCTAAAGTAACCTTCGCACGACGTTCATTCGTAACTTGTACATCCACCACACGTGGTTTAAGTAAATCCGCAACAAAACCCTGCATGTACGACCCTCTCTAGTTAGCTTATTTTGAGTAAAGCTCAACAACCAAATGTTCATTGATATCAGATGGCATTTCAGTGCGCTCGGGAGCGGCTTTAAAAGTACCTGTTAATTTCTTGACATCAACATCAATCCAGTCAGAAAAACCTCTTTGCTGTGCCATATCTATAGATGATTGAATACGACCCTGATTGCGGCCTTTTTCAGTCACAGAAATAACATCACTTGCTTTTACCTGATAAGAAGGTACGTTGACCTTTCTACCATTAACTTCAATGCCTTTATGTCTTACTAACTGACGTGCTTCATCACGCGATGCTGCAAAACCCATACGGTATACAACATTGTCCAGACGGCACTCAAGAAGTTGCAGCAGGTTTTCACCTGTAGAGCCTTTCAGCCGTGCAGCTTCTTTATAGTAATTACGGAATTTAGCTTCCAGTACACCATAAGTACGACGCAGTTTTTGTTTCTCACGCAACTGAACAGCATAATCAGACAACCGCGTACGGCGTTGGCCATGCATACCAGGCGGTGTAGGCCTGGTTTCTATCGCACATTTTGATGAGAAACACTTCTCACCTTTTAAAAATAATTTAGTACCTTCTCGACGACACAAACGGCACTTTGGACCTGTATATCTAGCCACTTACATAACCTCCAGACTTAAACTCTACGCCGTTTTGGTGGACGACAACCATTATGTGGAATAGGAGTAACATCGGTGATGTTAGTGATCTTGAGGCCCAGTGCATTCAATGCACGAACGGCTGATTCACGACCAGGGCCTGGGCCCTTAACCATTACTTCTACATTCTTCATGCCGTATTCCTGCGCAGCTTTACCTGCACGCTCTGCTGCAACCTGTGCTGCAAATGGCGTACTTTTACGCGAACCACGGAAACCTGAACCACCTGCAGTCGCCCAGGATAATGTATTACCCTGACGATCAGTGATTGTAACAATCGTATTATTAAAAGAAGCATGTATATGGGCTACCCCATCAGATACATTAATCTTCTTTTTACGTGCTGCTGGCTTTGCCATATCGTAATTACCTAAATAACTTGAATTTTATTAAAAACGTTTAACGCTTGATTGGTTTACGTGGACCTTTGCGTGTTCGCGCATTAGTCTTTGTACGTTGACCACGAAGTGGTAAACCACGACGATGACGGATACCACGAAAACAACCCAGATCCATCAATCGTTTAATATTCATTGTGACTTCGCGACGAAGATCACCTTCAACCTCAAACTTACCCACTTCAGTGCGCAGTTTTTCGAGATCATCTTCAGCTAATTCTGATATCTTTGTAGAAGGACTGATGCCTGCTGCTTCGCAGATAGCTTTCGCACGTGTTCTACCAACACCATAAATAGATGTGAGTGAAATTACTGCATGCTTATTGTCTGGTATATTAATACCTGATATACGGGCCATTCAACTTTCCTCTTACATAAATACAATTACCGGTACTTACCGGCAAGCGCGCCATAATAGCTTAAAATTCAACAAAAATAAACTCGGAATCAACCCTGACGTTGTTTATGGCGTGGCTCTTTACAGATCACACGAACAACACCGTTACGGCGTACAATCTTGCAGTTGCGACACATTTTTTTTACAGATGCGCGAACTTTCATTTGCCTACTCCACTCAAAACAGCGTATAACATTAACGCCTTGATTTAAAACAATTTATTAAAGACCAGATCGACCATACCCTTTCAGGTTTGCCTTCTTCATCAAGCCGTCATACTGTTGTGACATCATATGAGCTTGCATCTGAGCCATAAAATCCATAACGACTATTACAATAATTAACAGTGACGTCCCACCAAAGTAAAAAGGAACATCCCAGTACAAAATCAAAAACTCAGGTAATAAACTTACTGAGGTAATGTAAATTGCACCCGCCATTGTCAATTTTGACAACACACCATCTACGTATTTTGCTGTCTGTTCACCAGGCCTTATACCCGGGATAAAAGCACCTGATTTTTTCAGGTTTTCTGCCGTTTCACGCGAATTAAACACCAACGCGGTATAAAAGAAGCAGAAAAATATAATCAGCATCGCATACACGAATACATACATTGGCTGACCCGGCGACAATAGCTGGGCAAAATCACCTAACCATTGCATACCTTCCGAATTATCACCCACCCATTTACCCATCGTCGCCGGAAACAATATCAGGCTGGAAGCAAATATAGGTGGAATAACACCCGCCATATTTAACTTCAATGGTAAATGACTGCTTTGAGCAGCATACATCTTGCGGCCCTGCATTCTTTTTGCATAATTGACCGTGATACGTCGCTGTCCACGTTCAACAAAAATAACAAATGCTATAACGGCAATTATTAATAAAAACAGTATGAGTACAGTAAATATACCCATTTGCCCATTATTAACCAATTCCAGTGTCGTACCAATTGCACTCGGCAAACCGGCAACAATACCTGCAAATATCAGCATGGATATACCATTACCGATACCACGCTCGGTTATCTGTTCACCTAACCACATCAAAAACATGGTTCCGGTCACCAATATAATCACCGTAGTAAAATAAAAACTGCCTGGATCAATCATTACCAGACCGGGTTGGCGCGTTAATCCGACTGCCACACCCAACGCCTGAAACGTCGCCAATACTACCGTGCCGTAGCGCGTGTACTGCGTTATTTTTCGTCGCCCTGCTTCGCCTTCTTTCTTTAGCGCTTCAAGAGAAGGCAGTACCACCGTCAACAACTGCATAATAATAGAGGCAGAAATATAAGGCATAATACCTAGCGCAAAGATTGATAACCGCTCCAGCGCACCACCCGAGAACATATTAAACATTCCCAGTATTGTATTACGCTGACTTTCAAATAATTGTGCCAGCTCTATTGGGTTCAAACCCGGTACGCTAATAAACGTGCCCGCGCGAAACACAAACATTGCGCCAAGAACAAACAAAAGGCGTTGGCGTAATTCCTTAACCTGTGTTGCCCCACCTAATCCGGGGAGATTCGCACCTGCCTTAGCCAATTTATTCCTCTACTTTTCCGCCAGCCGCTTCAATGGCTGCTTTCGCGCCTTTTGTAACGGGTATCCCTTTGACAGTTACAGCTGTTTCAACCTTGCCAGAGGAAATAATTTTTACACGTAATATTCTTTCACTAATCAAATTAGCCTTTTTCAGTGAAAGTATATCAACAACGTCACCCTCTACCAGGTGCAATTCTGATAAACGTATCTCATCAGTACGTTTTGCCTTGCGCGAACGAAAACCAATTTTTGGTAATCGTCTTTGTAATGGCATCTGACCGCCTTCAAAACCGACTTTATGAAAACCACCTGAACGTGACTTTTGACCTTTATGACCACGCCCACAAGTTTTTCCAAAACCTGATCCAATGCCACGACCTACTCTTTTAGCAGCTGTCTTACTTCCAGCAGCAGGTTTAATAGTATTCAGTTGCATTTTAAACTTCCTCTACTTGAAGCAGGTAATTTGCTTTATTGATCATGCCGCGATTTTCTGGCGTTCCATCAACAATGACAGATTGTCTGATTTTTCTCAGACCCAGTCCACGTACAGAAGCCTGATGATTTTTCAATCGTCCGCTCAGACTCTTTATTAAGGTTACTTTTAATTTTTGCTCAGCCATGGTCTAGTCCAGGATATCTTTAACTTTTTTTCCACGTTTAGCAGCAACTGATTCTGGTGAAGCCATTTCGGTTAAACCACGAATTGTTGCACGCACAACATTAATTGGATTACGAGATCCGATGCACTTGGCCAGTACATTATGTACACCAACCACTTCGAAAACAGCGCGCATTGCGCCACCCGCGATAATACCAGTACCTTCTGATGCTGGTTTCATGAATACTTTGCTGGCTCCGTGACGTGATGTAATATCGTACTGCAATGTTCCATCAGTCAGATCAACGCTCTGCATATTTTTACGTGCTTTATCCATCGCCTTTTGTATAGCTATTGGAACTTCACGTGCCTTGCCATAACCAAAACCGATTTTACCGTTACCATCACCAACAACTGTTAATGCTGTGAAGCCGAATATACGACCACCCTTAACAACCTTGGCAACACGATTAACCGCAACCAGTTTTTCTAATAAATCATCGCCTGTGTTTCTTGCTTCAGATACTGACATACTATTTACCCTTAAAACTCAAGCCCGCTTTCGCGTGCTGAATCTGCCAAAGCCTTGATACGGCCATGATATTTAAAACCGGAACGATCAAATGCAACTTTAGTAATACCGGCTGCTTTTGCTTTTTCAGCAATTGACTTGCCTACCTGAACTGCTGCATCAACATTACCTGTAGATTTAACATCTGCGCGCAATGTTTTATCCAGTGTTGAGGCGCTTGCAATAACTTCGCTGCCTGTAGGTGCAATCAACTGTGCATATATATGACGCGGCGTACGATAAACACATAATCTGTGCTCACCCAATTCACGAATCTTGGCACGAGTCCTGCGTGAACGCTTAATGCGACTAGATTTTTTATCCATCACTTATACCCTTACCTTATTTCTTCTTCGCTTCTTTACGTACAATTACTTCATCCGCGTATTTAACACCCTTGCCTTTATAGGGCTCTGGTGGTCTAAATGCACGAATATCAGCAGCAACCTGACCGACCGCTTGTTTATCACATCCACTGATAACCAACTCTGTCTGACTGGGCGCTTCAATTGTAATACCTTCCGGTGCTTCGTACTCAACAGGATGGGAGAATCCAAGAGACAAGCTTAAAGTTTTACCCTTAAGTTGCGCCCTGTAACCTACGCCAACCAATTCAAGTTTTTTCTGGAACCCACCGTTTACACCCGAAACCATATTATTAACAATCGCACGCATCGTGCCGGCCATAGCCCATGAAGATTTATCTTCAACACGTGGAGCGAAATTTATAACATCGCCATCTTGTTTCAATTCAACTGTCGGATGTATATCCATGTTCATTTGGCCTTTAGGACCTTTAATGCTCACGACATTACCTGAAAGCGTAAACTCTACACCTTTAGGTATACTAATCGGACTTTTCGCAATTCTGGACATCTTTATTTACCACTCACCCATTTACGAAACAGTGCAAATCACTTCACCACCCTCGCCGGCGGTTCGTGCTGCCTGATCTGTCATAACACCTTTAGAGGTTGAAATAATAGCTACACCCAAGCCAGCATTGACTTTCGGTAACTCATTTTTCCCTTTAAAGATACGTAACCCGGGTCGACTCACGCGCTTGATTTTATCAATAACGGGACTGCCCTGGTAATAACGTAGCTGTACTGTTAGCACAGGTTTGTTATCTACTTCACTTACTGCATAGCCATCAACATAGCCTTCACTTTGCAGTACTTTTACAATCTCAATCTTAACCTTGGAAGAAGGCATGGATACCTCTACCTTTTTAGCAGATTGACCATTTCGAATACGGGTCAATAAATCTGCAATGGGATCAGTCATACTCATATCAAAACTTCCTCAATAAGATCCTAGTTCGTTTACCAGCTGGCCTTACGCAAGCCAGGGATATCACCACGCATCGTCGCTTCGCGAAGTTTGTTACGTGACAAACCAAATTTACGATAAAAACCATGTGGCCTTCCTGTCAAACGACAACGATTACGTTGACGTACCGGACTGGCATCACGTGGCAGCGCATGAAACTTACGCATGGCAACCATACGTTCTTCATCGCTTGATGAAACATTTCTGATAATGGCTTTTAGCGCCGTACGTTTTGCTGCATATTTCTTTACAGTTTTAGTACGTTTCTTTTCGCGGTTTATCATACTAACTTTAGCCATTAATCTATCCTCAAGTCCTGAAAGGGAAGTTAAATGCTTTTAATAAAGCTCTACCTTCCTCATCTGTACGTGCTGTTGTTGTAATTGCAATATCAAGACCACGTAACGTATCAATTTTATCATAATCAATTTCAGGGAAGATGATCTGCTCATTTGTTCCCATGCTGTAGTTACCACGGCCATCAAAACTTTTCGGGTTCAGACCACGGAAATCACGTATGCGCGGTACTGCAATGCTGATCAAACGATCCAGAAACTCATACATCTGCTCTCTGCGTAAGGTAACCATGCAACCTACCGGCCACCCATCACGAAGTTTAAAACCCGCAATTGATTTACGTGCCTTGGTCACCAGTACTTTCTGACCCGCTATTTTCGTCAGGTCACCTACTGCGTGCTCAAGTATCTTCTTATCACCCAATGCTTCACCTACACCCATATTAAGAGTGATTTTAGTGATTTTGGGTACTTCCATAACATTCTCCAGTTTCAACTCATCTTGCAGTTGTTTAACTAAAGTCGTTTTATACAATTCTTGTAATCTTGCCATCGCTACATCAACCCTTAAGCATCAATTACTTCGTCGTTAGACTTGAAGTAACGAACCTTTCTATCGTCTTCCAATGTTTTAAAACCAACCCTTCCACCTTTTTCAGTAGCCGGGTTATACAGCATTACATTGGATCCACTCATTGGCATTTCTTTTTCAATAATGCCCCCAGCTATTCCCGCATTCGGGTTTGGCTTGGTATGTTTTTTAACCATATTAATGCTTTCTACCAGCACACGGCCATTGTCATCAACATTAAGAACTGTGCCACGTCGGCCCTTGTCTTTTCCTGTTGTGACGATTACGTCATCACCTTTTTTAATTCTTTGCATTCTATATTCTCCGAATTAAAGCACTTCAGGCGCAAGTGAAATAATTTTCATGAATTTTTCACCGCGTAATTCACGTGTAACAGGGCCAAAAATACGTGTGCCTAATGGCTGAAGGTTTGCGTTCAATATAACTGCTGCATTACCATCAAAACGAATCAATGAACCGTCCGGACGACGAACACCCTTACGGGTACGTACAACAACTGCATTGTACACTTCACCTTTTTTGACCTTACCACGTGGAATCGCTTCCTTTATGCTGACCTTGATTATGTCACCAATTCCGGCATAACGACGGTGCGATCCGCCCAGCACTTTTATACATTGAACACGGCGAGCTCCGCTATTGTCTGCCGCTTCAAGTACTGTCTGCATCTGTATCATGGCTAAATTCCAAAAATCTAAATATTAATACGCTATCGAACGAATTCGTCCGACCACCTGAATTCTACTAATTAACTTTTACCAGTTTCCAGGCCTTGGTCTTGGAAATGGGTCGACATTGTTCAATTGTCACTGTATCGCCTTCGTTGCACACATTTTCTTCATCGTGAGCATGTATCTTGCTTGAGCGCCTGATGAACTTCCCGTAAATAGGATGTTTCACTTTTCGCTCAATCAATACTGTGATTGATTTGTCCATTTTATTACTGATTACACGACCTGTTACTGTACGTGTTACCTTTTCTTGTGTTGCTGCTTCACTCATGAGGCATCACCTGTACGAGACTTTTCATTTAAAACGGTCTTAATGCGCGCAATATTACGTCGCACTTTCTTCATTTGATCAGGTTTGGCCAATTGACCTGTACCTTGCTGCATGCGCAAATTAAATTGCTCACGTAACAAACCATCTAACTCGGTAGACAGCTCTTTATCATTTTTCTGACGAAGCTCACTAGCTTTCATTACATCACCGTCCGGCTAACAAATGTGGTCTTGATCGGAAGTTTCGCACTGGCAAGGCGAAATGCTTCACGGGCTATTTCTTCAGAAACACCTTCCATTTCATATAACATTGATCCTGGCTGTACTAAACATACCCAGTACTCAACATTACCTTTACCTTTACCTTGACGTACTTCTAAAGGCTTTTTAGTAATAGGTTTGTCAGGAAACAAACGAATCCATACTTTACCGCCACGTTTAATATGACGCGTCAAGGCACGACGAGCAGCTTCAATCTGGCGAGCAGTGATGCGTCCACGTTCAAGCGCTTTTAATCCGTACTCACCAAAACTGACTTTATTACCAGTTTGAGCAAGGCCACGATTCCTGCCTTTCATTTGTTTACGAAACTTTGTTCTCTTTGGTTGTAACATTATTCAGAACTCCGTTAGCTAGCTGCCGCTGCTGGCTTTTTGCCAGCTTCAGGCTCTGCATTTTCAAAAACTTCACCTTTGAAAATCCAGACCTTTATGCCAATTATGCCATACGTGGTATTTGCTTCTGCTGTGCCATAATCAATATCAGCACGTAATGTATGAAGCGGCACACGACCTTCACGATACCATTCGCATCGTGCAATCTCTGCACCATTTAAACGGCCTGCAACATTAATCTTGATTCCTAATGCACCTAAACGCATTGCGTTTTGTACTGCACGCTTCATTGCACGACGAAACATAATCCGACGTTCAAGTTGTTGCGCTACACTCTCGGCTACCAGCACTGCATCAAGCTCAGGTTTACGAATTTCTTCTATGTTGACGGTAACAGGGACATCCATCATCTTGCCGAGCTCATTGCGCAGCTTTTCGATGTCTTCACCTTTTTTACCAATCACCATTCCTGGACGGGCAGTAAAAATAGTAACGCGCGCACTACGGGCAGGGCGTTCAATTTGTATTCTGCTGACTGAAGCTTGTGATAATCTTTTTCGCAAGTAATCACGTACTTTCAGATCTTGCTCAAGTGTATCTGCGAACGTATCGGTATTTGCATACCATCGTGCAGTCCAGTCTTTTGAGATACCCAGTCGAATACCTGTTGGATGTACTTTCTGACCCATTACGGCCCCTCTCCTTCTACGACTCGGCTACAATCACGGTTACGTGACTGCTGCGCTTAAGAATTTTATTACCACGACCCTTTGCTCTGGCACGCCAGCGTTTCTGGGTTGGACCTTCATCGACAAATATTGTCGCTACATTTAATTCGTCTATATCTGCACCATCATTGTGCTCAGCATTTGCTATCGCTGACTCAAGTACTTTTTTAATAATACCCGCCGCTTTTTTATTACTGAATGTCAGTAAGTCCAGCGCTCGCTCAACAGGCATACTTCGCACCTGGTTAGCCACCAAACGCAGCTTTTGTGCAGAAATTTTTGCATTTGTTAATTTTGCAGATGTCATCTCAACACTCCGTTATTTCGCTTTTCGATCACCGGAGTGACCTCTAAATGTACGAGTTGTTGAAAACTCACCCAGCTTGTGGCCAACCATATTATCTGAAATCAGAACTGGCACATGCTGACGACCATTATGAACTGCGATTGTCAGGCCTACCATATCAGGTAGAACCATGGATCGTCTTGACCATGTCTTGATCGGCTTTTTACTGTTTGTTGCCTTTGCTTCGTCGACCTTTTTTATCAGGTGTTGATCTGCAAATGGACCTTTTTTTACTGAACGTGGCACGTTTCTACCTCAGTCTTTACTTTTTAGTTCTACGGCGAACGATCAAGCGATTAGTACGCTTGTTCTTACGAGTTTTATAACCTTTGGTTGGCACACCCCAAGGTGAAACAGGATGACGGCCACCTGATGTACGACCTTCACCACCACCATGTGGATGGTCTACCGGGTTCATGGCAACACCACGAACGGTAGGTCTGACACCGAGCCAGCGTTTAGCGCCAGCTTTACCAATTTTTCGCAGACTATGCTCATCATTACTGACTTCGCCTATAGTCGCCATGCAATCAGCCAGAACTTTGCGCATTTCACCTGAGCGTAAACGCAACGTTGCATAAGTACCTTCACGCGCGATGATCTGTGCTGATGTTCCTGCACTTCTTGCTATTTGCGCGCCTTTTCCTGGCTTCATCTCTATATTATGTACTGTTGTACCAACGGGAATGTTTCTCATTGGTAATGCATTACCTGCTTTAATCGCGGCGTCACTACCAGACATTAACTGGTCATCTGCACGCACGCCTTTTGGAGCGATAATGTAACGACGTTCACCATCTGCATATAAAACCAATGCTATATGTGCAGTCCGGTTTGGATCGTATTCTATTCGTTCAACACGGGCAGGTATGCCTGTCTTGTCGCGTTTAAAATCAATAACACGATAACGTTGTTTATGGCCACCGCCCTGGTGACGAACGGTAATCCTGCCGTAATTATTACGACCACCATTCTTGCTTTTCTTTTCCAGTAGCGGTCCATGAGGGGCACCCTTATGAAGCTCCGGAGAGACAATTTTAACCAGGCCACGTCGGCCAGGTGATGTCGGATTTACTTTTACTATCGCCATGATCTCTCAACCAAAAAGTTCTATCTTAATTCCAAATTTATCAAGCGCTATCGGCGCCCATAAAATCAATGTCCTGACCTTCTGCTAACTGCACATAGGCCTTCTTCCAGTTCTTTCTACGCCCGATGCTTTGACCAAAACGCTTTAACTTGCCTTTCACGTTAGCTGTCTGTACTGCAACAACTTTTACTTCAAAAAGCATTTCAACTGCTTTTTTAATTTCAGGCTTGCTCGCATCAGGTAATACTCTAAAAACCACCTGATTAGCAGTATCTGCAGCGCGTGTAGTCTTTTCAGAAACATGCGGCGCTAATAACACCTTCATAATTCTTTCCTGACTCATCCTAATAACTCCTCTACGCGTTTGATCGCTGCTGATGTCATGACAACCTGTTCAGAACCAACCAGATTGACAGGATTAATGCCTGCAACATCTTCAATTTCAACATAAGGCAGGTTTCTTGCCGCCAGAAACAGATTAATGTCATCTTTTTCTGTGACGATTAACACCTTATTGCCTATTCCAAGACCGCTCAATTGTGCCAGCAATGCCTTGGTTTTAGGCGAATCAACCGTGATATCTTCTACAACGGTCAATCGTTCCTGCCTGACTAATTCAGACAGTATTGACTGCATTGCAGCCTTGTACATTTTCTTGTTCAGCTTCGTTGAATGATCCTGAACACCCGTCATAGCGAAGGTCTTACCACCGCCTTTCCAGATAGGGCTGCGGATTGTACCAGATCTTGCGCGGCCTGTCCCCTTTTGTCGCCATGGTTTTATACCACCGCCACTTGCAGTAGAACGACTCTTGTGACCACGTGTTCCAGCCCTTCCGGCAGCAAGGTAACCCACTACTGCCTGATGAACGAGACCTTCATTAAAATCACGGCCGAATGCGGCATCAGAAACAGTTAGTTTCGCGCCTTTTTTAGCATTTTGCACTTGCAGATCCATCACCTACTCCTAATCAAGCTTTAACTGCAGGGCGAACAAAAACATCGCCACCTTTTGACCCGGGTACACTACCCTTGATCAACAGCAGATTACGTTCTGTATCAACACGAACCACTTCCAGGTTCTGCGTTGTACGGCGGACATTACCTAAATGGCCTGCCATTTTTTTACCTTTAAATACACGGCCAGGGGTCTGGTTCTGGCCTATAGATCCGGGGGCACGATGAGAAACAGAGTTACCATGTGTGGCATCTTGCATCTGGAAGTTCCAGCGCTTGATAACACCGCCGTAACCTTTACCAATAGAAGTACCGCTTACATCAACAATTTGTCCATCTTCGAAGATATCAACCTTGATCTCTCCACCGACTTCAAAATCAGCTCCTTCACCATCATCCAGACGTGTTTCCCAAAGTCCACGACCTGCTTCAACACCTGCTTTCGCATAATGTCCAGCGGCTGCCTTGTTTACTCTGGATGCCTTACGGCTACCGACGGTTACCTGAACTGCACGATAGCCATCAGTTTCATCTGATTTCACCTGCGTGATTCGATTAGGATCCACTTCGATTACCGTTACTGGAATAGACGTGCCTTCTTCTGTAAAGATGCGTGTCATTCCTGCTTTTCGGCCTATTACACCAATTGTCATTACTAAACCCCTGTCGCTCTACGCAATCAATTCAGTTTAATCTGTACATCAACGCCAGCTGCAAGATCCAGCTTCATCAGCGCATCAACTGTTTTATCAGTTGGCTCAATGATATCCATCAAGCGTTTATGTGTACGTAATTCATACTGATCTCGCGCATCTTTATTTACATGCGGTGAAATCAGGATTGTGAAACGTTCTTTTTTCGTTGGCAGTGGAATTGGGCCACGAACCTGCGCGCCTGTGCGTTTCGCAGTTTCTGCTATTTCTACCGCTGACTTATCGATCAAACGATAATCAAACGCTTTTAGTCGGATACGTATTCTTTGCTTAGCCATAGTCAATTACTCAAATATTTTAGCTACAACGCCCGCACCAACAGTACGACCACCTTCACGAATTGCAAACCGTAGACCATCTTCCATCGCGATTGGCGCGATCAAGGTGACTACCATTTGCACGTTATCTCCAGGCATAACCATTTCAACGCCTTCTGGTA
>JAADHQ010000142.1 GCA_013151795.1 Gammaproteobacteria bacterium | reverse complement strand
ATTTCAACTACGATCCTAAAAGCTCTATTAACTGCTGCTCATCCAACACCTGCACACCCAGATCCCTGGCCTTCTTTAATTTTGACCCCGCTTTTTCACCTGCAACGAGATAATCTGTTTTTCTGGATACGCTTCCTGCTACTTTTGCTCCACATGACTGCAAGCGATCTTTAACTTCATTTCGAGAAAGTGTTGGCAAAGAACCCGTCACAACAAAGGTCAGCCCGCTAATCCCTGATTTTTCATGGGCCGTCACTTCCGGGTCTGGCCAATGCAGGCCAGAATTCAGCAATTGTTGAAGAATATCCCTGTTATGCTCTTGCTGAAAAAAACAATGTATATTTTCAGCAACCACTGGGCCTACATCAGGTATTGCTTCCAGTTTTTCTTTTTCAGCATTCATTATATTTTCTATGCTTCCCAAATGATTAGACAATGCAAGCGATGTAGCCTCTCCAACCTCCCGTATACCTAAAGCATAAATTAATTTATTTAAAGTTGTACTTTTACTTTTTTCAAGCGCCTCAATCAGATTATTGGCTGTTGGCTGATTTTGACCCCATTCTTTCCAGATTGCTTAATTCATCTACTCCAAGTTTATATAAGTCAGATGGGTTGTTAATCAGATTCTCATCAACAAGCTGATCAACAAGTTTATCGCCCAGACCATCAATATTCATCGCCTTTCTAGATGCAAAATGTTTTATCGCTTCTTTACGTTGTGCCTCACAGTACAAACCTCCTGAGCAACGCACAACAGTCTGACCTTCCGGTTTTATCAAATCAGACTGGCAAACAGGGCAATGATCCGGCATTAATATTTTTTTGCTGTCTTCAGGACGCAGATTCTCTACAACACTCACAACCTGCGGTATAACATCGCCTGCTCTTCGGATAATAACTGTATCACCTTCACGTACACCCAAGCGTTGAATCTCGTCCATATTATGTAATGTTGCATTACTAACGATAACACCTCCAACTTCAACGGGCTCAAGTCTTGCTACCGGTGTAATTGCACCGGTTCTCCCAACCTGAAACTCAACAGCATGCAACGTTGTCATTACTTCCTGAGCAGGGAATTTGTGTGCGATAGCCCAGCGTGGCGCACGGGATATAAACCCCAGTTCTTTTTGTTGTGCAAACCGGTTTACCTTGTAGACTATTCCATCAATTTCATACGGTAGTTGTTCGCGCTTTTTTGCTATCTTATTATAATAGTCTACACATGCTTCACTTCCTTTTAACACTGCACGCTCGGGCGAACCCTTTAAACCAAAGGACTGCAGCCAGTCGATCATTTCACTATACGTATCCGGTAGAGTAGCACCTTCAATAACTCCCACCCCGTAACAAATCATTTCCAGTGGCCTGCTTGATGTTATTCTGGAATCAAGCTGTCTTAATGAGCCAGCCGCTGCATTTCTGGGATTAGCAAAAGCCTTGCCACCATTTTTTAATACATCTTCGTTAAGCTTATGAAATCCGCTTAACGGCATAAACACTTCGCCTCTCACTTCCAGTACTGCGGGAAAATTTTTACCGATAAGTTTTAACGGGATCGTGTTAATCGTTCTGGCATTTTGAGTAATATTTTCACCCACCTTTCCATCACCACGGGTAGCCGCTGTTACCAGTATTCCATTTTCATACCGAACACTTATAGCCAGGCCATCGAGCTTGGGTTCTGCTGCGTACTCTATTTCATCTTCATCGATTAATTTTTTTATTTTACGATCAAAGTCATGCAACTCTTCTTCATTCATTGCATTCCCCAGAGACAACATAGGTATTGCATGCGTAATTTCACCAAAGGCCTTTAGTGGTTCTGCACCAACACGCTGGGTTGGCGAATCCAGTGATATCAGCTCTGGATATTCAGCCTCATATTTTTGAAGTTCGCGAAGTAACTTATCGTATTCACCATCGGGTATTTCGGGATTATCAAATGTGTAATATTGAATATTATGGTAATTAATTTGCTCCCTTAGTGAAGCAACATCTTTTTTTATTTTTTCTGTAAGAGGCATAAAGAGTTATAAATAAATAAAAATTCAGGATTTATTAATCTAAGGGATATTTAATCGCTATGAACGATTGACCGTCTTCTTTCAAATTCAACAACTTCTTCCCTTAAATGAGCAAGTGTTTGCCGGGAAACCTTGTCATGTTTTTTATCTTTTAGTGTCACAGGTAAAATTTTCAATAATTGATCGATAATGCCCAACATAGCATCAAATGCTTTTACAGAACCCATGCTTACTGGTAAATTCATAAACATGGTTATCCCAGGAGTACTAACCTGATTAATCGTTACCAGATCAAACCATCCTGGCTCTTCTATGTTAGCAACACTAAACACGGTCTTTTTCTGGTTTTTTAAATCTTCATCATAATAATGAAAAATCTTCATATCACCATAGTGCATTCCGGCACTGGTCAATGCATCAATAATTTGCGAGCCTTTTAATATCCCATTATTACTTGCCAACAAATAAAAAATAATCAGCATTTCTTTTTCTTCCGATGCATGGTCACTTCTAACTGTATTTTTTTTCTTTTCTTCAGTTAGTATATCGACTTTGTTTGCCTTGTCGTCCAGCCGCATATCCTGTGCCAGCTCGTTTAATGACAATGACTCATTTAATTCCGGTTGAATTTTTCCAAAACCGGCGTCAATTAAATCATCATCATCCAAACTGTCAACTTGCACTCCGGGGAT
Source organism: Gammaproteobacteria bacterium (assembly GCA_013151795.1). Classification (GTDB taxonomy): domain Bacteria; phylum Pseudomonadota; class Gammaproteobacteria; order JAADHQ01; family JAADHQ01; genus JAADHQ01. The sequence continues at coordinate 658 of JAADHQ010000142.1, read as the reverse complement.
AATGCTTTTCTTTTTGCTAACAAGGAATATAAGAATAAAAACGACTATTCCTATTATCAGCAATACCCATCTCAAGGCATCCATTTTATAATTCCATCATCAGGTATATTATTAAAAAGTCGCTTACATTGCTGCCAGCTTCACTGCTTCTTCTACATCTACTGCAACCAGACGCGATACTCCAGGTTCATGCATGGTTACTCCTGAAAGTTGATTCGACATTGCCATGGTAACTTTATTATGTGTAATAAAAATAAACTGCACTGTTTCAGACATTTCTTTTACCAATTCACAGAAACGTCCTACATTAGCATCATCCAGTGGCGCATCAACCTCGTCTAACATACAGAATGGAGCAGGATTTAGCTCAAATATTGCGAATACCAATGCTACTGCCGTCAAGGCCTTTTCGCCACCTGACAACATGTGTATCGAACTATTACGCTTGCCGGGTGGACGAGCCATAACACTGACACCGGAATCAAGCAAGTCTTCCCCTGTTAATTCAAGGTATGCATGACCACCCCCGAATACACGCGGGAAGAGCCTTTGCAATCCGGCATTAACTTTATCAAAGGTTTCCTTGAAACGGGTTCTTGATTCCTTATCAATTTTCTTAATAGCATTTTCAAGTGTTTCAAGCGCTGAGGTTACATCA
>JAADHQ010000143.1 GCA_013151795.1 Gammaproteobacteria bacterium | reverse complement strand
CAGCATTGTTAGATACACTGCCATAGTTAACGCGAACAAAGAAGCAACAACCTTTCCCGTCGAATGCCTCTGCATAAAACTAATTAATGCTTCCATGTGAAAATATGACTCCTATTGAATCATTGACTAACGACAAGCTAACTGGCGCGGTTTTTTTTCACGTCCGTGTTGAGCGCCTTGTTAGCCATAATATCGTGTAAGCCGCCAGAAACATATTTATGAAGGACGCTGGATACTAATGTTTGATAAGGGATACCTTCTTCAAGTGCACGTCTTTGTAGTGACTCAAGATCACGACTAGAAATCCTGATATTAATTCGTCTGTCTTTTTTGAAAGTTTCTTCTGCAGCGGCTTGCAACATTTTCTTGCGTTTTGTTGTAAGAATAGATTTAAATTCACCTGCTTCAAAATCTTTAAGGATTTGTCTTTCTTCTTTACTAAGTTTAGGGTCGCTCATGGTGATTCTCCTAATTACAGTTTTGTAGCTTTTCTGCTAGGAATAACTGTTTTTAAAAATATTTCTTTTCGATTTTCTACATATGGAACCAAGTATGCATAATTATCAACATTGATTACAAATACACGCTGGTTTGGGTATTTGTCACTATTTGGATGTTCAATATCATCTAATAACGCACCCTGCTGCAAGTAGAAAACAATGTCCTCAAATGAAACACCACGCTCTGATATAAGCTGTTGATTTTTAGTGGAATTCCAATTTATTGGTTTCATGCCTTAAAGTATAGCGCATATGTGTGCCTATTGGCATCAGGCCATTATCGATTTTGAATGGCTAACGAGACTGTAGAAAAACCTACAGTATATTTTTTGTTTAAATTTTAACCCAAAAAACGTGCTCCTACGTGAGTTCTGAGTCTGTTTATTACTGCCAGTTTTATTTGATGCCGCTCTCAGCACCAAAAATTCTTAAGCAAAAGTTATCCACGAGTTTTTCTACAGCCTCAACGTTCACTTAACCAGCGGAGGTGCGTTAGCACCGAGTCTGGTTTAAGTGCTTGTTAGGCATTTTATATGATTTCAGATTCATACATAATTTTTCTTTAATTGGCTCTACCCATTCAATGCCTTTATCATAAAGGACAAAATCAATATCTCCAATTAAAATTTCCCATTCGATTTTAGTTTTCTTTCTATTATCCTCATATAAAAGGTAACCATTTCGCCCTTCATTACGTGAAATGCTATATTTTTTATAGATTTTATTATTTCGAATTACTTTACAAATAAACCATATTACGATAATTAAAATTATGGCCACGATAGTTTTCATGGTTTCTATTACGCCTAACGACTAAATTACCGACAAATAAAAGTGGAACGACGATAGGAGCAGAACTTTAATTTGTCCGAGTGCATTATTTTGTTAGGTAATTATAGCTTGAAAAATAGAATTTAATAAATCAATAAAAGTTCTACTACTGTCAAACATTTCTGCAATTTGATAGGTTATTATAAAAAATACTGGGTAAAATATTTCAGGCTTTGAGCTCGACCAATTTAAGACTGGTTGGGATATCTTTTCAGTAAAGGTCTTTACGTTGCATAGCAAAGCAATTATTATCCCAATAAGTGCTCCCCCAATTATATCAGTGGGGTAATGCAAGCCTAAATATACCCGCGGTAAACCAATGAATAGAGTAGTGTATACAAGTGCAGTTATTCCAACCTTTTTTGATATAAAAAACATGCCCGTAGATAAAGCATAAAATAACACAGCATGATCACTAGGAAACGAAGACCAGCTTTCTAATGCTGTTGGCCTCATTCCATACGGGAGCAAGAAATCTAAACCTTCCTCGTGTAAAGGGCGAAGTCTAAACGGTAGCAACAATGCTAAGGCTCTTGCCAATATTATTGCTATAATGCAGCTAAATAATGTGGAAATCATATGTACACGAACATATGCTTGATTTTTGTTAGCTTTAAACCATCCCCACAAAAAAATAGTGAGTAAAACGCCCCCTTTTACTAAATGATTTCCGGAAATGAAATTGACTGTGGAATCAACTGTCCCTGAAAGACGAGAAAAATGATTGATAAAGTCAATTATTGTTGAGTCAAAAAGATTCATATTTTTTATCCTGATACTAGGACTCAGAAGGCCTAACGGCGGTGGAAGCGAAAATTCTTAAACTGCGCGGCTTTTTTAGTCGCGCTTTCCTGCACTAGGCACGAGCGCGGCTGAACGTTGGCCTTGAACTGCCGTGGAGCGTACAGCATCCCCGAGATCGGACTCAAATCAGCGGCCTGCAAAAACGTAATCAGTTCATCTTTTCTTGGCTTTTTGGCCAAATCTACTTATTCCGACTTTCCATGTTTATTTTATTGTTAGGTTGTATTTTTAGTTGCATTGCTTGCTTCCTGGTATGAAACTTCAATATTACATTTCATGCAATTATATAATTTTTTATTTTTAGATTCTTTTAGTTCATAGAAATACAAAATTCCATACGCCACAATTCCTAGAGGCCAAAATATTGTGGCTAAAACTACTATTAAAAGCCACCATGTATATTGATTTTTTACTGATGTAAATACTAAATGTTCGCTTGCGGTATAAAATGGATGCACTGTTTCTACTGCTTCTTTGCAAGATGGACAAATAAGTTTCTGGTTATCACTAGGCATGGTTTCCATTTGTATAAACCTAATGCCTGCTTAACCGGCAGGCAAAAATGGCGCAACTTTTGCGACAGCAAAAGGTGTGACGTTTTTAACTGTCTGGTTGAGCACTTGTATGATCCCAAATACATTATTTTATTAATTTCCATATTGCGATACAGTGAGGCCCAAATCTGCAGCAACAGGTTTTCGGTATAACAGCCCGATTGAAGCATGGTGCAGATTAATCTAGCCCGTTAACAAGCGAGGGCGCTATACCGATCCAACTATTAACTCGAACAGTCGAAAGGGCCTCTAGCCCGAATGTAGCAAGGGTGAGATATGAATACAACTATCAATGCTAACAGTAGAAAGTCAGAACGTAATGTCGGTGTCGATGTGGGTAAAGACACATTGGATATTTACATTTACGAGCTTGAAAAACATTGGCAAGCAGCCAATACATTAGATGGCATTAAAGAACTAATAAAACAATTAAACCGTTATCAGCTATCCCGTGTACTGGTTGAGGCCACCGGTGGATATGAGCGATGTTTGGTTGAAGCCTGTGCTGAAAAAGGTCAACCCGTTATTATTGTTCAACCGATACAGGTCCGTCAGTTTGCTAAAGCCCAGGGAGTCTTTGCCAAGACAGATAAAATTGATGCCCGATTAATCGCTAAATTTGGTATTGTTATGCAACCCGAACCCAGAGCACTTCCGAGTAAAAAGGTGAGGCTTGTCAGGGATTTACTCGCACGCAAGCGCCAATTGAATGAAACACGGACACAAGAGTTAAACCGTCAGCATAAAGCTGAAAAGATATTAATATCGTCACATCGTCGCATGATTAAATTGATCGACAAGGATATTGCCTGGATCAATGAGAAGCTGGCAAAAGAAGTGTCTGCGATCACGGAATGGCAACGTATCTATGAGGTTTTAAGTTCTGTACCGGGTATTGGAGATGGTGTGGTCTACACGCTTCTGGGCGAACTTCCAGAGCTGGGCCAGTTGACACATCGACAGATCGCCGCATTCACAGGGCTTGCACCGTTTAATCGTGATAGTGGTTACAGGAAAGGCAGGCGAAGAATTAAAGGTGGTCGAGCCCCGATACGAACCGTTTTATATATGGCCATGATGTGTGCAATACAACATAACCCGGTCATGAAGCAATTTTATCAAAAACTGGTTGCACAAGGTAAACACAAAAAAGTCGCCTTGACAGCCTGTATGCGAAAGATGATTACCATTTTAAATGCCATGGTTCGTGATGATAAGGAGTGGCAAATGACTTAATTAAATACTAGGTTGCAGGGTTGATTTTGATCACAGTCGC
>JAADHQ010000044.1 GCA_013151795.1 Gammaproteobacteria bacterium | reverse complement strand
AATACAACACTTTTAATCTGAAGCATAGAGATTTTCTTTTTTATTATAATAACCTTATCAATCAACTCTCTCTGTAGATTTCAGACCCCAGATTCTTGAATTGCTCGGCTTTTTCCTTTAATCCCTTTTCAAGTGCAGCATCAACTTCTACGCCCTGTTTGTCTGCATAATCCCTGACTTCCTGCGAAATTTTCATTGAACAGAAATTAGGACCACACATGGAACAGAAATGCGCAACTTTATGGGCCTCTTTCGGCATGGTTTCATCATGATATTCACGTGCACGATCCGGATCCAGCCCCAGATTAAATTGATCTTCCCAACGAAATTCAAAGCGAGCCTTAGACATGGCGTTATCGCGAATTTGTGCCCCGGGATGACCCTTGGCCAGATCAGCCGCATGTGCGGCAAGTTTATAGGTAATAATACCTTCTTTAACATCGTCTCTATTCGGCAGCCCCAGATGCTCTTTAGGGGTGACATAGCACAGCATTGAACAACCAAACCAGCCTATCATGGCGGCACCTATGCCCGAGGTAATGTGGTCATAGCCCGGTGCTATATCTGTTGTTAATGGCCCCAATGTATAAAAAGGCGCTTCATCACATTCAGCCAACTGTTTATCCATGTTTTCCTTGATCATGTGCATCGGCACGTGCCCGGGGCCTTCAATCATGGTTTGTACATCATGTTTCCAGGCAATTTTTGTCAGTTCACCCAGGGTTTCAAGCTCACCGAATTGAGCGGCATCATTGGCATCGGCAATCGATCCGGGTCTTAGTCCGTCACCTAACGAGAAGGAAATATCATAGGCTTTCATGATTTCACAAATATCTTCGAAATGTGTATACAGGAAATTTTCTTCGTGATGTGCCAAACACCATTTGGCCATAATAGAACCACCACGCGAAACAATACCGGTAACGCGTTTAGCGGTTAAAGGTACGTATCGCAATAACACGCCGGAATGAATAGTAAAGTAATCCACTCCCTGCTCGGCTTGTTCTATTAATGTATCGCGAAAGATTTCCCAGGTCAGGTCTTCGGCCTTGCCATTAACCTTTTCGAGCGCCTGATAGATAGGTACAGTTCCAATCGGTACTGGAGAATTTCGGATAATCCATTCACGCGTTTCGTGAATATTTTTCCCGGTAGACAGATCCATAATCGTGTCGGAACCCCAACGGATACCCCAGGTCATCTTGTCTACTTCTTCTTCTATCGATGAAGTTACCGCTGAATTACCCAGGTTGCCATTAATTTTCACGAGAAAGTTTCGCCCGATAATGACCGGCTCCAGTTCAATGTGATTAATATTTGCGGGTATAATGGCACGGCCCCGTGCAATTTCATCGCGAACAAACTCCGGCGTAATTTCTTCAACCAGGTTAGCGCCCCAGGACTCGCCTTTATGTTGATCTTTCAGTAGCTGCTTATGCTCTTGCAACCTCATATTTTCACGTATGGCAACAAATTCCATTTCAGGTGTGATGATACCTTGTCTGGCATAGTGCATCTGCGAGACATTTTTTCCGGCTAATGCTTTACGAGGGTTACGTTTGTGCAACTCAAATCGCAGGCTATCCAGCTTTTGATTTGCCGCTCGCTCCTGACCGTATTTGGAACTTAAATCGGTAAGAATTTCCGTATCATTTCGCTCTTCAATCCAGGCACTGCGCACATCATTCAAACCTTTTCTGATATCGATACCAGCATCCGGATCAGTATAGGGGCCAGAAGTATCATATACCGTCACTGGCGCATTCTTTTCTACACCTTTTTGGGTCTGGGTATCTGACAGGCTGATTTCGCGCATTGGAACGCGTATATCCGGGCGACTACCCACAACATAAATTTTGCGTGAATTGGGAAACGGTTGCACCGAGGCATCATTTACCTTGGCTGTTTTACTTAAAAATTCTTCTGGAATAGCACTCATCTGGCATTCTCCTGTCTTAACCATATAAAATATAGGGACTTGATCAAAGGCGAAGAATGGAAAGCAAATCAGGTTAGATATGATACCAAGCTTCCCTACGCCGGTACTAGCCGGATCAGGTTTACCCTTTTAAATACAAGGATTTAAGGGTATTTCTCAGCCCCTGCACATAACGGGCACCCCTAGCTACTCATCAGCTAAAATTATAGGAATTGGAGGCTATTTGCAAGATTATTATTCCTGTTAATAGGAGTATTACTGTTTATATCTTGCCTGAAACGAACAAAATCTTTACCCTTGGGTAACTTAATTATTAATAAAAGGCTTTCAGCATGACGGACTTCAATACAGAACTGGCTCGCTACAACATGATCGAGCAACAAGTCCGACCATGGGATGTCCTTGACCCACAAACACTTGAGGTAATGGCAAGTACACCACGCGAACGTTTTGTTCCTAAAGAATTGGCTAATCTCGCATTTACAGATACCGAAATCCCGCTGGAACATGAACAAACCATGCTTGAACCCAAGCTGGAAGGACGCATACTGCAACTTTTAACAATCAAACCGACTGACCGAATTCTTGAAATCGGCACAGGTTCCGGTTACCTCACTGCCTGCCTTGCAAAAATAGGGGGCAATGTTGTCTCCGTCGATATTTATCCTGAATTTGGCCAGCATGCTCAACAACAGCTCGCAGGACTAGGGCTCAGTAATGTCAAGTTTGAAGTAGGTGATGCCTCTCAGGGATGGAAACAGGATGGCGAATTTGATGTTATTGTTGTTACTGGCTCACTGCCTATGCAACAAGAAGCATTACACCAGTCTTTAACAACGGGTGGAAGAATGTTTGCTGTCATTGGCAATGATCTGCTCATGGATGCACAACTCATTACACGTATCAGTGCAAATGAATGGAACATCGAATCTTTATTTGAAACTCACCTGCCACCCTTGTTGAATGCAAAAAAACCTCAAGCCTTTGTTTTTTAGTCAACCCATCTGAAACATGCACCACCTCACCGCGAAACAGCTCAAGCAACAGCTTGAACAAGCTGATGATTTGCCCGTGTTACTGGATGTACGGGAGCCCTGGGAATTCGAAATTTGCTCAATTAATAACTCTATATTGATTCCGATGGGACAAATCAGTTCACAAATAGATAAGCTCAAGCCTGATACAGAATATGTCGTTATCTGCCATCACGGTATTCGCAGCCGCTCTGTTTGCCTGTTTCTTGAACGTCATGGTTTTTCCAATGTTACTAATCTGACTGGCGGTGTAGAATCCTGGGCAAGGGATGTTGATCTGAACATGGCAACTTATTAATCTATTGCCGATAATGCAGATTGATTAATGCATACTATATATACCGTTTCTGGTATATTTCGTTTAACCAAACATTCACCCGAATTGAAGGAATCATCATGATCAGGATATCCATATTCATATTATTAGTCTGTGCTAACCCTGCCAGAGCTGATGACCTGGTATCTGTATATCAACTGGTCAACAGTACTGATCCACAACTCAAAGCGGCTGAAGCCGGACATCGTGCTGTACTAACCAGTAACGACAAGACACGCGCCTTATTATTACCAACAGCCAGCATTAGTGCCAATACCAGTAAAAACAAACTTGACAGCTCAATATCTAACCCGCCTAAAAGCCAGTTTGATAATAGTGCTTACAACCTCAGTATTTCCCAGCCGGTATTTCATTATAATGCTTTCATTCTACGCAAACAGGCAAATATAAATATTAGGGAATCATCCGCTTCATTAGCTGCCACGCAACAAGAAGTAATACTGAAAACAGCAGAACGTTATTTTGACTTGTTATCGTCTCATGCTAATCTGGAATTCGCACAGTCTGAAAAAAAAGCAATCGCAAAACAACTGGAGCAAGCAAAAAAACGATTTGATGTTGGCCTGATCGCCATCACCGATGTACATGAAGCACGATCTGCCTATGACCTCGCCATCGCCTCCGAGATTACAGCCATTAACCAGCTAGACAGTGCAGGCGAAGCACTGAGTGAAATCACAGGCCGCACGCACCACAGGCTTGCCAAACTCATTAATGATTTACCATTACACAAACCTGATCCTGAAAATATGGCTGACTGGGTTGATATTGCCACTCGTCAAAATCTGGAATTACAAGCATTAAAATTAAAAGCAAAAGTATCTCAGGAAGAAATAAAATTACAACGCGCCGGGCATTACCCGACACTGGATCTCGTTGCCAACCATAAATTCTCAGATACCGGTGGTGATTTTGGTCGCAGAAGCACGACCAACAGCATAGCCCTGCAACTTAATGTTCCTCTGTATCAAGGTGGATTAATCACAGCGCAAACAAGAGAAGCCGCGCATCGTTATTCACAAGCAATATTCAACCTCGAACAACAACGTCGCACCATCTTGCGAAAAACACGTGATGCTTACCGTGGTGTTATCAATGGTATCAGCCAGGTAAAAGCACTCAAACAAGCAAATATTTCCAGCAAAAGTGCACTTGAAACAACGCAGGCAGGGTTTGATGTAGGCACACGCACAATTGTCGATGTATTACTTGCGCAACGAACTCTTTTTAGATCAATTCGTGATTATGATCAGGCTCGACACCAGTATATTGTCAATATGTTGCGACTGAAATTATCCGCCGGAACCCTGTCTCCTGATGACCTTAAATATTTTAATCAATGGTTAACAAAATGAACGATTTATTGAATAATGAAGCCGCGCCTGATTTTAATGACCCTCTGGGATTATTAAAAGCTTGCCATCAACGCATATTGGGCTTCTGCGACCTGCTTGAAAAAACAGTTTCGCACATTCAGGCAAAGGGGCTGGATGACGATGCTAAACAGGCTATAAAAAAAATACATTATTATTTTTCTACTGCTGCCATTTTACACCATCTGGATGAAGAACAAGACCTGTTTCCGCTCGTCATTGGAGAATCACTAAAAATTGCAACCATTATTCATGACCTCAAACAGGATCACGTCAAACTCAATAATGCGTGGGATGATATTGAACCACTACTAGCCAAACCTGCATCCATTGAAGGAACAAATAACTTTAACGATCTGGTCGATTTATTTTGCACGGCGTATCGAGAGCATGTTGCAAAGGAAAATGAAGGTTTCCTGTCAATGGTTCAACACATACTCAGTACTGAACAACTTCAGACATTAGGTAAAAAAATGCAGGAACGCAGGCAGCCAAAGGTCTAGAGCCAGTATTAGTAATATATTAATGCAAGAGCAGCATTCAGCCACGATTTTGCACAAGGATGTGCTTATGTCGCGAGAGCACAGGGAAGTGCGTAGCGACGTCTAACAGGATATCCTGTAACTAAATCCCCAGAGAAATAAATCTTTATGAGAAAACACCAATGACGTGCTTATGTCGCGAGAGCACAGGGAAGTGCGTAGCGACGTCTAACAGGATATTCTGTAGCTAAACTCCCAGAGAAATAAATCTTTATGAGGAAGCACCCAGGATGTGCTTATGTCGCGAGAACACAGGGAAGTGCGTAGCGACGTCTAACAGGATATCCTGTAACTAAATCCCCAGAGAAGTAAATCTTTATGAGAAAGCGCCCATGATGTGCTTATGTCGCGAGAGCACAGGGAAATGCGTAGCGACCATTCGCGGCTGAATGCCGCTCCTACGACAAACCACCCATTTCAGGAAATTTCACCAAACAACCCATGCTCTTTAATCATTAACGATACTGGTTCTGGCACCATGCTCTCCCATGTTTTATCACCATGACGTATTTTATCCAACACCTCATGAGAAAAAATACCAAGGTACTCATCCTTAACCGTATCCAACGCACGCACATAACCATTTTCCAGCAAATGTGCATATAAATGACGCAAATGCCTGTCTACACTCAAATCATTTACACCGACCTTTTCACCTGTCGTATGTTCAATCTCAGGAGAAACATATAACCTTAGATCATGTTTAAACATTCGTCCGAATGATTCAAGAATCCCCCCTGGCAAGTCATCATAATATTTCTCATTAAATATCTCACGCAAGGATGGCAGCCCCATCGTTAATGCAATAGGTTTACTGGTATAACGAAATAGAAATTGCGACAATTTGAAAAACTGCCCGTAATTCGAAATAAGGACATTCCTCCCTAGCGAACATAAAATATCTGCACGATAAAGAAAATCCTGCACATTGATATCACCGTCATCAGACAGATTTTTTAATGTCATTTCTGATAACTCAATCATCTCATCGTCAGTAACACCATCGTCATGTATAAATGCTTTCTTTGCGCATTCCATCAAATCAATAGTGAAGTTTGTTGGTGGCCGAAAACGACTGCGTTCAACCAATATCGCCTTTTTATACAAGGCATCAGAAATTTGTATGACATGACCATCTGCAGTAAACATGGCAGCATTCGATAAGCCATGTTGCACCAGACGTAAAGCCATCAACCGATTATCAACACCTTCAAATGCAGGCCCTGAAAAGTCAATCATATCTATTTCAACCAACTCGGAATAAAGCTGATCAATTAACGAACGTAATAATTCTTCCGGGTCAGTATGTAAATGCATCGGCATCGCACCATAGATTAGATTAACCCCGAGAACACCCAGCGTTTCCTGATCCTGAACATGCTGTTTGCCATGCAGACTGACATGAATATTAATGCGTGAAGGTTCATCACCCGGCTCACGCTGAAAAATAATACCCAGCCAGCCGTGCCCATCTGTTTTATAGGTAAAACTACGCGCTGCCACCGTATTCGAGAATGCAAAAAATCTTGTTTTCGCCCCTATACTTTCATTCAGTCTCTCAATCAACAAGGTATATTCTTTATCAAGCATGTCGTTTAGACGTTCACGGCTTACATAACGCTTGCAAGTACCGTATATAGCATCACTGAACTCCATACTATAAGCTGACATTGCCTTGGCTATGGTGCCTGCCGCACCGCCCACCCGAAAAAACCAGCGCGCAGTTTCCTGACCTGCTCCAATTTCCCAATTTCGGCTATCGTCCCGTAATTTCTCTCTTCCAGATTAAGTGCTAATGCCTTCTGGTGTGGATCACGAACATCTCTTGGCATGTTATTCCCTCATCATTAGTAAATTTTGTTACAATATCAGTCTAGACCATAACGCTATGGATAATTGCACCATCAAGATAATATATAATAGTATTCAACATTATTAACGACATAAAACAAATACTCTTAACCTGAATCGGGTAAACATTGTCCACTAAACGCCTTTTATCCCTGTTATCCATCTTGCCGCTGCCTATTACAAGCCTGCTGGGCTATCTTATTGGCTTGCTACTATGGATTATTCCAAATAAAAGAAGACGTATTACCTATATCAATCTGAATTATTGCCTGCCAGAACTTTCCTCAACACAAAAACATTCCATAGCCAGAAAAAGCCTGATAAACGAATGTCAGACATTGCTTGAAATTCCGTATATTATGAATTTATCAGCCCCTCAACTACTATCCAGAATTCATGGAATCATTGGTATAGAATATTTACAGGAAGCACTAAAAAAAGATAAAGGCGTTATTCTGGCCGCCCTGCACCTTGGCAACTGGGAGGTCATTGGTCTTTATTGCTCTCAACTCTTCACCATGACCAGCCTTTACCGACCACAACACCGTTCTCCGGAACTGGATGCATTTATCAGGCAGGGGCGACAACGCTTTGGTGCCCATCTGGTACCCACTGATATTAGTGGTGTAAAAGCATTACACAAAGCATTGGAAAATAACCATCTTACGGGTATCTTACCTGATCAGAACCCGGGTAGAGGCACCGGCGTATTTGCGCCATTTTTTAATCACCCCGCCAACACCATGGTGTTGCTACCAAAACTGGCACAACGCAATCATTCAACTGTCCTCTATAGCTATGCAGAAAGATTACGTTGGGGCAGAGGATTTCGTTTACATTTCATTCCAGTCAATGACGGCATCTATAGCAAAGACAAACTTCAATCTGCCAGTGTATTAAACAAAGGACTGGAAGAATGCATCAGAAAGAAACCGGGGCAATACTGGTGGAGTTACAAGCGTTTTAATGTTGTACCTGAGGGCGATAAGTCACCCTACCTATAAATAAATTATTTTTCATTTAATACCGAATCTATGATTTTTTCCAGCCTGCCCAGTGCCCCTTTATTACTCTCAACAAACACATGTGCATTTTCGCCTATTTGCCTGTTTAAAATCTCATCACGTAATAACATTTCAATATTACCAGCCAACAACCCTGCATCCTGAATTTGAACGACACCATTACATTCCAGTAAATAGCGGGTAATTTCAGCAAAATTAAACATCTCGGGCCCGACTACCGAAGCTACTTTTAAAGCAGCCGCCTCCAGTAAATTATGGCCTCCTGTCTTCACCAGACTACCGCCAATAAACGCCACATCAGCAACCGCATAAAACAGAAGTAACTCACCCATACTGTCAGCAAGATAAACCTGCGTCTCTGCAGTACATTTTTTCTGACTACTTCGCCTGACCAGATTCAGCTTCCTTTTTTCACACATGCTGGCGACACGGTCAAATCGTTCCGGGTGCCTGGGAACAATAATTAATAATACATCACCAATAACACCTGACACCTTTTCAAAAGCATCAAGTACATATTCTTCTTCACCTTCATGCGTACTTGCAGCAATCCAGATTTTCCTATCCTCACCCATCTCCTGGCGTAACAAACCGGCTTGATCATGTAATGTTAAAGGTAATTCAAGGTCAAATTTAATACTACCCGTTACTGCCACTTGTTTATCTTCCGCACCAAGATTTAAAAACCGTTCGGCATCTTTACTCCCTTGCGCTGCAATCTTGCTTATACATTTTAATGTAGCTCGTGTCAGGGAAGAAAATCGTTGATAACCCACGGTTGATTTATCAGACATACGCGCATTTGCGAGTACAACAGGGATATTATTTTCATAACAGGATCGATACAAGTTAGGCCAGATCTCGGTTTCCATCACCAATAATGCCGTTGGCTGAACATTGCGAAGAAATCGTTTCACCACCCAGAACAAATCGTAAGGGGCATAAACATGCAAAACATCATCGGCAAATATCTTTTGTACCTGTGCCGACCCCGTCGGTGTCGTCGTCGTTACCAATACCTGCTGCCGGGGGTAACGCTTTATAAGCGACTTGATCAAAGGAACAGCCGCCAGCACTTCACCAACCGATACAGCATGGACCCAGATAACAGGTTTATCCTGTCTGATTGCAGGAAAGCGGGCCAGACGTTCAAACAGGCGATAACGATACTCAGGCTGCCGAACACTGCGAATCAGCAACCTCGTAATGACAAGAGGAAAAGCAAACAAGAGAATAATATTATATATAAAAAGTGACAATTAACCGAGTCCTGTCTTATTGTTGTAACCCTGAGCAATTTTAAACAAACGAGATCCAATGAGTAATATCACGGCTATTCGATAAAAATCAAATATTTCTAAGAGATAACCCGTTTCCTACACCCCTTTAATCTATTTCTATCGCTCTGCTAACACGAAACGACTTATAGAGTACCCCTATACCACTCAATATATTGAAGAATTACCGTAAGTGGTCGATAGATCGATACAACCATAATCTGGAAGACTGTTATGCGTACAAAATTACACTATTTGGGGATGATGATCATCATCCCTGTCTATGGTATCCAGGTCTGCCCGTTCATAGAAGGCCTGAATCCGGTGGAAGTTTTTGCAAGCATCGGTGGCATATTGATAACGGCATTCCTGCTGCGAGCGCCAATTATGAAACGGTGGGCAAATAGCAGGCCATTAGTTGAACAAGTGAAGCGGGTATTTGTTCTCGACATAAGCCTGTTCATAACCGTCGGTATTATTCTCACGCTTTATAATAATGCACTACACGACTTCCCCCTGGCCAGTGGGCTCAAGGTTCTGGTTGGTATAATCTCCATGGGGGTATTTGCCAGCATGGATAGCGCCTTGACAAGAGAACGAGAGATTGCCGAAAAAATTGAACGTGAAGGTCTAAAACTGGAAGTTAGCAAGGGATTTTATCCTCTGGCATATAAGTTAGGGTATTTTTCTGTTGCATTTACTACGCTGATTGTTGGTGTATTTTTATTACTGGTCATCAAGGATCTCGACTGGTTAATCGAAGCCGGTAATACGGTATCTATTATGGATGCACGTATATCCATCCTGAAAGAGTTCAGTTTTGTTCTGGCGGTGCTGATGGTTGAAACCATCAACATTATTATGTCATTTAGCCGGAATTTAAACATGTCGTTTATACGCGAAAATACAGTGTTGGAGAAAATTGCAGCTGGAAAATATGATGTACAAACCCCGGTTTGCAGTAACAATGAGTTCGGGGTAATGGCTACTCACACCAATGAAATGATCAGGCAAATTTCTGTACGCAATGAAGAATTAAATAATACGCGTGACGCTACCATCTTAACATTGGCTTCGCTGGCAGAAACCCGTGACAACGAAACCGGAGCGCACATTCTAAGAACGCAACGGTATGTGAAGGCATTGGCTTTATATCTTCAATCACGTCCTGCTTACGCTAACGAATTAACGGATGAGACAATAGATTTATTGTATAAGTCAGCACCATTACATGATATTGGTAAAGTGGGTATTCCCGATGCCATATTACTCAAACCCGGAAAACTCAGCAAAGATGAATTTGAAATCATGAAAGGTCATGCTCAAATTGGAGCAGATGCATTGAAAATCGCCGAAGATCATTTAGGTCACAATTCTTTTTTACATCTGGCACGAGTGATTTCACTAAGTCATCATGAAAAATGGGATGGCAGTGGTTACCCGGCAGGTTTGAGTGGTTCCAGTATTCCACTGGCCGGGCGCTTGATGGCGGTTGCTGATGTGTATGATGCCTTAATATCAAAGCGTGTCTATAAGCCTGCATTTTCACACGATAAGGCCATGGAGATTATCCGTGAAGGCAGAGGCATTCATTTTGACCCGGATATTATCGATGCATTGGATGCAATAGAAGATCAGTTCATTACGATTGCTGGAGAATTTGGTGATAAAGCAACTGTATGTACACCGAAAAGCGCATGATGTTTTAATGCCGCGTTAATGTGAATCTAACTGCCAATAAAAACATGCTGCACATTAACACCTCCCTCTTTTTCATGAGGAACAGCTGGTTTATTTAAACGAGATCAGATCATCGTTTCGTTAAACAGCCCACAATAGCAATTTACACAGCTCAAGTCAGAATCTGTTCTAGTACCGCACCAGTATCTAGCGTTTAAAATAGGATAAGGAAAATGAACAGCTCCTCCCCCCGGTAAGCGAAATCGTACCATTAATACGGCCGCCATCCACCACTCTGCCACTCCAGTATTCTGTTTGATTTCCAAGACGCCTGGAAAAGCTGATCTGCTGCCCCGCAAGACGTCCGGCCGACATGATGCCCCCGCCGCCAACGCTAGAGAATGAACCGGTGAAGTTACCATACCGGTCCGGGATACCTAAAGAGAGAAACCCGTTGTATTGACCCCACGAACAGGATGCATTCCACTTCCAGGTTCCTCTGATTGATGCCGGAGGGGCAACCGATTGAACCGGGTTAGATCGGTAATTCACCACTTTCTTGAAAACATATTCACCCAGTTTCTGTCCACCACAGGAACCACCATCACTAAAGCTCAACTGAATTTTATAGGTTTCCGGGTTTCCGACATTAACCGGATTAATCCGCACCGCACCAACACCTGTACGCCCACCATAAACACCATTAAAGGTTCCAACCTGGGCGAACGCAAGTAAACCACCATTGGCATTCTTTGCCTCCAGGCGTAAAAACCCGGACTCAGGCCCTCTAAGTATTCTCGCTTCAAGGTTCATAATAATTTCCTTGGTGGCGCTGTTATAAAATGGCTTCGTCCATTCGTAAATAATAAAAAGGTTGGATGCGCCTTTTACCTGGATAGCACCATCAAATTTAGACGAGCTGGTTTTTATCCGGTTAACTCTATAATTACCACAATCAAGCGGCCCTTGATTTAATCGTTTCCCCACTAAATCAAATCGTTGTTCTGGCAACGGATTAGTAATCTGAGTGAATGCCTGTGTAGAAACAAGCAAGAAAATGGCTGTTACTATCATAAAATGAAAATAGCTGCGCATATGGGCCCCCTGAATCGGTTTTTAGATACCCTGGATCACAAACTTATTAATACCATAACTTGTTAAACATCAGTTGAGGTAAATCATACTTCTTGCTTATTTTGTCCTGAAAATCACTTGTTTGATTTAGTACAATAATATTCACACAAGCTTGAAATTACGCGCTTACCTTTCCATAAATATTTCTTATATTTTATATATATTTCAATTGGTTGGGTGTGATTCAACCCCTATACCAAAGTCCGGTTAAATAATATATTAACAAGGCAACATATTATTCTATCCTGTAGCATATGCGTTTGAAACCTGCATGGTTTATAATCAAAACCTTATTATTAAACAAGAATTATTAACTAGAGAATAGTCATGACTAAAGCAGCAAAACGCTTACAGGAGCTGGATCCAGGCCTGTTTAATTCCATTCCATCGACAAACGATCTGGCATCCAGCCTGATGAACGAGGAAAAGACTTCAAATATATTAATAATTCATCAAAGCACATTAAGCAAATCAAAAAACATCTGGATGATCAATCAATTACTTACTAATGAAATCTGATACACCACAAACAACAAAACTGGCAAGCAAAGAACTTTATTCAAGACTACTTCATTATGTAAAGCCACATTGGAAAATGTTTGCTGTCTCGATCTTTTCAACTGTATTACTTGCAGCTACTGAACCCCTTTTGCCCATGTTAATGAAACCACTACTGGATGGCAGTTTTGTTGACAAGAATCCAGAGAATATTAAATTAATGCCAGTGCTACTTATTTTTTTATTTCTCGCTCGCGGTATTGCCGGCCTTATAAGCACTGTCGCCATTAACTGGGTATCAACGCGCCTCGTAATGGATATCCGCAGGGATATGTTCGAAAGAATCCTTTCACTCCCTAATAATTATTTTGATCAACAATCAACAGGCAGTATTGCATCCACAATTACCTATACGGTTAATCAGGTTGCCAGTGGCTGTACAAATGCATTGATAATCGGTGTTCGTGATAGCGTAGCCATACTGGGGTTACTTGCATGGATGTTTTATCTTGACTGGAAATTATCGTTAATTTTCTTTTTTCTTGTGCCACTCGCAGGACTAATCATGAAGATGGTATCACTGCGATTACGCCGATTAGGCACTGGAGTGCAAGACGGCATGGGAGAAATAACCCACGTAATGGAAGAGACCATACGCGGCAACCGTGTCATAAAAATATTTGGCGGGCAGGATTATGAGCAGGAAAGATTCCATAAAGCCACGAATGCTGTCAGACGTTTTATGATGAAATTTACAACAACCTCTGCCGTTACCACACCTATTATCGAGATGCTTGCTGCATTTGCACTTGCCTATATTATTTATATAGCCTCTTTACAAGCAGCCGAGGGAAACATTACCGTAGGTGGATTTGTCTCGTTATTTATTGCTATGGCAATGTTATTTGGCCCGGCTAAACGCCTGACTAAAGTTAACGAGAACATTCAACGTGCACTGGCCGCGGCAGAAAGTATTTTTGAACTAATCGATGAAACACCGGAAAACATCAAGGGATCTAAGTCTGCTGGAGTCGCCAAAGGGTCAATTGAATTCAAGCATGTATCATACCAATATTCCAGTGGTGATGAGCCCGCAATTAGTGATATCAATCTTCAAATCAATGAGGGTGAAACAATCGCACTGGTAGGGAAATCCGGCAGTGGGAAAACAACTCTGGCAAATATGATTCCTCGTTTTTATGTACCCACCGACGGCAGCATCTTACTGGATGGAACCGATATAAATGACCTGGACATCATGAGTCTCAGATCTAATATGGCACTCGTAAGCCAGGATGTTGTATTGTTTGATGATACAATTTCAAACAACATTGCCTACGGATTAATGCAAAAACAGTTTACTGAAAATGAGATTAAACAGGCTGCTATCGCCGCCCATGCAATGGAATTTATCAATGCCATGCCAGACGGCATGAATACACAAATAGGTGAAAATGGCACGAAATTATCAGGCGGACAACGACAACGTATTGCTATTGCGCGCGCCATTCTAAAGGATGCAGCCGTTTTGATCCTTGACGAGGCGACCTCAGCGCTGGACTCTCAATCAGAACGTCATGTACAGGAAGCCTTGGAAAACCTGAAATACGGCAGAACCACAATCATCATTGCCCACCGACTTTCTACCATAAAAAATGCAGATCGCATTATTGTTATGGACAAAGGTAAAATCGCTGAATCCGGCACACATCAGGAGTTGCTAGGTTTAAATGGCATCTACACCAAATTACAAAAATTACAAACCTGACAATCTACGCAGACAGTTATTATGAAAGAATCTGAGACGATCAGCCTTTGGGCATTTACTTCCCCTAAATACTGGCCCACCTGGATAGGGTTGGCATTTCTGCGCCTGGTATCATTGCTTCCTTACCCTCTACAGTACCTGATAGGCCACATTATAGGCATGGTCATCTGGCTATTGCCTTTCCCCCAAAAGCATTTTATCCGCATTAACCTGAAATTATGTTTTCCTGAATTAACTGATAAACAACGTAACAAAATACAATACAAAAACTACCTGGCAATGGGCATGAGTCTGGTCGAAATGGGGATGGGCTGGTGGGGATCTGACAGAATAATAAAAAAACTGGCTCATATTGAAGGCCTCGAAAATCTGCAGAACGCATTGAAAAATAAAACCGGTGTTATTCTGCTTAGCCCTCATTTCACCAGTCTTGAAATGGGAGGACGAGTCTTACAGCAATTCACTCCTTACCAGTTTATGTACCGCCATCAAAAAAATGCCTTATTCGACGAAATCATGAAAAGGGCTCGTGAGCGAAATTGCGATGGCAGCATTCATCGAAATAATGTCAAACGCTTGCTACGTAGCCTTAAAAATAACGCTGCCGTATGGTACGCTCCTGATCAGCACTTTGGGGGCGAGAAGAAAATCATTGTTCCTTTTTTTGGTGTGCCTGCAGCTACCAATCCAGCTACATTCAGACTGGCAAAATCCAGTAAAGCCAAAATCATCCCCTACTATCAGGAACGATTACCCGGTCTGAATGGATATAAAATAGTTTTTCAGCCTGCGCTTGAAAACTTTCCAAGTGACGATATAGAGCAAGACACAATCAAGATAAACAAAGTACTGGAAGATATTATTCGAAAAATACCTGAACAATATTTGTGGGCTCATAGACGCTTTAAAAATAACCCGGATGGCTCTGCTAGCATTTATGCAAAAAGTTAGTTAAAGGTATGCACATAATCAACACCTTTAGCTATATTACCTGGCAGGAAAAATACAAATAATATTAGACTCTATCTTAAAAGCCGCATTAGGCAAATGTGTTGCAACCAGCTCTTCAATTGACTCAGGAGAGGGGTATTCATCATCATCCACAAAACAATGCACATCATCGATTAATATAACGTGATCTTTGATTGAATGCTTAAAAATCTTATCTAGCTCATCCAGAATAGGCGTATAACTTTTTCCTTCCGCAGTTACCCCGCCAGAATAATGACCATCCAACCAGAATATACATGGTTCATGTATACTTTTCAGAATATCACCGAGAAGCTCACCGCTGTCTCCTTGATATATTGTCACATGCGACTGATCAGAAAAAGTAAGCTTAGCCGCTTCTGCAAGTTTTAAATCAAGCTCAATTGATATGATTTTCTCAAAATACCTAAGCATCATCAAAATCATTTTGCCCGTATAAGTACCTGTTTCAATAAATACATTCACAGGGTAAAGCATTAAAAAATCAGTTATGATTTTCTGTTTAGCCTCGTGTGGTGGCGGAAGTGGCGAACCTTTATCTTTCCATTTTTTATTAATCCGCTTAACCCACCAACCATTCAACACGGGGAATACTCTGCTTTTTCTGAATTTTACTTTTAATGACAACATTTTCTCAACTCTAGACCTTTATAGTAATAGTGTATATATGATATTTCCCATATGGATAGCCTTTATTTCTGGCATACCCACTAAAACACTGGTATCCATAGCAAGACTTGCGCTCACTCCTGCAGTTAATCATTACCTGTCTACCATTTTATCACCAACATCAATGATATTAATTTTTATATTCTTTATTTGTGCCGCTGTTTCAGAAAAAGAACTTGAATAACTACCAATTATTTTGCTTGCCGACGCCAGGCAATACAGATCAATAACGGCATCCTCTATAGCTAACCCATCACCCCGATCCAGGCTTGATTTTTTATGTGTGAAAATTCTTTTCGAAAATACCAACTTCAATCGATCCTCGGTATCCTTGCAGTCTGTGGCAAGGAAAAACCGGATATTCGGATCTCTTGCTACCTCCAGATCCATTGCTGCTATAAATAATTCAACGGGACTTCGTTCAATTGCAACACCATGATCAGCCCTCCTTATATGCACACCAACATATTCACCCATGTTTTCTACGCTAGTAGTAATAATATCCTGAAGCCTGGACACTGGCTGGAAGCTGGAAAAATAATTCCTCACAGGATAAAATTCCATACAAGATGCTATACAAACAGACCCGGACCGCACAAAACTGACCAGATCCATGTCCCCGCCAGTCAATGCCGCCAGATCCCGTTCATAAAAACACTTGTCATACCGGATACGATTCAAGCGTTTAGAAATTGTTTTTCGGAGCTGCGCAGTACCCCCTGTATAATTAATCGTATTTATCTCATCAATAACCGCCGGCACTTCAAACAGTTTCTCAAATTCACAGTTTAGCCCCGGATCCATATGCCATTGTATTGTTAGACTAACCCCCGCTTGTAATGACAACTCTATAGCCGCTTCAATTGAACGCATTCGGTTACATAAGCCACCCTGAGGTATAAATAAAAACATATCACCCCCAAAGCCTTAAGGTATAATCAGCGATATACATTGGCTAGTACTACCTATGTCCACTCATCAAATAACTGCTACCAGGCAGCTGTTTAATCCGACAGTAACGCCATGAAACATCAGGATTTTCTTTTTTCCATGAATTAAAATAATCAATATTATCTACTTCACCAAAACTATCCTGATAGGCAATTAAATATGAACCAAATCCTGCAATTAGTGGTAAAAAAGTTTCACGAACACTTAAAGGTGTTTCACTGATTGACCATGTAGCTAAAAACATTGCTTTTTTCTTGTCATCGAAATCATTAAGCACTTCCTTCAAATGAAATATTTCAGATAATAACAACACACCCGTTTTAGATGATTTGAAATTGTCTAACGTAAGAATCGGTATACCCAAAGACTTCAAATAAAATGTTTGTAATAGTGAAAACGGCTTCAAGTCAAAAATTATGTACTTCCCTGCATACCCAAGATTATTAAACAATCTGCACATGCTGCCATAACCACCACCAAATTCAACTACCAGATCCACGTCATTAAAATTTTGACCCGACTGCTCCTCAAAAACGGCCAAATGATATGCCTGATGTATCAGGTTTCCACTACTTTTAGGATAATATGCATAGGGTAAAGGATGACCAGGGCTAGATTCATTGATTACATGTTGCCAACGACTACTCCAGTCAGGCCGTTTTTTCAGATAACTCAACTCAGTCGGGATAAAGCTGGAATGTGCTACAAACATGGTTTTTTTGATTACATCCCACCGCAAGAAGTCACGTGGGTCACCCGTTAACACAAGCTCTCTCAGGCGGCTCATATTATTAAACCAATTTATTTCTGATTGCAGATTACTCGTTAACTTTGGCAGGGCTATCTCAGCAAAAGAAACCCTGAACTCATCAACTAATTTTTTATCCTCTTCACTCGGTGGTCCTAAAGGCTTATCATTGAAAAGTGTCAGTATTTGCTGGAAAAGCTTCCTTAACATTCTAAATGCCTCTTAAAATCAATATTACACTATACTTAATTATATAATACACAACATCTCTCTAAAATAACGGGCCTGATATTACAATTTTTTATATACCTCTGTTGGCCAGACATATTTATGCGACAAATTTAATCCCGAAGCAGTTTCAATCATATACTGAGTGACCAACCGCTCATTACATTCATTATGAACAAAATCATAACCACACTTTGCGACCCGCTTTCGTTCTTCATCATTATTTGAGTAATAACGTATTTTATCTATCAGATCGGAAGAATCTTCCACTTCTACAATCCGGTCGCTGCCATACAAATCTGTCAGATTACTGACTTTTGACGTAAATGTTAACAAACCATTACCCATATACAAACCTATTCGATCAGATGAATACAGGTACAATGGGCTATCTTCCCCTGACTCCATGTCAGTAGGTCGCAAACTGAAATTTAAACCCATTTTTGTACGACATAATGCAGCCTTGAATTTTGCACCAAATATCTTGTTTTTATTCCCGTAAAATTCGCATTTCAACTGAGGGAAATGCTCCTGAATAACTGATGGCGCAATAAGCCTTAAATCATCTGCATCAGCCCATTGGTTTGCAGACCCTGCAAAAAATACATCCGTCTCCAGATGATCATTTTCATGGTTACGACAGGCATCAATACTGATATCTACCGCATTCGGAAAAAATGAAACCCCCGACCTGAAACCGGCAACTTGTCTTAAACTGGCCCCGGCTGTTGTAGTAAACGTATGATCTACACAATCACTTTTGCTCAGCAGATTCTGAACATTACTAGGTATAAACAGGCCGTCAACATTGTATTGAAATACCAATATATCCGGAAGGTCGCGTCTTATTTTCAAAATGGTATCAGGACGTATGATATCCGCATGCGCCAGAACCATCACATCTGGCTCGAAGTTCTGGCAAACCTTGATTAATTTTCTGTTGCAGGCACTGACACCAAGCTTACGTGTACCTAACGGGTTAGAGGCGCGTGCCACCTCACGGTCACTGAAATGATAGACATCATGCCCGTTACGAACAAAACCATTATGGAGCTTGGCGAACATGCCATAGGTACGGAGCCCTAGATATTTATGATTTGCATCTGCAACATGTACTATGCGCATATATTCCTGCCCATTCACGCTATACCGGAATTAAGAAGCTTGATAGTATACACTAGTCGAAATCGATATGGGTAACGCCTGACTGGTAATGTCAACCTGTCGCAACAACCTTGTGAACAGGTATGTTTTAAGACACTCTTCCTGATAAATAAAAACCCGGTTATTCGCAGATCATTTGTATGAGCCAACTTGAAAAAAACAATTTATCAAAACCACTCATTCGTATCAAATTTTTGAGCAAACTCAACGACACGACCTGGCTTCGACAGCTGCCAGACCAGAAACCTGTGTGGAATAACTGTGAATTTATATTTGATAAAACTGCACGCGATTATGACTGGCTTGTAGTATATGAAGATTTACCTAAACAGGCCAGTGAGCGCTTCCCCCTGAGTAAAGAGCTGCTGGCATGTCCTCAGGAAAATACTATCTTCCTGACCATGGAACCCTCTACCATTAAATCTTATGGCAAACACTATACGGCTCAATATGGACACGTTATTACCAGCCAGGAGGAATGGGCACTCCCACACCCCCACAGGATTACTTTACCACCGAATTTACCCTGGTTTTATGGCCTGGGCAGTAAAAATCTGATCACCTATGACATGATGAAGGCAATAACACAACCGGTAAAAACACAAACACTCTCAACTGTGTGCTCAGTTAAAAAACAAAAAAATACGCTACATTATTCACGCTATCAATTCACCTGGAATCTCAAGAAACTAATACCTGAGCTGGAAATATACGGGCGAGGTGTACGTGATATGGATGATAAATCTGAAGCTCTGGATGATTACAAATACCATATAACCATAGAAAACTATATTGG
Organism: Gammaproteobacteria bacterium; assembly: GCA_013151795.1. GTDB lineage: Bacteria > Pseudomonadota > Gammaproteobacteria > JAADHQ01 > JAADHQ01 > JAADHQ01. The sequence continues at coordinate 3,028 of JAADHQ010000044.1, read as the reverse complement.
CAAACATCATTATACAGAAAAACTTTCAGATGCATTTCTGGGTTTTTGCCTGCCCTTTTATCATGGCTGCCCCAATGCTGCGGATTACTTTCCACCGGAAAGTTTTATACCCGTGAATATTCATGACATTGAAACTACACGCAAAATCATTTCGGATGCAATTAAAAGTAACGAGTATGAAAAAAGACTCCCTTATATTATGGAAGCACGCCGACGCGTACTGGATGAATACAATATTTTTGCTGTTATTTGCAGGGAGGTTAACAAGCGGCATACTGCACCCGCAACAGCCGGCAAACCGATTACCCTTTACTCACGACGTGCGCTTAGAAAAAAATACCCCTTAATTGCTATCAGTGACATTATTGGGAAATTTCGTGCAAAACTGATTCACAAGATAAAATCATGAAGACCTTGTTATGGTGGGGACGCTTTGATCCAGCGTATTCACGCAATGGCATATTACGCCAGTTGGCATACGACCTCGATTACCAGATTATTGATTTTCATCCTGTGTTCAGCAGTGCAGCGAATATAGAGGCTAGCATCAGAGGTATCGCCAGGCCTGACCTTGTCTGGGTGCCCTGTTTTAGACAACGTGATATTCTGGCAGCCTCACGGTGGGCGCACAGCAGAGGGATTCCTGTGATATTCGACCCGTTAATCAGTGCCTGGGACAAACAAGTATTTGAAAGAAAGAAATTTGATATAAACAGCATCCCGGCACACAAATTATTAAAACAGGAACAAAAACAATTCCAGTCTGCAGACACGGTGATTGCCGATACTGAAGAACATGCACGCTTTTTCAGTCAGTCATTTCATATCAAGCCAGAGAACATCAAAGTTATTCATGTCGGGGCAGACGAGTCGCTGTTTCAGCCTGACAAACAGCACATTACTGACCCGAACAAAATCGAGATATTATTCTATGGCAGCTTCATTAATCTGCAAGGCCCTCAAACCATTATTGAGGCCGCGAAAATATGCAAGGATAATTCGATTCACTGGCACTTATTAGGTAATGGCCCCTTACTGGAACATTGCAAAGTGCTTGCTGGCAAGCAAAGCAATATCACGTTTGAAGACTGGGTCGAATACAGTGCTTTACCAGTGCGCATACAACAAGCCGACATATTACTGGGCGTGTTTGGCTCATCAGAAAAAGCCGGGCGTGTCATTCCCAACAAGGTCTATCAGGCCATGGCCTGTGCTCGCCCTGTTATCACCCGGGCGAGCAATGCCTATGCGGCAGACCTGAAAGATGGCTCACAATCAGGGTTATTTCAAATAAAGGAAAATAATCCGCAGGCTTTGCTGGACGCAGTCATGGCGCTCGCCAATAATCACAACAGCTTGCCGGAATATGGTCATAAGTCACGCGCCAGTTATGAACGATATTTTTCCAGTAACATAATAAAAAATGAACTTTATGATGCAGTTTCAGGCACCCTGACGATGCCGATACCAAATCCGCACTGATCCCTGTCGTTGACAAACTCTTCGGTCTGCACACCTTCCTGCTTTAGCCGTTTCCAAAAATAGTAAACCTGATTGATTTCCAGTGGCTGACTTTCAACAATATCATGAAAAGCAATAATACCACCCGGGCGCACAAGATGATGATAATCACGGTAGTCAGCTTCCACTCCCTTTTCGGTATGATCACCGTCGATAAATAACATGTCTACCAGCTCACCATTTAATTCATTTTCGACCTGCTGGCGAAAATTTTCATCGTGCGAATTACCGGATAACAGCTGCACCTCACAGTCTGAAGCAGGAGGCGGCAAGGCACGTAACAGTTCGCCTTGTATACTCATGTCTTGCATGTCACAGGAAACAACCTTTTTACTTGCAAGGCTTGACCAGATAAGCAAGGTTCCTCCACGTGCCGTTCCGATTTCCAGAATAGTTTTCGGTTTGAGCTCTTCTAGCGCCTTTGCAAGAGCTGTAATTTCTGATCTGATCTGTAATGTTTTAATACGAAAGTATCCGCCACCGCCAAAACGCATAGCCCAGCCAATACGCTCGTCGAGAGAACGATCTACTGAATGATATTCGGCCAGTCGCTTAAAGGCAGAACGACGATTAAAGGGACGCCTTAAGTTACGAAGCAGTGTTTTATGTGTGTAGTTTTTCCATTTCTTAGCCAAAATAATTCCTCAGCTTTATTGATAATGTTAATATGCGGCAAAAAATATGTCGCAATAAATCACCTGTAAACAGTTACCTTTTATCTTCAGGTACTGCCTGCCAGGTTTGCATACAATCTCAGTGTATCAGACAACATGCGAGCCAGTTGATAGTCATGACGTACCGGGACTACACAGGGCTGGGTCAACATATTTTTAACGGTTTCCTGCAAGGCACCCCTGTCACCGCATGGAACACAACCCTGCGGGTAAATATTATGCAACATCTCTCCCACCCCACCCTGATCATAACCAACAAGCGGCCTGCCGATGCTTAACGCCTCCAGACTGGTGCGCCCAAACGATTCGGGTTTGGTAGAAAGTGATAAAACAATATCAGACACTGCGTAGATTTCACGCATATCGCTACGGAGGCCGGTAAAAATAATTCTGTCCTGCATACCTGATTCTTTTACCTTGCCTCTTATCTCTTTTGCATAGGCTTGCCTTTTTGGGTCATCACCTCCAACAATTAAACCATAAACATCAACCTTTTTTTCCCGTAAAAAACTGACAAGATCAATGAAATCCGCGTGACCCTTCAATCGTGTCAGCCTGCCTGGCAAAGTAATGACATGATGGTCTTTTAATTGAGGGTATTGCTCGTACCACTTATTTAACCAGTCTGAATCAGGGTTGTAGCCATACGGAAATTCAACAGGATCAACTCCACGATAAATAACCTGTATTTTTTTCTCATCAACATCCAGATAATTATCAAGTATGTATTTCCTGATTGTATCCGAAACCGCTATTACCTTTTCTCCACGCGTCATAATCGAGCTGTATTTTTTTACTGAATACAAACCATGCACTGTAGTCACAAAACGGGG
>JAADHQ010000100.1 GCA_013151795.1 Gammaproteobacteria bacterium | reverse complement strand
CGTTGAATAATGCCCGGGCACTTTTTGCGCGCCTCCTGGATGCGCATACCCGTATGAATGCCATGTGCGCGAGCTTCATATGAGCAGGTAATAATGCATGAGCCAATCTCGCCATTGGTAACAGCAACGGGTTTGCCTTTTAATTTAGGAAAATCCCGTTGTTCTATTGAGGCAAAAAAAGCATTCATGTCCACGAGCAAAATAGCGCGTGGCCAGATGACGGGGCAGAAGTTATTCATGATTATTATATTTTGTAGGAGCGGCATTCAGCCGCGAGTAATGAAAGTAGCTAGTGTCGAGTGGCTAGTGTCGAGGAAAATCAATTATCTTTTTTTACCTCGGTACTAGCCACTCGATACCAGCAACTGCCGGTCACGGTGTGACCGGCAAAGCACCCTGACGAATAAAGTTCGAATTGAAATTTAATAGCAAGCCTTGTTTAAAACGCATTTTACGCAGGTAACTGCTGAGTTGTTTGCTATGCAGAGAAGTAATCTGGTCAACACAGCGCAATCCGAGTAACAGGCAGTTGTCTACCAGTACGCTGACATTGCTGTCTGTTTGTTTACGTTCGGCCTTAATACCTCTTTTGCGAAGTTCAGTGACCAGTGCAAATTCGTAGGCAGACTCAGGCAGGCCGGGGCCATACTCGCGACGTACCTGCCAGGCTGCTGACATAACACCCTTGATCAGTTTTTTGTTATTTGTATTCATATTCCACCTCGTTTATTTATTGTTACCACGGCGACCTTGAGCAAACGAACTAATAACATGGCAATGTATTCTTTCGAGGGTCGGCGTGGTGAACCTGTTTTAATTTATGTTCAGCAATAAGACCGCATCTGACCTACCAGTACACCCTGAATGTGGACACGGTGTGATTCAAATATCATCGGTTGCATTTCATGGTTTTCCGGTATCAGGGTGACGGTGCCATCCTGATTGTTTTTAAAGCGTTTTAGTGTTGCGTCCTGTTGGTCGACCAGGGCGACAATGATTTCTCCGTTACGTGCGGTGACGCAGCTTTCAATAACAACGATATCATCAGGTAAAATGCCTGCCTCAATCATTGATTCACCCTGTACCTTGAGTAAAAATCGTCCGGGACCCATAAAGAAGTCAGCCAGATTAATTTCATTTTGATCCGGTATGGCCTCAATAGGCATGCCGGCTGCAATGCGACCCAGCAATGGCATAACAGGCGCGTTTTCATCGATAACAGGTTCTGAAGAGGGTAATTGAATTCCACGATGGCGACCGCTGATCAATTCGATGAGTTCAGCGTTGGCCAGTGTTTTTACGTAACGATGTACAACACCCTTGGACTTTATGCCCAGGCCTGCAGCAATTTCTTCCAGTAGTGGCCCTTGCTGGTGTTCGTTAATGTAGTTACAAATAAAATCGTAGGTATCTTGTTCGCGCCTTGAAAGCATATTGTGTTCCTCTAAAAGTTCTCACAATGTTCTCATTAATGAGAAATATAGAGAACTTTTAGAGAACTTTCAAGGTTTATTGGTGAGAAAAACAATATATTTTACAAGTTATTGATATTTAATGAATAATATAGAGGCGTTATTAGTTGGATTGTTCGTTTATTTGTTTACGGAGTTGCTGATCAGCCTTCAGTAACGTGTCTTCAATGGCTTTTGCTTTATTTAATGAGTCAATCTGTCCCTGAAATATTTTTTCGGGTTGCTCGGTTTTTTCAACTTTCTGGTCATTGCAGGCGCTGAAGAACACAAGGAATAAAATCGGTAAAAGTTTAAGCATAAGTTGCTCTTGTCTATTAGAAAGTCGGCATATTGGTTATTATAGATGATATGAGTAAACAATCGACATATGACAAGGTCTATTCCAAACCCCGGGATATGATCGTTGATTTTGCCTTTGATGATGCCGTCGTCAAGGTGTTCCCTGACATGATCCGCCGTTCGGTGCCGGGTTATGCAGAAATCATCACCCTGACCGGCTTGCTTGCAGAACAATACGTGCAACCGGAAAGCCGCTGTTATGATCTGGGCTGTTCGCTGGGCGCGGCCACGTTGTCCATGCGTCAGCGTATTCCGTCTGACTGCACGATTGTTGCGATTGATAATTCACAAGCAATGATCGATACCTGTCGCCAGCAACTGGGTGACAATGATAAGGCAACCGTAGAGCTGTATTGTCAGGATATTCAGGATGCAGATATTACCAATGCCTCGATGGTTGTGCTGAATTTCACCTTGCAATTTATTGAAGCGAATGAGCGATTGTCTGTTTTGCAAAAAATATACAAGGGTTTGCGACCCGGCGGTCTTTTGGTGTTATCAGAGAAATTAAATTTCAGTGATGTACAGGAACAGCAGATGCAAGAGGCTATGCAATTGTCGTTTAAACGTGCCAATGGTTACAGTGATATGGAAATCAGTCAAAAACGTTCTGCACTCGAAAAGGTTTTGATTCCCGATACCTTTGAGCAACATCAGCAGCGTTTGCAGACAGCAGGGTTCGCTCAGGTGTATCAATGGTTTCAGGCCTTTAATTTTGTTTCTATTGCAGCGATAAAATAACGGATTCAAATGAAAACGTTTTCGCTTGATTATGATGATTTGTATGCAGCCATGTCGGATGAATTGTTGCAGCCATGGCGTGCTATCCTGCCCGGGCAAATACACCATGTTTTATTTGAAGTAAAACACGGTGATTTGCAACGCTGGCAAGAAGCAATATCTGCATTGCCCGAGATAAAACCTTCCAGTTGTGATTTTAATGCAGACTGTGTTCGTGTGGGTGAAGTAAATGATGCTGATGCAGAAGCCCGTAGCCTTATTGAGCAGCAATTAAAAAAACTGTCTCCATGGCGTAAAGGCCCCTATGAACTATTTGGTGTGTCTGTTGATACAGAATGGCGGTCAGACTGGAAGTGGAATCGGATCAAGGATCAGATTCAGCCATTAAAAAATCGAACCGTGCTGGATGTCGGCGGAGGTAATGGTTACCATTGCTGGCGCATGTTCGGTGCGGGTGCCAAACTGGTTATCAATGTTGATCCGTCAAAATTATTTTTGATGCAGCATCAGGCGATCAGTCGTTATCTGGATAATGCCGGGGTGTACATTCTGCCTTTGGGTATAGATGATGTGCCACGTAAATTACATGCGTTTGATACAGTGTTTTCCATGGGTGTTTTGTATCATCGAAAGTCGCCGTTGGATCACATAAAACATTTGCGTGAATGTTTGCGCCCGGGTGGTGAACTGGTGCTGGAAACGCTGGTAATAGAAGGCGATGAAAACACCGTGCTGGTGCCGGAAGATCGATATGCACAAATGGGGAACGTCTGGTTTATTCCTTCAGTTTCCATGCTGGAGAAATGGCTGCGACGATGCGGGATGAAAGACATTCGCTTACTGGATGTTAGCCCGACAACGCCAGAGGAACAGCGTGCTACCGAGTGGATGTCGTATCAGTCATTGACAGATTTTCTGGATCCGGATGATGCAACAAAAACGATAGAAGGTTATCCTGCACCCAGGCGCGCGGTTATGGTGGCGACCAGTCCAGGTTAGCGAGCATTTATAAATAATTATTTTAGTGTAAAGAGAGATAAGGAAAAATGAATAATCCATTTCAGGAGCAGCTGCTTAAAGCTGGACTAGTGACTAAACAACAGGTTCAAAAAGCCAATCAAAGCAAGCATAAAAATAAAAAGAAACAAAAGCAGCGATCAAAGAAAGAGAAGGCTGTGGATGAAACAGCGCTTAATGCCCGGAAAGTAGCAAAAGAAAAAGCGGATCTTGATCGTGAGTTAAACAGAAAAAAAGAAGAAGATGCCAGAAATAAAGCCATATCCATAGAGATTAACCAGCTGATTGAAAATAATCTCGTAAAGAGAGGGGAAGATTGCGAGCTGGTTTATAATTTTGAGCACATGGGTAAGGTTAAACGTATTTATATTAATGATAAATTAAAAGTACAGGTAATGGATGGCAGGCTGGGGATAGCGCGAATAGAAGGTCGTTATGAACTGGTGCCTGAGGCGGTTGCAAAAAAAATACAGCAAAGAAATGAAAAGCGCATTATCCTGTTTGACAGTAAAGATCAGGTGGTTGATGAAAACGACCCTTATGCCGATTACCAGATACCGGACGATTTAAAGTGGTAGCGTGGTAACCATGCAGTGAGTTAAAAATCAGGTGGTGGTTGATTTTTTGCCGGGTTTCAGCACAAGCCATAAACCAAATAAAACAAGAGGGATGCTTAGCCATTGGCCTACACTCAGGTCCATCGTGTGCGCATAGACGGCTTGTCGGGTTTTGAAAAATTCCAGGATAAAACGTGAGCTGAACAGGATGATCATGAACAGACCGAATATTCTGCCGTCTTTTAATGTTTTGCCATAACGTTTGTAAACAATAAGAGTGATAATAAATATCAGCAGGTATGAAAACGATTCATAGAGTTGCACCGGATGTCTGGGCAGGCTGTCAAAACGATCAAACACAATACCGCCATTGACGGGCGTGCCAATTATTTCTGAATTAAAGAAATTACCGATACGAATCAGTGCGCCACCGAGTGCGGCTGTCATGCAGAAGCGATCCAGTATCCATAACCAGCCGGGGTTGCCTTGTTTTCGTGAATACAGGATGATCGCAATGATAATGCCAACCGTGCCACCATGACTGGCAAGCCCGCCCTCCCATATTTTTAAAATCTCCAGCGGGTTACTGAAGTAGTAGGCAGGGTCATAAAACAGCACATGGCCGAGACGCGCACCAATGACGGTGCCGGCTAATATGTAAATAAACAGGCTGTCGAGTTCATTTGTATTGCGTTGTTCGCGCTTGTAAATCCATTGCATGATTTGCAGGCCGATAAGAAAGCCGGTTGCAAATAACAGGCCATACCAGTATACCGTCAGAGGCCCTAATGTGAACAATACCGGGTCGGCATTCCAGTGAAACAGTACGTCGGTGTATTCCATGTATATCCCTTAAAATGGCAGAAGCAGTGTTCGCATCGATGGCTTGGTCAAGATCATACAGCCTGTTTTAAAAGGATGCACTGGTATGGGTGTCCGCACCTGAAAAATATTTACTTAATATAACATCCCGGGCGTGCATTGTTAAAGACAGTAGCCATAAAATCTGTCATATTTATCAGAGAAAAGTTTGTGCCATTATTTTGGGTGAATTGAGCAAGGATTACCGGGCCGTCTGTTGTCCGGATTGTCTGGAAATGTGAGCCTGTTATGTCATTGCAAAAACTGCATCCATTATCACACTACCGTTTTCCCTGGCGAGAGAATGAGTCTTTCCAATTGCTGGTTGATGGCGACCGGTTTTTTGTGGAAATGCTGGATGCTATTGAGCAGTCGAAAGAATTCATTTATTTTGAGATGTACCTCTTTGAATCGGGCGTGGTTGCAGACAGGTTTATTGATGCAATGTTGCAAGCAGGCAAGCGCGGTGTGCGGGTTTATTTATTACTTGATGATTATGGTTCGCTTGGTCTTGAGTATAATGATCGAGCAAGATTGCAGGCAGGTGGTATCTCATTGTGTTTTTATAATCCGTTACATTACGGGCGTCTCAGGCGTAATTTATTTCGTGATCATCGAAAGCTGTTATTGGTTGATGGGCGGCTTGCCTATACCGGCGGCGCAGGTATCACTGATAGTTTTGACAGGCTTAGTCACCCGAAACATTTCTGGCATGAGGCCATGGTTAAAATAGTTGGCCCTTGTGTGAGTGACTGGCAGGTGTTATTTGAAGAAAGCTGGAGCAGATGGACTGACGCCATATATTATCCCCCGTATAATCATGCCGCAGAGATAGATTCACCGCAATTGGGGAGAGTAGCCGAGAGCCGTTCATTTACACATTCTGAAGTGATTCGTTCATTTGTTCGCCAGATAAGAAACGCACGTAATCATGTATGGATGGCAACAGCTTATTTTGTTCCATCAAGAAAGATGTGTCGTGCATTGTGTAAAAAATCCATGGAGGGGGTTGATGTTCGCCTGTTGTTGCCCGGCCCCCATAGTGATCATCCGTGGGCGAGACACATGGGTCGTCATTATTATGACAAGTTGCTCAGGAGTGGCGTGAGGATATTTGAATATCAGCCGCGGTTTTTACATCTTAAAATTCTTTTGTGTGATGATTGGGTCAGTATTGGTTCCAGTAATGTTGACAGGTGGAATTTTCGCTGGAATCTTGAAGCAAATCAGGAGGTGGATAATGCTGTTTTTGCAAATGTCGTGCATGAACAATTCGAACATGATTTTCCTGATTGTAATGAAATAAGTATCGGGGAGTGGAGCAAGCGCTCATGGTGGGTAAGAATGACAGTTGCATACTGGGTTTGGGTTATGCGGTTACTGACGTGGATAAGTTTTAACAGAAAAAATAAAAAATAAGTTACCTGTCATATAGCGTGGCGAGCTGACGCAAACGTTGAGCCAGATCGTCTGGAATCTGGTTCCATTTGAAACGCCACTGCCAGTTATTCTCCTGAGTGCCGGGTGTGTTCATGCGGTGTCCTTCTCCCAGAGAAAGTATATCCTGCATGGGTAAAACGCATAGTCGGGCAACTGACGCCATAGCGCTGCGTATTATCGGCCAAGGCATATCTTCGCTATCATTTTTTAAATAATCGAGAACGTGTTGTGTATCTGTTTCAGATAATGAATTAAACCAGGACAAGGTTGTATCGTTATCATGCGTGCCGGTATAGATGACGCAATTTTTGACGCAGTTATGTGGAAGGTACGGATTATGCGAGTCACCGGAAAAGGCAAATTGCAAAACCTTCATTCCCGGGATATTGAAATGGTCACGTAATGCGTTAACTTCGTCGGTGATGATGCCAAGGTCTTCAGCGATAAGAGGTAACGGATTAAACTTTTCATATAAAGTATTCAATAATGCCATTCCGGGTGTTTTTACCCATTGGCCGTTAATGGCTGTTTCTTCTTCTGCGGGGATTTCCCAGTTTGCTTCAAACCCACGAAAATGATCGATACGAACGATATCAAATAATAATAGCTGGGTGCGCATACGATTAATCCACCAGCCGAACTGATCTTGCTGGATTGCTTTCCATGTATAAAGGGGGTTGCCCCATCGTTGCCCGTTTTCGGAAAAATAGTCAGGTGGCACACCGGCAACATGTGTGGCGCGACCCTGTTTGTCTACGTTAAAAAACTCTCTATGTGCCCAGACTTCAGCGCTGTCATGCGCGACAAAAATTGGCATGTCTCCGAATATTGAGACTCCATGATCATGGGCATATTGTTTTAACTCTATCCATTGTTGAAAAAAGATAAATTGTTCAAATTTGATATATTCAATATGGTCTTGTAATTTTTTTCCGGTTTTTTTAAGTGCAGCAGGTTCGCGATCACGTAGTTTGGCAGACCAGTTCATCCAGCCGGTATTTTTCTGCGCGCTTCGTATGGCAATAAACAAGGCATAATCTTCAAGCCAGTATGCCTGAGAAGTAATAAATTCCTGATAGAGATCATGATATTTATCTTTTGCCTGCATAAAATTATCAAAGGCAATGCCAAGGCATTTTTTGCGCAGTGTTTTATTGCATTTTTTTCGCTGTATGGTTTTTTTTTCAAGCCAGCCACGGTCGATCAGCCAGTCCATGCTGATAAGTAAAGGATTGCCGGCATGGACAGAAAGACATTGATAGGGCGAAAGATCCTCATGTGTTGGCCCCAATGGCAGGGTTTGCCATACAGTGATGCCACAGGCCTCAAGAAATTCGATGAACCGATATGCCTGATGACCCATGTCTCCGTGATCATGGCCGCCCGGGAGTGATGTTATGTGTAGCAGTATCCCGGCACGTCTTTTATCCAGTACTTCGTAATGTTTCATGTATTTTCCTGCCCGGGACGCATGACGCCGCCCATAGCAGGAGTGCCGCTTCCATGTGTGAATGTTTGTGACAGATAGTCAGGAGGATTCTGGTTAATGATTCGATAGAGTATAGACAGGTTTAATCTGAATAAGTGCTCAAAATCACTAACGGTGTTAGCGGGGTTGTAATCGCCAAACCACCAGAACCAGTCGGAACCCTCGCAAATGGCGAGTTGGTGTTCTGCTTTTTTGAGGCGGTCTCCTTTTAGTGTTCCGGCTTGCATGGCTTTATCAAACGCATGTTTGGCATCACCGAGCATATCCCATGCGCGGTTTTTATCGTTGTCACCAATCCAGGTAGAAAAAGTACCATAGACCCAACTACCGGCAACAAGTGTATCAAGTGTGGTGGTCTGTGGTTGTGTCGACAGATGTTGCTTGTAGGTAGTCAGTTCAATGTCGGGGTGATTGCCCAGCTGTTCATAAAGTGCATCAAGAAAATAATAACCATTTTCAGGGTAGTATTCCCAGGCATTTTCGCCATCGAGAATAATAGAAACAATACTGTCCGGATTATCTGCGCAGGCCTTGGAAATGTTTTCAAGATGATGCACAAGATTGGCAACGGCATCGTCGGCATGCCAGTTGGAGTAATTAAAGCCAATCAGATCTGACAGGCCATCATCACGAAAATAACAATTAACCGGGTTGTCATTGATATGGTAAGACTGGTGAATGCAGGGTATGTCTTCAGGTTCAGACGCATTGATGCTGTTATGTAATACCGTGCCGCCACTGGCCGTCCAGCTGAAGCCTGACTCGTCCAGCAGGCGTAATGTTTCATTACTCAGGCTGCCTTCTGATGGCCAGCAACCGACCGGTGTAATGCCAAAATGATGCTGAAAGGTTTTAATGCCTTTTTCCAGGTGCCATTGCGCTCGTTGTTCTCCGCCGGGGTAGTTTTCCAGTATAGGCAGGTTTGCATCCGGCATGGCTTCATGCGTACTTTTAATATCAAGCAATAAAGGAATGATAGGGTGCGCGTAAGGTGACATGGCCAGTTCAATTTTCCCTTGCAGGGCAAGTGCTTTATAGCGGGGGATAATAGAACCCATGAGTTCGCCGATGACACCCAGCAGTCGACGTCGGTCATGCAATGTATAGCTTTTTTCTTTTTGCATGAGTTGTTTAACTGTTTCGTTACCGTGTCTGACTGTTTCTCCCATCCATCCAAGGTGATACCAGACCAGTAGATCAAAAATATATTGATCAGCCATGTAGGTCAGCATTTCCGGTTTGTCTGATATTATATTGGCAATGTCAGATAGCTTTTTGTAGGGTTTGAAGCGGTCAATAATGTGTGTTTGATTGGCGCGCAGGCAATCAAGAATCAGCTTGCGGCATGACTGCTCGTCAACAGGTAATACAGGTTCGGCCAATGCAGATAATAATTTATCGCGTATAGGTGTACCCAGGTTCAGGTAGTCACTGATCTGTTTGGTATAATCCTGTATCTGATCCAGCAACACAGGTGCAAAATTAAATACAGCACGGGCATTGGTGTTGCGTTCAATATGCGCCGCCATATCGACATAATCCTTGATCCCGTGCAGGTATGTCCAGGGTAGTTGATACTCATCAATGCGTAGGTCGCGGTATTCCGGCTGATGCATGTGCCACATCAAGACCACCTTGAGTGGTGTGTTATCTGACATGGTGTAGTTCCTGTCCAAGCATCTCGGGTGTTACGAGGACTATCTCGTTTTCTGTTACGTGAAATCTTTCTGCATCTTCTTTCAGGTCTACACCAATAATGGTGTAGTCTGGTATGTCACAGCCCTTGTCGATGACAGCGCGATGAATCTCGCAGTGTTGGCCAATAGAAACATCGGGTAAAATAACCGAGTCTTCTATATGTGAATATGAATTAACTTCAACATTTGAAAACAGTAGAGAGTGTTTGACGGTGGCGCCAGAAATAATACAGCCTCCAGAAACCATTGAATCAACTGCCATGCCCCTGCGGTCTTCATCATTAAAAACAAATTTTGCAGGAGGCAATTGTTCCTGGTATGTCCAGATAGGCCAGTCAAGATCATACAGGTTCAGTTCAGGCGTAATGCCGATGAGCTCAAGGTTGGCTTCCCAGAAAGCATCAACTGTCCCCACATCACGCCAATAGGCATGATGACCGCTTTCAATATCACGAAAAGCGTAGGCGTAGGCTTTGCATTGGCTAATGATTGAAGGAATAACATCCGCACCAAAATCATGGCTGGATTCGGGGTTGTCTGCATCCTTGATTAATTGATCGAACAGAAAATCCCGGTTGAAAATATAGATACCCATGGATGCCAGTGCCACTTCAGGGTTGTCGGGCTGGGTTTCCGGTTCTTCCGGTTTTTCAATAAAACTGTGAATGCGTCTGTCGTCATCAACCCCTATTACACCAAACGAGCGGGCAAGCTTAACGGGTACTTCGATACAGCCAATCGTGATATCGGCTTGCTGTTCTTCGTGAAAGGCAAGCATGGGGCCATAATCCATTTTATAGATATGATCGCCTGCCAGTATTAATACATAAGAAGGGTTATGGCTGCGAATGATATCGAGGTTTTGATAAACAGCGTCGGCGGTTCCCAGGTACCAGGATGACTTGATGCGCTGTTGGGCAGGGAGTAGCTCAATAAACTCGCCGAATTGCCCGCGCAAATGCCCCCAGCCTTGCTGGATATGCAGAATGAGAGAATGTGCCTTGTATTGTGTAATAACCCCGATACGCCTGATGCCGGAATTAACGCAGTTTGATAAAGGGAAATCAATGATGCGAAATTTGCCGCCAAAAGGAACGGAGGGTTTTGTTCGCCAGTAGGTTAGTTGTTTGAGTCGTGTGCCTCGCCCGCCTGCAAGAATCAGGGCAAGCGTGTCCCTGGTCAGACGGCTGATAAATCGTGGTTGACGTTCGAATTTCATTTTGGTTTAAATCTCCACATGAACGCATCATGAATAACGGAATAGTAAGTTAAGTTATTAGATAATGCATTAATATGACAGTAATATGAAAACAATTTTTTTTATACATCAATTGCCCTATTTAGAATATAGTTGAGATGTGTTTTTTTGTCATGTATGAGCTGAGTGGTGTAAATTGTCTATTTGCATTATTGGCGTCATCGGGTTGATTCTGGCAGATGTAATTAATTATTCTTATAATGATCGTTAATATTTATTTTATGATATAAAATCAGGTCAATGAAAACGGAAATCGATAATTTTCAAATGAATGATGAACTTGTAAAGTTAAGGCAGGCGCACCTGTGTGATCCTTTTTCTGTGCTGGGCTACTTTGAGCAGGAAGGGAGCAGCCTGGCGCGAGTATTTATGCCTTGTGCAAGTGAAGTTTATCTGGAAGATGCAGCTCAGGCTATGACGCGTGTGCAGGGTACAGATTTCTTTGAATGGCATGGTGAGCCAAACCTGCTTTCGGAGCATTTTAAAATAAGCTGGCAAGGTCAGCATGGTAGTCAGAGCGTTGTTTACCCCTATACCTTCAAGCCGCAATTGTCAGACTTTGACTTGCATTTGTTTGGAGAAGGAAAGCACTGGCATATATATAATCACCTGGGTTCACACCTTCGTGATATAGAAGGTAATACAGGCGTATTTTTTGCTGTCTGGGCGCCCAATGCTGAAGGCGTCAGTGTCGTCGGTGATTTTAATCAATGGGATGGGCGTATCTATCCGATGCGTTCGCGCGGAGTGAGTGGCGTATGGGAATTATTTATTCCCGGGTTAACAGCAGGGTGCATATACAAATATGAAATCCGTCATCATGATAGCGGCAGCCTCCAGTTAAAGTCAGACCCTTACGCGCGGCATTTCGAGATGCGACCCAAAACGGCATCGCAGGTTGTTAAGCCGACGGATTATCAATGGCAAGACCATGAGTGGCTAGCACAGCGTGCAAACAGTGACTGGTTGCATGCACCCATGTCAGTGTATGAGGTACACCTGGGTTCCTGGCGCCGTAATAATGATGATAGCTTTATGGGGTACCGTGAACTTGCTCATCGGCTGGTTGACTACGTAGTGCCGCTTGGGTTTACTCATCTGGAATTGTTACCTGTCACAGAGTATCCGTATGATGCCTCGTGGGGTTATCAGGCTATCGGATATTTTGCGCCTACCAGCCGGTTTGGATCACCTGACGACTTCAGGTATTTTGTTGATTATTGTCACCAGCATGGTCTGGGTTTGATACTGGACTGGGTGCCGGCACATTTTCCGAAAGACGCGCATGGTCTGGCGCAGTTTGATGGCAGCGCATTATATGAACATGAAGACCCTCGTCGTGGAGAGCATCGCGACTGGGGTACGCTGATCTATAACTATGGACGTAATGAAGTAAAGAATTTCCTGCTTGCAAGCGCATTATTCTGGCTCGAAGAATTTCACCTTGATGGCTTGCGGGTTGATGCGGTCGCATCCATGTTGTATCTGGATTACTCGCGTGAAGATGGCGACTGGCTGCCTAATATTCATGGTGGCAATGAAAACCTGGAGGCGATTGATTTTCTTAAAGAACTGAATACCGTCACCCATGCAGAATACCCCGGCAGTCTTGTTATTGCAGAAGAGTCAACGTCCTGGCCGCAAGTAACCCGGCCTACCTGGGTTGGTGGCCTGGGGTTTTCAATGAAATGGAATATGGGCTGGATGCATGACAGCCTGCAGTATTTTGAATATGATCCTGTTCATCGTCATTATCATCATGATCAGCTGACATTCGGTTTATTGTACGCCTTTACTGAAAACTTCATGTTGCCTTTCTCACACGATGAAATGGTGCATGGAAAACGATCCATGATAAATAAAATGCCAGGTGATGATTGGCAGCGTTTTGCCAATTTGCGACTGTTATATAGCTACATGTTTACCTACCCCGGTAAAAAATTATTATTTATGGGGTCTGAGTTTGCCCAGAGTAATGAGTGGCAACATGACCAGGCGCTTGACTGGCATGATCTTGATAATGAAAATAATAAAGGTATCTACAAAATGATTGGCGATCTTAATCGCCTTTATAAATCTTGTCCGGCATTGTTTTATTATGATTTTGACCAGCAGGGGTTTGAATGGGTAGACTGTCATGATGCTGCGCAATCAGTCTTAAGTTATGTACGCCGTGCAGATAACGAAGAACTGGTTGTGGTTTTGAACTTTACACCGGTGCCGCGAAAAAATTATAGAATTGGTGTTTCCACTGCGGGATGTTATCAGGAAATATTTAATTCGGATTCAACGTATTATGGTGGAAGCGATGTTGGCAATGATGGCCGCCTGGCCAGTGAGCCGAAGCCGTGGATGAACCATGATAATTCCATTAATATAGTCTTGCCGCCATTAGCGGTATTGGTGTTTAAAAAAGAATGACCGGATACATAATACTCCGTTCATAAAAAAGAATAATTATGCGTAAAATTTTGTTCGCAAGTAGCGAAGTGTTTCCATTGATAAAAACAGGTGGTCTTGCCGATGTTGCGGGCAGCCTTCCACCGGCCTTGTGTGACTTGAAGCAGGATGTGCGACTTATCTTGCCGGCATTTCCCGATGCGATAAAAGCAATGGCCAAAACACGTTGCATGGCGCGTATTAATATGCCGCAAGGTGAGGTGAAAGTTTTAATGGGCAACCTTCCTGGTACGCAGGTAAAAGTATGGCTTGTTGATTACCCGCCTTTTTTTGATCGGCAGGGTAACCCGTATACGGGCCCTGATAATAAACCCTGGCATGATAATGCAGATCGGTTTGCATTGTTTTGCCGGATTATTGTTGAAATTGCCATGAAGCGGACAAGCCTGAAATGGCGGCCGGATATCGTGCATTGTCATGACTGGCAAACCGGCCTGGTGCCGGCATTATTGTCGCTCGAAAAAAATGCGCCATCAACAATTTTCACCATTCACAATATGGCTTATCAGGGGTTGTTTCCTTATTCGACTTTTTTGGCACTGGGTTTGCCACAGAAGTTATGGTCATTTAAAGCGCTGGAGTTTCATGATCAGCTGTCTTTTATTAAAGGCGGGCTGGTGTTCGCAGATCAGGTGACAACAGTTAGCCCGACTTATGCAAAAGAAATTCAAACTGCAGAATTTGCTTATGGCCTTGAAGGCTTGTTGCAATACAGGGCTGACAACCTGTCAGGGATATTGAATGGCATTGATATGGATTCATGGAACCCTGAAAGCGATGCGTACATAGCCGAACAATACAGTGTGCGAAAAGTAGACGCTAAAAAGAGTAATAAAAAATCATTGCAGGATAAATTCGGCTTGCCGGAAGACCCTGATATCCCTTTACTGGGTATCGTAGGTCGACTGGTTTACCAGAAAGGCATAGATATTGTTTTGCAGGCTATCCATGAACTTATGAAAATACCCGTGCAACTTATTGTGCTTGGGTCAGGTGAGCAAGAGTATGAGCAGGCACTGCAGAAATTTTTTAATCAGTATCCCGATAATATGGGTGTGTATGCGGGTTATAACGAAGAGCTGGCGCATCAGATAGAGGCAGGTGTTGATATATTCCTCATGCCTTCACGTTTCGAGCCCTGTGGCCTTAATCAATTATATAGCTTGCGTTATGGAACCCTGCCGATTGTGAGACCTGTAGGCGGGCTTGCAGACACTATTGTTGATGCCACTGAACAGAATCTGGAAGCAGGAACCGCAAATGGTTTTGTATTTACAGGTGATCAGGGCTGGGATCTGGTAGAAGCTGTTCAACGGGCACTTGTCCTGTTTTCAGATAAATTACGCTGGAAGAAATTACAACTAACAGCAATGTGGCGTGATTATTCCTGGGACAACAGCGCACAAGAGTACGTGAGATTGTATGCACTGACAATGAAGGCGCATAAGACACGGAAGGTGCGCCAAAAATACGATGATCATGCTCGGCTTGATGTTAAACAGAAGGTAAAAAAGCCGGATGCAGGCTGATCACAACCCGTCTGTTTTCATGTTGCAAGTGTTCAGTTGATCCAGAACTTGATTTAATGTTCCAAAAACCCGAAAGCTGATTGAATTCTCTGGTTTTTACCTTGTCGAACATGTACAAAACCCTGTTTGCATCTATTCTTTAAAGTATAACTATGTATGGCCGAACAATAGTCATAATCCAGTAAAGTAACCAGATCGAGATATTTCATTTAAATACGTATACCTGCTTAAACAGGTGTAGAAAATACGGGCCAGTGCCGTGAGGGAGTAAAAATGCGTTTAGCAATGATGGGTTTAGGGAAAATGGGTGCCAATATGGTGCAAAGGCTGATGCAAGGTGGGCATGAGGTCGTGGGATATGACCGTTCTACCGATATCATTGCAGAAATGGAAGCGAAAGGCATGTTGCCAGCAAGCTCGATGGCCGATGCTGTCAAGCAATTGCCTTCGCCGAGAGTTGTATGGTTGATGGTACCCAGTGGCTCGCCCACAGATAGCGCGATACAGGAATTGATCCCTATGCTGGAAGAGGGAGACATTGTTATCGATGGTGGTAACTCCAATTATCATGACAGTCAACGGCACGGTGCATTATTGGCAAAACATGACATTGGTTTTGTTGATTCCGGTACATCAGGTGGTGTCTGGGGTTTGAAAAATGGTTATTGCCTTATGGTAGGTGGAGAGAAAAATGTTGTTGAGCATATTGAACCGATTTTAAAATCACTTGCTCCGGCAGATGACAGGGGCTGGGCGCATGTCGGGCCAATCGGTGCCGGCCACTTTACCAAGATGATACATAATGGAATTGAGTACGGCATGATGCAATCCTTTTCAGAAGGTTTTGCCCTGTTACGTGGCAAAGAAGAGTTTAACCTTGATATGGCACAGATCTCGGAATTATGGCGACACAGCTCAGTAGTGCAAAGTTGGTTACTTGATTTAATGGCCGACTTTCTCGCGCAGGATCAAACACTCAGTGAGGTAGAACCCATAGTCGCTGACTCGGGTGAAGGTCGCTGGACAGTAATTGAATCGGTGGATCAGGGAGTCGCAGCACCAGTGCTTTCACTGGCATTACAAATGCGGTTCGCGAGTCAGGATCAGGAAGGTTACGGCAATCGAATGTTGTCGATGATGCGTAATGCCTTTGGTGGTCATTTTGTACAGGGAAAAGACTAATGCTTGAATCATGTACATTTATAATATTTGGTGCAACGGGTAATCTTGCACGTAATAAATTATTACCCGCTTTATATCACCTTGAAGAGGCGGGTAAGTTACTCGATGGTATGACGATAGT
>JAADHQ010000136.1 GCA_013151795.1 Gammaproteobacteria bacterium | reverse complement strand
AAAAGGCTGGCAACTGTAATAAAGTGTATTATTCCGAAAAAAATGGTTCTTCCCGGAAACATAAAATATGAAACAATGGTAATCAATAAAGAAAGTAGCGCTAAAATTACCAGTCTTTTTATTATTTTGTTTTTTGATGATGCGTGTAGTTTTACCAGTGTTAGTGATATACCTACTATAAGCAGAAAAGAACTGACGATGAGACTTCTGAAATTCAGCCAGAAAGGGTCATTATAAAAATCAAAATCTGCAAACCTGAAATAGGTTAAATCATAGCTGAAGTGAAAAATAACCATCATTACGACAGCAATGCCTCGCAATGAATCTATAATCGTAAAGCGTGAAATTTTATTCATGATTTTTGAATTAAGGTATAAGTATTAAGTGATCTTGAATTAAAAGGCGGAAGAATCAAGTTCATGTAGAGTTAATACAGGGGTTTGTTTTAAAGCAGTTGCTTTGTTGTCATCCCAGATTAATAGGTCATGATAGATCCGTATATTATCAACGTATTTTACTGGTTCATTGCCTCTGGCATAACCGTATTTTGTTTGTTTATACCATTTCTTCTGACTTAATAGTGGCAGGTCTTTTTTTACCTCTATCCATTTATCGGGGTCTGCACCACGTTTTTGTGTGAGAATACGTGCGTCTTTGAGGTGATAAAACCCGACATTATAGGCAGCTAATGCCAGCCAGGTACGATCAGGCTCTGCGATACGGTCAGGAAGCCTGCCTAATATATATCGTAAATATTTTGCACCGCCTTCTATGCTTTGTTCCGGGTCAAGTCGATTTGTAATATTTAATTGTTTGGCAGTATTGAGTGTCAGCATCATCATGCCACGTACACCGGTAGGGGATGTGGCTTTTGGTACCCAGTGTGATTCCTGATAGCCAATTGCAGCCAGTAGACGCCAGTCCAGATTGTATTTTTTGGCAGCTTTTTCAAATTGATGTTGGTATCGTGGTAGTTTGGTTTTTACATGGCGAATATAAAGGCGTGTTCCGACAAAATTGAGCTGGTCAGTATTGCCATAGTAGCGCTCGATAAGTTGATCAAGTTCGCCGGATTTTTTCAGTTTACGAAAAAAATTCTTTGATTCATTTAATAAAGAATTGTCAACCTGATAAGGCATGGCCCAGGCCAGTGGTTGTGGTTCATCGATACTGAAAGCAGCGTTGACTTCTTTGTTATAACGATTAAAAAGTGATAATTCATTTGAATCTGCAATTGTGTAGTCAATAACCTGCTCATAGACCAGGCTGAGTAATTCTGTGCTACTGATATTTCGGTGTTCTTTCCATTGAAGATCAGGATGGGTTTTTGTTAGCTCGTTTAAACGCTCAGTATGATTACTACCTCGGGTCACTTCCAAATGACCGTCCATAATGTCTTCCAGGCTTTGTGGGCGTTTTGAGCCTAGTCTGTATACCAGTTTTTGATCGATAGTTTGGTAACTTGGGCTGAATCGAACCAGTTTTTTTCTGTTTTCTGTAATTGCAAGACCCGCAGCCGCAAGGTGTGCCTTGCCGCGTACGACCATGGGGATAATATCTTCATTATTTTCTGCCAGTAATATCTTCAGTCTGACGCCGAGATGTTTTGCAAACCGGCTACTGAGTTCATATTCAAGCCCCTGAATACCTTCGGGGGTTTTATAATAGGTAGTTGGCCCAATTTTGCTAATTACAATCAGCTCACCTTTTTTTTGAATTTGCTCAAGTAAAGTGGTTGATGGATCTTCCGTGCAGGCTGACAGAATAAAGGCGACTAATGTAAGTAGAATAATTCGCATGGATGAGCTTGGTATGTCCTGACAATAGAATATAAATCATATTAATCAATAAGATATATAGTACATTATAGCTAAATTCAGTTAAATATGCATAGCTATTAGTTAACCTCTTGATTTTACCATATATAATGATCAATACCCGACTATAAATCTCTGTCAATTGAACTGCTTTTTTGTACGTCATGAAGCTGAAAATGGCACCATATACAATGGCTAAATAATCAAGGATCTATTGAGAAAAACGAATAATTGTTTAGGCCAATCATGTAAAGAATCGGTATTCAAAAGCACAGCATTATAATCAGGTATAATTAATCGTAATGTATGGTTCTGCATCTACTTTTGATATAATTTCATGTAGTGATTTAACTCTATTTCCTTGAACGGGATGTAGCAGATAAAATCAGGGTGTAATTTTTTTGGATCATGAAAGACGTGGCATGTCTGTATATCCTTTCCGGAAACGGGTAGTGATGTTCACTATCCCCTCATTGTTTAATATATAAACCAAGTTAATTATTATGAATGTACTCGGTCTTGAAAAGATCAGCCTTGCTTATGGGCATCTACCATTGCTGGATCATGTTGATTTGCAAATTGAATCTGGTGAGCGTGTGTGCCTGATCGGCAGGAATGGTGCAGGTAAATCAACTTTGTTAAAGGTTATTGCTGGCAGACAACATGCAGATGATGGTGCTATCAGGCTGCAATCAGGCATGCGTGTTGCTTACCTTGAGCAAGATGTACCTTTGAATAATGATTTAACCGTTTTTGAATTTGTTGCAAAAGGCCTGGGTGATCTGGGGGAAGTGATTAAGGAATACCATGAACTGACGAATCAGGTCGCCATTAGTCATGACGATAGCTTGATGAACCGTATGGCTGAACTACAACACAGGCTTGATGCGGAAGATGGTTGGGCACTGACTCAAAAAGTAGAATCGGTGATAACACGGTTACAATTGGATGCAGATAAAAAAATCAGTGAATTATCAGGTGGGATGAGGCGTAGAGTTACCCTTGGAAAGACATTGGTAAACGATCCCGATCTTTTATTGCTGGATGAGCCAACCAACCACCTTGATATCACCTCTATTATATGGCTTGAGGAGTTTTTACAGAATTACTCCGGTGCCATTATTTTCATTACACATGACCGAAGTTTTCTTGGAAACCTGGCCACACGAATCATAGAAATTGATAGAGGTATATTACGTTCATACCCAGGTAGTTATGTGGAATATCAAAAGCGAAAAGAGCAAGAGCTTGCTTCTGAAGATATTGCCAACAAACATTTTGATAAAAAACTGGCTGAAGAAGAGAAATGGATAAGAAAAGGTATCAAAGCCAGACGAACACGCAATGAGGGTAGAGTAAGAGCGCTTCAATCTATGCGGAAGGAAAGGCAACAGCGCAGGGACAAGCAGAAACAGGTTAATATCGAATTAGTATCATCTGAAAATGCAGGGAAAATTGTTGCTGACTTAAGTCATGTCAGTTTTAGCTATGAAGATAAAGATATAGTTAATGATTTATCTACACGTATTGTACGTGGTGATCGTATTGGAATTCTGGGCCCTAATGGCACAGGAAAAAGTACTTTATTGAAATTGATATTAGGTGACTTGATACCCGATTCAGGTGATGTTGTTTTGGGAACAAAATTAAAGTTAGCCTATTACGACCAACACCGTGATCAACTTGATCTTGAGAAGACAGTAAAAGATAACGTTAACGATGGCCAGGACTATATTAATATAAAAGGCCATTCTCGTCATGTTATCAGCTACCTGAAAGATTTTTTATTTCCGGTTGAAAAAATAAATACCCCGGTTAAAGCTTTGTCGGGGGGCGAGCGCAATCGGTTGTTACTGGCAAAAATATTTACCAAGCCTGCAAACCTGTTGGTTATGGATGAACCTACCAATGATCTGGATGTGGATACACTGGAGTTACTGGAAGAACTATTAATGGAATTCGATGGGACGTTGTTGTTGGTTAGTCATGACAGACGATTCCTTGATAATGTTGTTACATCGACATTGGTGTTTGAAGGGGAGGGGAGAGTACAGGAGTATGTTGGGGGTTATGAAGACTGGTTACGTCAGCGTGATGTAATATCAGCTAAAAATTCTAAAAGGGGACAGGAAAAAACACCTGTAAAAGAACCCCGCACTAAAACAAAAGTGAAATTAAGCTATAAAGATCAGCGCGAGCTTGATGCTTTACCTAAAAAAATTGAATCGTTGGAAAATGAGCAGGCTTTATTACAATCAGATATTGGTGGGCCTGAATTTTATCAACAGGATGGTCAGTTAGTAAAAGATAAGCTGGAGCGAGTAACGGTTGTAGAAAAAGAATTGAATGAAGCTTATAGTCGGTGGGAAATGTTAGAGTAGGACTAAGCGTTGTTAATTGCTATCATTGGAATTACTTTTTTTATTCTGCGGTATCTAGAGTATTAATCAATATATTTTAACTGCATGCATATATCTTTCTGACATTATTAATATCAGGTTTACAAATTCACTCTATATGTTAGTTTTACCTGGATTTATTTTACGTAAAAATAATATTCTGCTATAAAGATCCTGAAGTGAGAAAAATATCTGGATGGAACCTCTCACATTTTCAGCACAAGGAAATCAGGAGAGTGACATGCCATATCTGAAGGCAGCTAACCCAGGATCAAAAATAATCAAGATAGTCAACAGGCCTCTGGCTGTCAGACTATTTTGCTCATATTGTATTGCCACAATAAAAATATTGAATCAATCACCGTAAGAAAATACCCTGGATATTATCATCGATATTAATGATGGTCTTGATCGGACAAGAATTGGGAAAATATATTGTATAAAAATAATTATCTTAAGTTAGAAGATCCATTCAGGTTCTGTCCTGATGAGAACAGTGCTTTTCAGTATCACAGTTACCTGAGTGGTATCGAATTTTTGCAGAATATAATTGATTACAGTAAAAAAAATATTGTTTTGGTTTCCGGTGCTACTGGCGTAGGAAAATCGACATTGATTAATGACTTCCTTCGTAGGCAACATAATTCACGCGTGCTGTCTGCTGTCTTACAGGCAGGCCACATAAATTCAGGTGGGTTTATGTCGGCAATAAGTCACGTTATTGAAGAGGATGCGGAGGATGATGATAGAGACCTGATACACCAATTTGATCAATATCTGGCAAGAATAAAGAGTCAGCACATATGCCTTATCCTGGTTATAGAAGATGCACATGAATTAGGTGGACAGGCGATGACGACCCTGGGGAAAATTTCAAGGCTGGTCTCGGATAATAAGTACGGCATGAAAGTATTTCTCACTAGTAAACATTCAGTAAATAAATTACAAGACCACGTAAGGAATGATGGTTTATTCAAAAAGCATGTTGCAGGATGGAATTTGCGTGGCTTGGGCATCAATGATATATCCATCTATGTCGAACACAGGCTTGAAAATGCAGGGGGTGAAATCACTCTGAAGATCGATAAAAATGGCTGGCAAACAATTTATCGATATAGTGAAGGAATACCAAGACGTGTTAATCGCATATGTAACAGGTTATTGCTTAAAGGTCAGTTTGAGAGTAAAGAAATTTTTGATAATAATGATATCATTGATGTTATTAATCAACTCGATACAGAAGGGTTGCTTGAGGTTTCACGATTATTCGCTTCTATTCATGGACTTGTTGGCTCTAGTGAAGATGACATTGATAAAAGTTGTGAGCCCGATTTATGTTCATTTTTTGCGGGGTTCACCGCACCGATTTTGATAGAAAATAAACCTGAATATGCAGAGCCGGATCATATAGTCAATGGCAAAGAAAAAACAGAGAACATAATACTGTATGATGTCCCTCATGACGATATCAAGCTATCTTCAGAGATGCGGGACGCAAAAATTATACCTATCAGGCCTGATCTGGACACTGCAGAAATAAGAGATCCGATAGAGCCGATAGAGCCGATAGAGCCGGTAGTCGTAACTCATCAACGTAAAAGTATTTTATTTCTTTCTTTGATAGCTGTGATTGTATTTTTTATCCTGGTTTTATATTCAGTTACTCTACCTGATAAATCAAGATTGAATTTATTTGATTCACATATTACCAATGATAATAAACAGGTTCTTGAAGAAAAAAAGCCCCCTGAAGAGGCTTTGATCAGACGCAAAAGTATACCTGTGCAAAAAACCCCCGTTTTGATTAATAAAATACAGACATTAATCAGCCTCAAAAACCTGGATAATGAAAAGGGAATAAAACCTTCTATACAGGAAAATATTGTGGTGACTAAAGATGCTGTAGAAGTTATTAGCAAATTACCTGAAATTAAAGTCCCCTTTAAAAGCAAGAAAATTATCAGACGATCTTATACTGAGAAGCAACTAATAAAAATGTTGATGGGCGGTTTCTGGAGAACAAATGGACTGCCTGCTGTTTTATTGCCTTCAGAGCTGAATAAATGCACAACGGGCGATACTGATATATATTGTTTAGCAAAAGGAGTTAACGGGCTGTCAGGTTCTGGTTTCGGAAAATATAATACGGGTGCCATGCTTTCTGATTTTTCTTCTTATGGTAGATTCACGGTGATTTATCGCAGTGTCCCCTCTAAAGAATCGAATAATGCGATAGTTTCGCCAGAAGAAAGCACAGAATATGAAATGCAGTGTAAATTTATTAGCAAGGGTAAAATTAACTGTACGAAGGATGGTGCGCGTTTGCGTTATATCCTCCACAACAATAATTGATATTTTATACCCTCTTGGTCATGCAGCCTGTTTATGGGTACGAGCTGACTACAAATCAATTTCTATTAGAAAATTTATTTTAATCCCAACAAGATAAAACATATTTAAAGGGATCTTGTTTGTGTGCAATAGCCGCTACGTGCTCACTGGAAACCTTGACGGGTTGAAAGTGCCAAATGCTATCGTGAACAAGGGTATTTCCGCCTGCTTGTATTTGGCTGTCATTAATAGAAAAGTGATCGAGCCCACCCTTTAAACCACAACCAACACCTTTTAGACAGGCCTCTTTGTAACACCATAGCTGATAGAATATTTTTAATTGTTCTTGATGGGTGGATTGTTTGAGCCATTTGTATTCTGATGGGCTAAAAAATCTTTTTGCTATGCCGAGAATATTGCGTCCGGAATTTATGAATTCTACATCGAGCCCAATTGATTTATTGTTTGATAGGCCAAACAGTGCAACATTATGAGTATGGCTCAGATTGAAATGAACTCCGTTGGAATTTCTTAAAAAAGGTTTTCCATTGTCATGAAGGTCAATATGTACTTCGGATAATGGTATGTGCAGGTGGTTTGCCAGTATTTGTCGAGAAGCCGCATGTGAAATAATATACAAGTTACGTTGGTTTTCATGGTGTATATTTTTTGCTTGAGTTAGTTCATAGACAGATAGCATACCCAGACAGCGGTTAATTTTTTCAGGATCACGTGTAGCGTTAATTTTCCAGATTGTTATTTTATTGTCAGTAATGCGTTCCATCAATGCATATTACTGTAATTCTTATATCATATGTTAATAAATATGACTGACAACTAATGTCATGCGGATTGTTTTTATCGTTATATCAACGCTTTTCTTTTTTAATACCCGGTATGATGTTGGGTGAAATAATGGGTGGCAATGAGATGAATGATTTTCTGCCGCCAGACTTCTTGATAATAACCACATCATCCTGAGAGCCTGGATCAAGTTCAGAGGAGACTTGTTTTCTTGCTTTGGTCCTATTGGCCGGCTTTTTGTCTTTTGGATCGAGCCCATGTATATCCAGATCGAGTGTATTACTGTTGGAATCAATTTCATCCAGCTCGCTCAGGCTCTTGACCTTGATATCAAGTTTATTTGAGAGACCATCAATCCGGATTCCCTGTTTGCGGTCGATTTTTTTAATTCGAATGCCATCCTGAAGTTCAAGGCTGTCATTCCCAACAGGTAAAGGGCCATTATCCTTAACATCATCCATACCTCTACTGCCTTGTAATAACGCAGTTGGGACAGCTTTCATTTCATCATCCAGTTTTACCAGATCAGATACGTCACGTTTCATAACAACAATGGATATTCGTCTGTTAATGATATTTCTCGGATTATCCTTATCCAGTAGTACGGTAGATGCCAGTCCTATTACGCGACCTATTTTTTCAGCTTTTAAACCGCCGGCAATTAATGCTCTTCGGGCAGCGTTGGCACGGTCAGATGAAAGTTCCCAGTTGGTATAGCTGCCATTATTTTTTAACATTGGACTTGCATCGGTATGCCCGCTGATCGTAATTTTATTTGATACCCGATCAATCGATTTTGCCAGCTCATGCAGTAATTCTTCGGTGTAATATTTCAGTGTTGCACTTCCAGCTGCAAACATTGGGCGATTTTTCTGATCAACAATCTGTATGCGTAGTCCGCTTGGTGTAGATTCTAATAGTAACTGATCCTTGAATTTGTCAAACGTTTCATTACTTCCGATTTCTTT
The DNA here is from genome assembly GCA_013151795.1 of Gammaproteobacteria bacterium. Classification (GTDB taxonomy): domain Bacteria; phylum Pseudomonadota; class Gammaproteobacteria; order JAADHQ01; family JAADHQ01; genus JAADHQ01. Next base: position 7,939 of record JAADHQ010000136.1, on the reverse strand, counting down.
ACGTAACTCTTCCATTAGTGATTTGAGACGACGTTGTTCTATGACCTTGTCATAAGCCACATAAGCCATTCCGCCATCCCTGATTTTTTCTATAACGGTGGGGTCTGCTTTTCTCATTTCGATAGAGGTACCAAAAGAAATGAGACTCATGCCTGCACCACCCGGGCCAATTGAACCGGTAGGGGCTTCACTGTGGCCTCGAACCATACTGGGGTTCTGGAAGTACTCAGCGATACCACCACGTTTTTGCGCATCAGTTTGTCCAACTAACCACAGCACCATAAAAAAAGCCATCATGGCTGTTGCGAAGTCAGCAAACGCAACCTTCCATGAGCCACCGTGAGCACCATGGATGACGTTGATTTTTTTGATGACTATCGGTTGTTTTTTATCTTCCATGTCACTGGATACCGGTTATGCTGTTATTTATGATCTTTTAAGTGGGTTTCCATGTCAGAAAAACTTGGACGCAACCCGGAGGGCATGGCCTTACGTCCAAATTCGACACAAATCTGTGGGCTATAACCATTCACATTTGCCATAAGGCATACTTTCAATACCTGATAAAACCCCGCTTCATCTGCATTTCTTGCTTCAAGCTGATTGGCCATCGGACCGACAGTTCCATAAGCAAACAGAATACCTAATAGCGTACCTACCAGTGCAGCACCAACGTGCGCGCCAATCTCTTCTGCAGGCCCACCTAAAGAACCCATCGTGATAACAATGCCTAATACAGCGGCGACAATACCAAAACCGGGTAGTCCATCCGATACGCGTGTAATGGCTGTAGGAACAGCGGCCGCTTCATGATGATGATTATCGAGCTCAAGATCCATCAGGCCTTCGAGTTCAAATGGATTCATATTGCCACCAACAATAATACGTAGATAATCTGTTATGAAATCTCGTATGTGGTGATCTTTTATTACTTTAGGATACTCGTTGAACAATGCGCTGCTATCAGGATCTTCAATGTCATCTTCTATCGCCATGAGGCCCTCTTTACGGGCTTTCTGGAAGATGCCGAACATAAGTGTTAACAGATCCATATATATTTGTTTGTTATATTTAGATCCGCCGATGAGAGACATGCTTCCACTGAAAGTTTTTTTGATAACACTCATGGGGTTGGCGATGATGAAAGCACCAAAAGCGGCTCCGCATATGATAATGAGCTCGTAGGGTTGCCATAATGCAGCAAGGTTACCGTGTGATAATACATACCCGGCAATTACACTGCCAAAAACGACTATTGTGCCTAAAATTAAATTCATGCCCTGTCCTTAAAACATTTTTATCGATACTGTCCTTTAGTATCGTCCGGATTTTTACCAACTTGAGGGGAAAATACGATTGTTTAAAATGAGTCTAAATCAGGGTTATTTATTGAAAAATAGCATGTTTTTTTCCTGATATTGTCAAGTTTTACTCAATAACGCCGAAAGAATCATTATCAAGAAGAAAATAATCATTATGAGTGCATAGTTCACAATATGGAAAATACAGCGAAACAATATCCTGACGATCTTGAATCATGGGCGGATGAGCTCATGACAGTCAGAATGCCTGTGTTTTCTTCAACAAAGAAAGCCCTCCAGAATTTGAATGAGGATGATGCAAACAGATCTGTTGATCGCTTTTGCCTGGAACTATTATTTGACCCCGGCAGTGTATTGGCTATTTTGAGCCGCGCTAATAAAAGAAAAAACAGTATTGGAACAAAGGTCGGTACTGTTGAAAATGCAGCAATGATGATCGGTATTAATTCGATGAAAGCCTTGTTAAATGACTCGGATATTATTGACCCACCGGGTGAAACAGTTTCTGAAAAAGGTTTTATGAGCACTGTTGCACGCTCATATCATACTGCCTATCAGGCCTATGACTGGGCTGTGCAGCGTGGTGATATGATGCCAAAAGAAATATTTGTTGCCGCCTTTTTATATGATATTGGCGCAATGATGATGTGGTTATATTGCCCTGAAAAAATGATGGAAACCCATGATCTAAAATGGGGAAGTCAGGTACCGGATGCTGAAGCTCAGTACGTCATATTTGGTTTTAGCATGGAGCAGTTAAGTCGGGTTCTTGCGGAACGTCTTAATCTCCCTGAAATGGTTACAGATAGTTTGAATGCTGAAGATGCAAGAAACCCCCGTGCTTTAAGCATAAGATTGGCAAATAAGCTTGTTCATTTATCTGAAACAGGTTGGTACACAGAAGACATAACGGAATGTCTGGAATCGATAGCCAGTTTGCTTGATGAGCCTTATGATAATACTGTAAAACGGGCTCATAGAAATGCAATAGAAGTTGCCCGTGAAACAGAAATGTTTGAAGTAAAACCATCAGCATCATTACTACCAATGACTTCATGTGAATGGCCCAGGATACATGATGATGATGAAAATGAAAATGAAGAAGAAGATGGCCAGCATTTTTGTCTTATGCCTCAATCATATTTATATGATGCCTCGGTAGGGATGTTACAGATGTTTGCCAAATCAGATGATATTGCTATTTTTGATATTATGGAAAATGCCATGGTGGGCCTGCATGATGGTCTGGGTCTGAATCGTGTCGTTTTTGCATTGCTAAGTAAAGACAAGACCAAACTTCAGGGGAAATATATCAGGGGTGCTGAGAGTGATCCCGCATTTAGCCAGTTTGGAGTAGAAGTTGACCTGGGCCGAAAAGACCTTTTTACACAATTATTGCAAAAACCGCGTAGCGTCTGGATGAGTCGGGAAAATAGTGAGAAAATATGGCCACTTATACCGGAGAAATTTAAAGAAATTGTTGGTACGAATGAATTTTATGCCATGTCGGTTTTTGTAAAGAAATCACCTATCGGTATATTTTATGCAGACAGGCATCTTAAAGACAGTCATCTTGAAGAAAAATCATATGGGCGGTTTAAAACGATTTGCTCCCTGGTCTCGAAGGCTATTGAGGCAAGCAGTAAAAAATAGGGTTTGTCAGTATCCTGCTTTATTCTCTCTTGATTGAGTAACCTGATATCGCAATACCTCAATTTTTCATTTAATGTTATGGTGTTTATAACCAAACATTGACATGAATCATGAATTTTATGAATGAAGTCATAATAAACACGGGTTGTAAGTCAAATGTAAGTAACCAGGCGTATATTAATAACTATATCTTATGGGGATGGGATATAGAGACCGGGATGATTGTGTTTTTAAACAAGGATAACGATGACCTGGGTTCTTTTTAGATTGATTTTGCAGGTACGCTATCATGATTGAGTTAGTAGTAGAAGACATTCGCGGGAATATGATTATCCATCAGCTTGGAGAGGGAAGGCACACGTTAGGGAAGTCACCTGATTCTGATATTGTTTTAATGGACAGCTACGTTTCCAGATACCACGCAGATATTATAGTGGCAAAACAAGGTGTTTTTGTTGTTGATGCAGATAGCAAAAATGGCTTACGCGTTAATGATAATGTTGTCAGAAAGACCCTGAGCCTGAAAAGTGGTGAAAGTTTCAGTATTGGGCATTTGACTTTGACAATACGAACCCCGAAGTTCCATCTGAATATCAAGAATGGTCGAAAATTTAATTGTGAGAAAATAGTTAATGATTTGAGCGAGTCAAATGTTGTTAGTATTGACGAAAAAGTATCAAAATTATTACATTGTTAAGCGGGTCATTGATACTAAAAAGGTTCAGGGCATTCTATAGTAATGGACCTGTTGGTAACGGGTTGAATAAAATCCATATGGTCTGCATGTAATAATAATCGACTTGTTTTGTGTACCTCGTTATTTTCTGAATATAGTTTATCCCCTAAAATCGCATGACCAATCGCCAGCATATGTACCCTCAGTTGGTGGGATCTGCCAGTGATAGGTGTTAGCTCAACGCGCGTAGTGTTTTTTTCCTGATCTGTATTAATAATCCTGAAAAGGGTGCAAGAGGGTTTGCCATTAACAGGGTCAACCATTTGTTTTGGGCGGTTTGGCCAGTCAACAATAAGTGGCAGGTTAATTTCACCGCAAGCTTCATTGATAATTCCATCAACCAGAGCGATGTATTGTTTTTTTATTTTACGTAGTTGAAATAACTGACTTAAATCACGTTGGCTTTGTGCATTTCGAGCAAACAACATAATGCCAGAGGTATCCATATCAAGGCGATGTACCGTTAATACCTCGGGGTATTCATGCTGGATACGGCTGATCATACAGTCCTGTTTGTTTTCCCCTCGTCCTGGAACAGATAGTAGTTTTGAAGGTTTATTGACAATAATCATTTCCGGGTCGATATGCAGGATATCGAGGCCTTGGTGAGGTGGAGGACAATACTGATGACTTATTTGATTCAATCTGTGTATTTCAGTTATGTATGCATGTTAATACAGGCCAATATCAATATAGGAGCGTGCAATTTTGTCTACCGCAAGCACATAGGATGCTGTTCTGTAATCTGTTATTTTGTCATTGGTGAGTAATAATTCCCGTATTTCCTGATAAGCCTGGCGCATGGTGTCATCGAGTCCGGAGCGCACAATATCAATTTCATTGGCGCCATGTTTCAGTTTTATTCTGGTTTTCTCTGATATGCTTGTGCCCGTTATTTCTTCAAGCATGGATATGTATTGGGTGTTACGCATTTCATCATGCCGTTTTTGCATGCGACCAAAACGGATATGTGACAGATTACGAATCCATTCAAAATAAGAAACAGTAACGCCACCGGCATTGACATAGGCATCGGGCAGTATGGTGGTGCCCTTTTTGATGAGTATCTCATCGGCCTGAGCGGTAATGGGGCCATTGGCGGCTTCTGCAATAAGCCTGGCTTTTATTTTATCAGCATTTTCGATTGTAATCTGGGCTTCTAAAGCCGCGGGAATCAGAATGTCACATTCCAGTTCCAGTGCCTTTTTACCGTCAGCATCAAATTTGGCATCTGGGTATCCTTTTACCGTGTGATTCTCGATAATATATTGATGCAGATTTTCTATATTGATGCCTTTGTCATTATAGACAAAACCATCACGTTCAATGACACAAATAATTCTGGCATGGTCTTCTTCAGATAAAAATTTTGAAGCGTAATATCCTACATTACCAAGACCCTGGATTATAATAGTTTTATTATCCAGATTGCCGTCCATTCCTGCACGTTGCACATCATCGGGGTGACGGAAGAATTCCTGTAAAACATATTGCACGCCACGACCTGTTGCTTCAGTGCGCCCACGAATGCCGCCATGGTGAACCGGTTTACCGGTTACGCAGGCAAGGTAATTGATATCTTCAGGATGCAGGTGTTTATAGGTATCGGCAATCCACGCCATTTCGCGTTGACCTGTTCCCATATCAGGAGCCGGTACGTTGGTAGAGGGACTTAGAAAACCTTTTCTGACCAGCTCCAGTGTAAAACGTCGTGTGATTTTTTCCATCTCATCCCGGTCATAATTCCTGGGGTCAATCATGAGCGCACCTTTTGAACCACCAAAAGGGACATCAACAATGGCACATTTATAAGTCATGAGTGCAGCAAGGGCTTCAACTTCATCCTGGTTGGCATAGGGGGCAAAGCGGATACCACCTTTTGCAGGTAGCCTATGTGTGCTATGTACAGCACGCCAACCGGTGAATACTTCGATTTTTCCTTTTATCTTTACCGGGAAACGTACTTGAAGAACAGAATTGCAGCTTCTTAATGCATTTGCGGTGCCTTGATCAAGATCCAGTACTTTAAATGCCCGTTCGACCATGTGATTAACACTTTGGCTAAATGTGAGTGTCTCTGTTTTTGCCATTGATATGTCCTTGTTTTGATATAGTTAAAGCCACTTTTTAAAGTAGCTTATTAAGTTATAGCAGTGAAGAATTGTTGTGGCAAGTTTAGTGCGGTTGGCAAATATGATCGATCTTGATTCATCGACGTAAAATAGCCATCCAGCGAGAGAAATTAAGCAGGCCGGTTAAGGCCCCCGCGACATAGGTTAAAGCAGCGGCCTTGAGGATTTTACGTGCTGCCGGGTAATCTTCCTCATCCAGATAATGTCCAGCCTTCAATACAGGTAAGGCGCGTTTAAAACTGGCGTCCAGCTCGACCGGTAAAGTAATAAGGTGAACGGTCAGACCTATACCCATGAAAGCAATAGCCGATAATGTGGTAACCACTGCAATTGTTGGTGAGCGTGAAATCAAGGTGAGAATCGGTGTAATCATTAATATAAGTACCCCGATTTTTTCTGTAATGTTTGCAGTTATGGCCAGAAAAGTCCTGAGTTTAAACAGACCATATTGACTTTTATGTTGCATGGCATGCCCGACTTCATGCGCTGCCACGACAATAGCCGTCAAGGATTTCTCATTATGATGTTGGGGGCTTAATCTTACACAGCCGCTCACAGGGTCATAGTGATCCCCTTTCTCTGTTAGCTCTACGGTTATATCGTCAATCTTTAATTGTTTAAGTAAATGAGACGCAAATTGGCCGCCTGTACCAGGGAATTTATCTTTGGGTTGCTCATATTTTTTTAGCGTGCGGGTAAGCCAGATATTAGGTAAATAGATCAACCCAAGAAGCAGTAAAATGCCAATAGCAATGAGTATGAAGTGCATTTTACGGGTGAGTGAAGGTTGATTTACATATCATAAATAACATTATAGTTGCATTATAATGGTTTGAAAACAATAGAATTATCCCTACCAGAATGTTCTGGTAGGGATTGTATTGATTTTTCTATAAAAAACTACGGCTGGCTTTAATTGCTGGAGAAAGAAACAGTGAACGGATAAACATAGCAAAGCCATGAATGATGAGGCAGTAACCAAAAACAATGAAACTTGATTCTATCGTGGTTTGTTTAAGCGTAAGCATTTGTACCAGATTGAAATTATCCACACCCGTACGGTTAGCTATAAACATAATAAGGCTGTTTGCGACAATCGCTAACACACCAAAAGCAATATAGTAGCAAGGACGACACCCGGCTACTTGCCTGTTATTTTTTGTAAAGCCATAGATTGCAAATAATAGAAAAAATACGCCGAGCAGCAACCAATGCTCCAACGAAGTCGTTTGTGTTATCGACATGATAACATCCTCCTGAATCACCTATAAGTTATTGTTATTATTTATATTTTTAATGTTGGCTTAATGCCATTTTTTGTTATTTGCATCTACTCGGACGTAGTAATTGAATTAGAAGCAAACCCGATTAGGGTTGACAAAAGTAACTTATTTTTGACGCCTCTGCAATAGGTTTTTTAACCACATGATTTTACTGACTTTTGTAATTTTTCGTTAATAACACTCGTGTATACTATATAGATGTTGGCAGTATCAACGTTTAAAAAAAATCAAGACAAGGCTCGCAGTAAATCCAGATGCTGAGTACAATAATCCGATGCCAAGTCAATTTGTACATCTTCATTTACACTCAGAATATTCCCTCGTTAATAGTCTTATAAGAGTAAAACAGCTAACCAAAAAGGTTGCAGAGGCAGGCATGCCGGCGGTTGCAATTACGGATCAAAGTAATCTTTTTTCCATGGTTAAGTTTTATCGGGCAGCGATTGCTTCAGGTATAAAGCCAATTGTCGGGGTAGACGTCTGGCTGGCAAGTGAAAATGAGACCGATCCTCCTTACAGGCTTATTCTTCTGTGCAAGAACAAACAGGGTTATCTTAATTTAAGCCAATTGGTTTCGCGTTCATTCCTTGAAGGTCAGCATCGGGGTATTCCTATGCTTGAGCAATCGTGGTTTGAAGGTTGCGTGGACGGTTTAATTGCTTTGTCTGGAGGGCGAGAGGGTGATGTTGGTCATGCTTTGCTATCAGGGAATAAGGCATTGGCAAGATCAAAGGCATCATTCTGGAGTGAGTTGTTTCCAGGTTCTTATTACCTTGAATTGCAGCGTACCGGACGTGAGAATGAATCGAGATA
>JAADHQ010000043.1 GCA_013151795.1 Gammaproteobacteria bacterium | reverse complement strand
TCTTCCTGCAATCTCATCACCAAACGGCACACTAAAAACTAATAAAAAAGCCAAAAAGCCAACCGCGATTCGGGTTCTGCGAGATTTAAACCGTTTTGCAATCATAAAGGCGATTAAGATAGAAACAGGCAATAGTATAATTAGCAACCATAATGGCCCGGTAAGTACCGCGAAACCCAATAGCTCATTCATTAAATCGCCTTGTCTATTATTAGCAACATGATTACCTCTCTATTTCTACTGATGAATTCCTCAGAATTAACTATCTGCGCAGACATTCCACGCTATAATTTTGAAGCATAGACCACCTGAGATAATTGTGCTTGCACAAAATAGACCTCAAAAGCGCCATATCATACCCTTCTTATTTAATATTATGCTTATGATTCACGTCTGAAAATATTAAAAACCCACTCACTTGCATTTTTTATTTCACATGATACTGCAGAATTATGTGAGCTATAATCACGTGTAATCCATCCACCCCAGTGAGTAAAGTAAACTAATTCTCCAACAATTTTATTCGCACTCATTTCAATTAATCTGAATCCATTCTTATCTATATGTAACAAGGTCTCATAGGGCTCTCTAAATATTTTTTTTAGAAAAAACACATCATTTACACCAACTATATTTATTACTCCAGGAATATCACTTTTAACCTTTTTAAGTTTTGGCCTCCCCGTATCATCCCAATACTCCTCCGGCAACTCAATGGTCTGATAAACTTTCACTCCGGCTTCAGTTGCGCATAGATAACTCAAATATACTCTTCCTACAATCTCATCACCAAACGGCACACTAAAAACTAATAAAAAAACCAAGAAGCCAACTGTGATTCGGATTCTGCGAGACTTAAACCGTTTTGCAATCATAAAGGCGATTACAATAGAAACAGGCAACAGTATAATTAGCAACCATAGCGGCCCGGTAAGTGCCGCGAAACCTAATAGCTCATCCATTAAATCACTCTGTCTATTATTAGTAACATGATAACTTCTCCATCTTTCCTGATGAGTTTATCAGGATTAACAAGCTGATTTGTCATTTATAAATTCACTTTCAACCCCTAACACTCCCATAGGTACCCCTATCGAAGTTACCTTTTTAGCATCAATGATCAACACATCATTCGAGCTGACGATATTCTGCATACCGGCCGTGAACCTCCTATCCCGCAAGCACAGGCTCGCAGCCATTGAAACTTCTCATTCAGGAAATCAGTGAATAACACCTCTCCATAAATTAAATATGGTCTCATAATACCTGTAAACATATTTTGCTATTTATTTAATAATCTGTCTTTTAAAAATTTTGCGGCCTTTGCGCTTTAGCGCCTTTGCGTTGAATGTTTTACAAAACAGCAGAAAACACATACAATACGTCAAATCAAAACAGTAGAGGCACCATGAACCTTCAGGTTGACGAAAACGGACGCTTACGCCACTTTCTCTCCATTGATGGACTAGACCGGGATATTCTTACTAACATCCTGGATACTGCTGAATCGTTTACCGGTGTTACTGATCAAACTATCAAAAAAGTACCTCTGCTCAGAGGCAAAACAATCGTTAATCTTTTTTTTGAACCCAGCACGCGTACACGCACTACGTTTGAGCTTGCAGCAAAACGCCTGTCTGCTGATGTTTTAAATATTAATCTCAATGCTTCGGCCACCAGTAAAGGTGAAACCCTGCTCGATACATTGCGCAACCTTGAGGCAATGCACTCAGATATGTTTGTTGTGCGTCATGCCGACAGTGGAGCCGCTCATTTTATTGCACGGCACACCCAGCCGCATATCAGCATTATTAATGCCGGGGATGGTCGTCATGCTCACCCGACACAAGCCATGCTTGATATGTTTACTATCCGCCGACATAAAGCAGAATTTAAAAACCTGACCGTCGCCATTGTCGGCGATATTTTGCATTCACGTGTTGCACGCTCACAGATTATTGCGCTTAATATTTTAGGTACTGGAGAAATTCGTGTTGTCGCACCACGTACTTTAATTCCTGCAGGGATTGATGCTCTGGGAGTACAGGTTCATCACCATCTTGAATCCGGCATCAAGGATGCCGATGTTGTCATTATGTTGCGCCTGCAAAATGAACGTATGCAAGGGGCCTTGTTACCCAGTGAACACGAATATTTCAAGCTTTACGGCCTGACAGAAGACAGGCTGGCAGTAGCCAAACCCGATGCCATTGTTATGCATCCCGGCCCTATCAATCGCGGTGTGGAGATGGACTCGCAAGTTGCAGACGGCTCACGATCAGTCATCTTGCAACAAGTGTCGTATGGCATCGCAGTGCGCATGGCTGTTATGTCTCTGGCTATGCGCAGCCAGCAAGATGCGGGAGGTACTCAGGATGCGAACTAGAATCACCGGTGGACGCATTATAGACCCTGCAAATGCGATCGATGAAACACTCGATATTTTTATTGAAGACGGAAAAATTGTTGCCGTCAGTAAAGAACTGAAAGGTTTTAAGGCCGACGAAGAAATCAATGCAACGGGTATGTGGGTTATGCCCGGCCTGATAGATTTGAGTGCGCGTCTACGAGAACCTGGCGAAGAACATAAATCAACCATCGAGTCAGAAACCCGTGCTGCAGCCTCGGCAGGCATTACCACATTATGCTGTCCACCTGATACCACACCTATTATCGACACGCCTGCTGTCGCTGAGCTGATTCAAAAACGTGCCGAGCAAGCAGGGTTTGCAAAGGTCTTGCCCATTGGCGCATTAACCAGACAGCTCAACAATGAACGCTTGAGTGAAATGGCCTCGCTTAAAGAAGCAGGTTGTGTTGCTGTGCATAACATTACCCCTCTCGCCAATACACAAATACAACGTACGGCCATGGAATATGCAGCAACCCATAACATGACCGTATTCATCACGCCCGAAGATACCTGGTTGCGCAATAATGGCTGTGTACATGAAGGCAGGGTATCTACCCGCTTAGGCCTGCCCGGTATTCCGGAAGCTGCAGAAACCGCCGCAGTTGCACGAGATCTGGCATTGATTGAACAAATTGGTGTCAAGGCACATTTTTGTCGATTATCTACCGCACGAGCCGTACGCATGATTGCTCGCGCACAACATGATGGTTTACCTGTCACTGCTGACGTCTGTGCCCACCAGTTACACCTGACTGAAATGGATATCAGTGACTTCGACAGTAATTGCCATGTCAATCCACCGCTACGCGCACAACGCGACCGCGAAGGCCTGAGAAGGGGCGTTATCGAGAATGTCATCCAGGCAATCTGCTCTGACCATCAGCCACATGAAGCCGATGCAAAACTGGCACCCTTTAGCTCGACCAGAGCAGGTATTTCGGCTCTGGAAACACTACTGCCTTTAAGCCTGCGATTGATTGAAGAAGAAAAACAATCCGTCATCGAAACTATCCGCCGACTGACTTCCGGGCCGGCTAATATATTAAATCTGGATACCGGTACTCTGGGTGTTAACAAACCTGCTGATATTTGTATTCTTGATCCTGATAGCTACTGGCAATTATCAACAGAAAATATGCTCAGCCAGGGGCACAATACCCCGTTTATTAACTGGGAGTTCAAGGGGCAGGTAAAATACACCCTATTGAACGGCAAAACAGTTTTTAAACGTAGTTAATAACGATTTTCGGTTTCTTTATCGCGGTCAAGGACCGCTCCCACGTTTATTTCTGCACGAATGGGGGGGCAAGGTTATTACAAATATCATATCAAGCCGGCCACCGGCAACCCGCTATATAAACCCCTGATTAAATGATTATCGATATATTTGTGGGAGTGGTCCTTGACCACGATAAACAACAATAGTCTTTTTCGGGGCTACGCGGCCAGATAATATTATGGCTTTGCTTATCGCGGCCAAGGTCCGCTCCTGCAACCATTCTACTCAAATAAAGAGCAAGGCCATTATGGCCAATGCGGCCGGTAGTCCCTGGATATATAAAATAGAGCGTTTGACCGTCAGCCCACCAAACACAGCGGCAACCAGAACACAGATCAGAAAAAATAATTGTATTTGTGTACCAACCAGTTTATCCGGGTAGAACAAACCCCATATCAAGCCTGCCGCCAGAAAGCCGTTGTATAAACCCTGATTGGCTGCCAGCCCTCTGGTAATGGCTGCCTTTTCAGCTGACAAACCAAATATCCTGAGTCCCTTTGGTTTTGTCCACAGAAACATTTCCAGATAAAGAAAATAAATATGTTCAATTGCCACCAGACTCGTCAATACTATGAGTACATAATCCATCCTATCCCCCCGACCTGTTTACCTGACAACCGATATTATAAAAATACTTTCTTTTATGATAGCGCTCAAGCCTGTTATTTTTACTCATAAAAACGTAAAATAACAACATGAAAAAGACTCACCGCAATACTATTTTTGTCGAGAATGCCAAGATCCTGTCTCATGATGCCTTTGATGCCGAGCAATACATTCTGCGCGTAGAAGCACCTGAATGTGCAAAACATGCCCTTGCAGGAAGTTTTGTCCACATACAATGTGACCCTCAGCTCCTGATGCGACGCCCCATCTCCATCATGCGCGCATCAAAAACCCGTGGCTGGGTTGATCTTTTATATAAAATAGAAGGCAACGGCACTAAATTACTGGCAACTCGTCAGGTCGGTGAAAAAATCAGCCTGCTTGGGCCGATTGGCAATCCCTTTGTTCCTCATATGAAACGTAACCGGCCACTACTGATCGGCGGTGGTGTGGGTATTCCACCCATGATTTTTCTGGCCGATAGTTTGCGGGAAATTAAAGACGCATACCAACCTCTGGTATTAATGGGGTCAGAAATACCGTTTCCTTTTGAGGCATCTTCTTCGAATATTACAGTAGATGGTATCAATAATGATGTAAGTGCCGCCATGCCATTACTTGAGGAATGGAACATCGCCAGCAGGCTCGTCAGCATGCAGGATTTTGTCGGGTGTCATAAAGGTTATGTTACTGACCTGGCCAGAATCTGGCTGGAAAACCTCTCGAATGAACAAAGAAATGAAGTCGAGATTTTCGCCTGTGGCCCATACCCCATGCTTGAGGCTGTTGCTGCACTCGCAAAAGAGTTCAAACTGCCTTGCCAGGTATCACTGGAAGAATTTATGGCTTGTGCTGTTGGTGGCTGCGCAGGCTGTGTGGTAGAAGTACAAACCGCAAACGGACCGGCTATGAAAAGAGTTTGTGTTGACGGGCCGGTATTTGATGCGGCTAGCGTTTTTTAAATTCACACTAAAAAATAAAACATTTTACCCGTTAATAAATCTTACCCATCTTCATCAATAAGCAATGAGACACCATCCATCGCCTGGGTGAAATGATCAGGGTTTCCTTTACCCAGTTTGATCATCAAACGAACCTCATTAGCAGAATCTGCATAATGCACAGCATCCTCATAGGTGATTTCACCTGCCATATAAAGCTCATGCAGATCCTGATCGAAGGTCTTCATGCCATGCTGGCCAGATTTTTTCATAATATCTTTTAGCTTGTGCACTTCACCTTTTCGTATCATATCGGATACCAACGGCGTATTAATCAACACTTCCATGGCCATTCTTCGGCCTTTTCCATCTGGAGTAGGGATCAACTGCTGGGCAAGGAGCGACTTAAGATTCAGCGACAAGTCCATCAATAACTGGTCACGTCTGTCTTCGGGGAAAAAGTTAATAATACGATCCAGCGCCTGATTAGCATTGTTCGCATGCAACGTTGAAATAACAAGGTGCCCTGTCTCTGCGAAGGCAATAGCGTGCTCCATCGTCTCGCGTGAACGAACCTCTCCGATCAATATCACGTCTGGTGCCTGTCGCAAGGTATTTTTCAATGCAATTTCATAAGAATCAGTATCAATACCCACTTCACGTTGCGTAATAATGCAACCACCATGCTGATGAACAAACTCTATCGGGTCTTCTACCGTAACAATATGCCCGGTGCTGTTCTGGTTTCGATAACCAATCATGGATGCCATGGATGAGGATTTACCTGTACCGGTCGCACCGACAAATATAATCAGGCCTCGTTTTACCATCGCAAGGTTTTTAACAATAGGGGGAAGTTTCAGTTCTTCAATGGTGGGAATGGTAGTCTCTATACGCCTGAGTACCATACCAGCAAAATTACGCTGAATAAAAGCACTGACACGAAAACGGCCTACACCCGAAGCACTAATAGCAAAATTACATTCTTTGGTTTTCTCAAATTCTTCTCTTTGCGATGGCGACATGATACTGCAACAGACATCTTTCGCCTGATCAGGGGTCAAGGTTGCCTGTGACACAGGCAAAATTTTACCATTCACCTTCATCGAAGCCGGCATGCCTGCTGTTATAAACAGGTCAGATGCTTTTTTGGTGACCATTAATTTTAACAGCGATGTGAAATCCAGTTTTTGATTTGCCAAGGTACTCACCTCATTTCAAATACTCGTTATATTACCCGCATTCCTGACTTAATTATTCTATTCCCGCTTGCTTACTTAATAAAAAGTATCTTTGTTCATTGCCTTCAACTGTGCATCCTGTTTGCTAACCATTCCTTTGGAAACCAGATCCTGCAGATGCTGGTCAAGTGTTTGCATTCCTATCTGCTGCCCTGTCTGAATCGCAGAATACATTTGTGCAATTTTATCTTCACGAATCAGGTTTCGAATCGCTGGCGTGCCGATCATAATCTCCCATGCAGCTGTTCGTCCACCACCAATCTTTTTCATGAGTGTTTGTGAAATAACGGCGCGAAGTGATTCAGATAACATGGATCGAACCATGTCTTTTTCACCTGCCGGAAATACGTCAATAATACGGTCAATGGTTTTAGCAGCAGAACTGGTATGCAAGGTGCCAAACACCAGATGCCCCGTTTCTGCGGCCGTTAGTGCCAGACGAATGGTTTCCAGATCACGTAACTCACCTACCAGAATAATGTCTGGGTCTTCACGTAATGCCGATCGTAACGACTCACTGAAACCCAATGTATCACGATGTACTTCTCGCTGATTAATCAGGCATTTTTTACTTTGGTGTACAAATTCAATCGGGTCTTCGATCGTCAGGATATGTGCAAAATCATTTTCATTCAGGTAATCAATCATTGCTGCCAGGGTAGTTGATTTACCCGAACCGGTCGGGCCGGTAACCAGTACAAGTCCGCGATTATTATCCGATATGGATTCAAACGTTTTGGGGCATCCCAAATCTTCAAGGGTCAGAATATTAGATGGAATAGTACGAAATACTGCACCAGCGCCTCGGTTCTGGTTAAATACATTTACACGAAAACGTGCCAGACCCGGAATTTCAAACGAGAAATCTGTTTCCAGAAATTCTTCATAATCTTTACGCTGCTTGTCATTCATGATGTCATAAATCAGGCCATGCACGGTTTTGTGATCAAGTGCAGGTACATTTATGCGTCGTATATCACCATCAACACGAATCATTGGCGGCAATCCGGCCGACAAATGCAAGTCTGACGCATTATTCTTAACAGAAAAGGCAAGCAATTCTGCAATATCCATTTTTTTCTCCCCGTTTTTTTATTCCTAACCTGATATCGGATTTAATACTTAAAATCTTTAGCAAAAGCTGCGAAAATCCACCAACATCTTACTATATAAATAAGAATACCAATCTACCATGCCAGAAATCAGCCACAGACTGCAACAAGTTTATAACGAAATTCTTGATTATGAAGAAGAATTTAGTAAAAAGCCTCATTCTGTCAATCTCATTGCGGTTAGCAAAACACGCTCCGCATCTGATATAGAAGAGGCATGTAAATTCGGCCAAACACAGTTCGGTGAGAGTTATCTCCAGGAGGCGCTTGATAAAATCAAACAACTTCAGGCGTATGACCTGGAGTGGCACTTTATTGGCCCCATCCAGTCAAATAAAACCCGCGCCATTGCCGAAAACTTTACCTTTGTACATAGTGTAGACCGGCTAAAAATCGCTCAACGCCTTAATGAACAAAGACCGAAAAACCTGCCACCATTACAAATCCTTATTCAGGTTAATACGAATAATGAAACTAGCAAATCAGGGTGTCATTTTGATGAGCTGACCAGGCTAGCTTCCGCTATTCAGACCTTGCCACACCTCAAATTAAGAGGATTAATGGCCATCCCGGTTCACGAAGATGATTTTGAAAAACAGCGCCTGCCATTCAGACAGCTACACGATGCCATGGAACAACTAAATGGCAAGGGCTTTAAACTTGATACCTTATCAATGGGCATGAGCAAGGATATTCGTGCAGCGATCGCTGAAGGTGCTACCATGGTTCGGGTAGGAACAGGCATATTTGGTGCACGTAAATAATGATCTCGCTAACAAAAATGCTTATTATGGAGCCTCTGATTAATTCTGGACGAAGCAGATTGTGACCGGAAAGGCCAGATTCAAGGCGCCGGATTGCACGTAATAGCAGGCTATTGCGAAGATTCGCAACGCAGAAGCTGGTTTTTCCGGGTGCAAGATGCGAGTTCATGAATTGAACAGAGGCTCCTTATATAAATATTATTTAATTTAATACTTTACAGGCAAAAATCATGACTCACACCAGCATAGGATTTATCGGCGGCGGCAACATGGCGGGTAGCCTGATAGGCGGTTTAATCGCAGATGGGTGGCCTACTGATAAAATCAGAGTATCTGACCCTGACAATACACGCAGAGAGCACCTCAGCAGCCATTTTTCTATCCAGACCTCTGACGATAACATTGATATCCTGAATTCATCTGATGTACTGGTTCTGGCAGTCAAACCACAGGTCATGGCTAAAATCACCCAGGCGCTTGCAAGCTCTATCCAGCAAACTAAACCACTTATTATTTCTATTGCCGCTGGCATAAACCTGACAGACTTGTCTCGCTGGCTGGGAGACTACAAGAACCTGATACGAACTATGCCAAACACGCCTGCAATGGTACAAAGTGGCGCCACTGCCCTGTTTGCTGACAAATCGGTAGACCAAAGCGACCGCGACCTGGCAGAAACCATTATGCGAGCTGTTGGCCTCACACTTTGGGTTGATACCGAAGACCAGATTGATGCGGTCACCGCTGTGTCAGGCAGCGGGCCTGCATACTTTTTTTACATTATGGAAGCCATGGAAAAAGCGGGGGTGGATATGGGACTCAGTGCAAAAAATGCTCGGCTACTCACCATCCAGACTGCTTTCGGGGCAGCAAAAATGGCGCTTGAAAGTAAAGATTCCCCCGGGCAACTGCGTCAGAAAGTCACTTCTCCCGGCGGCACTACCGAACGCGCTTTATCCATCATGGAAGACAAACAACTACAACAAATCTTTAACGAAGCACTCAACGGGGCTCGTCAACGCTCACATGAACTCGCCCGAATATTAGGACAACAAACATGAACGGTTACCTTACCGAGGCTGGCGCCTTTCTGATCAGCATTATCTTCGGGTTTATTATCCTGATGGTCATGTTGCGTTTTATTCTGCAATGGGCACGCGCTGACTTTTACAACCCGATATCTCAGTTCATCGTCAAGATAACAGACCCGATGTTAAAACCTTTTCGGCGGATAATACCCGGCTTTGGTGGGCTGGATATTGCTGCAATAGTGCTCATGCTGATCCTGAAGTTTGTTGAAATATTATTAATTGTGGCCATCGGCGGGCAGTCTCTAAACTTGCTGGTGATACTCATTATCAGTGCAACTGGTCTGCTTTCATTGTTTTTATACGTCTTTATCTTCGCCATTATTATTATGGCCATTGCCAGCTGGATTGCACCTGGAAACTACAACCCGGTTCTGAACCTGATCCAACAGCTTATTGCACCCATCATGCGCCCGATACAAAAACGGCTAAAACCAGTATCCGGTATGGACCTGTCTCCACTGGCAGCACTGTTAATTCTTAATCTGGTCGTTATGGCTATTCCCCATCTGCAAAAAACATTACTTCAGCTTGTCTTGTAATCAAACCCGGGGCGAGCTTGCTACAAACTGGAATATTTCATTGTTAACTGATGCAAATAAGCCTTCTGAGTGGCTGCAACGAACGCTTCAAGCGCATCGACAAGCCAACTATTCACCCTGCTCTACTAAACTTGTGAACCAGCGCAAACTTTTGATCATTGTTAGGCACGCCTAAACTTTCTATAAATTACATTATATTCATATACTTAAACTTATTTAAGCTTTAATTCAGGCATTTCAACAGCCCCTCCACTGCTAAAGAATCCGCTCATTCCGACGCTAATTAATGTATCTGTAACCACATCAAAAGAATCAAAAACCATGATGGCTCAAAATCCGTTCCAGCAAAAAATACAAGCATATAATGATTGGAAAAATAACCTCATCGAGGCCATAAAACACCTGAGTCAATGGATGGATGCACAGGATCTGGAGCAAGACAGCGAAATTTCATTACGCATCTATGAAGCCATCGAAGCACTGAAAAAAGACCGTCTCAATCTGGCCTTTGTGGCCGAATTTTCACGTGGCAAGTCAGAACTGATCAATGCTATTTTTTTCGCGGATTACAAACGCCGCTTGTTACCATCAGACGCTGGCCGCACTACCATGTGTCCAACCGAACTGTTTTATGATCATGAATCAGACAGCGCCTATCTCCAGTTATTATCAATCGACACACGACTGGCCGAGCTCTCTATCCAGGAATACAAAGAAGACCCTATTCAATGGACCAAAATTCCTCTGCCCATTGATGACCCTGATGAAATGCAAAATATTCTGCAAGAAATAATCCAGACACGAGAAGTCACTATCACACGTGCAACCGAACTGGGTTTATTCAGTAAGGAGCTATACCCGCATCTGGAGAATGCCAACCCGGATGATACTGTCATTGACATACCGACCTGGCGACACGCCATGATCAGCTTCCCACACCCTCTGTTGAAACAGGGACTAAGCATACTCGATACACCGGGCCTGAATGCGCTCGGCAGTGAACCCGAACTGACATTAAACATGTTACCTTCCGCTCAGGCCATCTTTTTTCTGCTGGCTGCCGACACTGGCGTTACTCACAGTGACCTGGATATCTGGCAAAATCATGTTAGCCCGTCAAGACGAAAAAATGCCAAAGGTGTTGCCGTTATCCTTAATAAAATAGATACCTTGTGGGATGAACTAAAAAGCAAACAGGAAATAGACAAATCCATTAACGAACAAATAAACAAGACATCTCAAATACTGGGTGTTGATAAAAATACCATTTTCCCGGTTTCTGCCCAAAAAGGTTTGCTTGCCAAAATCAATGAAGATGAATTACTGATGCACCGCAGCCAACTTGAGCAACTGGAAAAATACCTGAGTGATGAGGTATTGCCCGAAAGAGAAAGTATTCTCCGAGACGATATCATTGATAACATTGGCTCAATTCTGGAAGAACATAAAGCCACCTTTGAGACCCGCCTGGCCGGTCTTAACAAACAATTAAACGACCTTCGTCAGTTAAATGGTAAAAATTCGAATGTCATCATGCAACTTATGAAACGTGCTCGCGAGGAACAGGCAGACTACAGCAAACACATAGAAGGCTACAAATCCAGCCATCGTCTGCTGACAAGACAAGTAACGGGACTTAAAAATATACTGAATATCAGAAAAATGGATGAGTTCATCAACAACACAAGACAGTCCATGATGGGTAGCTGGACAACCAATGGCATGAAAAAATCCATGAAAGACCTGTTTAATCAGATTCAGGACATGAGCTCAAGGGCATCAGAAGATGTGGACACACTGCAACGCCTCGTGACTGCTGTGTATAAGAAATTCCATAACGAACACGGAATAAAAACCGCCAAGCCGAAAATGTTTAAAGTTAAAAAATACCTGATCGAGCTTGATAGCCTCACCATTGAAGCCGAACAATATCGAAAAAGCCCGGTTTCCACGATGTCTGAACAAAACTTTGTTGTGAAACGTTTCTTTATTCAAATGGTCAGCAAGGCACGAAATGCCATGTTTGAGGCCAATGAAGATCTCGATAACTGGTTAAAGGAATCCATGCGACCACTCGCAATCCAGATTAAGGAAAACAAACTGTCTATCGAAAAACGGTTGAATACCCTCCGGAAAATCAGCTCTGTCAAAGGTAACGTCGAAGCAAAAACCGCTGAAGTAGAAGAAGAACACGCCAACACCCTGTTTCAGCTTGACGAGATAAACCAGATTTACCTGCGACTAACGCATGTAGAGAGTCAGGAAATTCAAAACGATGACCAACCTCAAATCGCAGGATAAAGATTCAACGCAAAGACGCGGAGGCGCAAAGGACGCAAAGAACATGATTATTTTTGATATTGATAACTCTAAATGGAAGAAATTATGGCGAAGACAGTGTATCGGGAATTAAGATTCTTATCCCGGAAAGATAGTCATATTGCTGATTAGTTAATTATTACGAATTTTATTTATCAGGGTTAGCATTCTTCAATAAAAGAAAATTTGCGCCTCCGCGCCTTTGCGTTTAAGAATTAAATATAAATCAGAAGCCTGCATCCGACAAAACCTGACAAACATCATGTCAGCCGAATACCGCTAATTCCTGTATTAAAAGATATACCATGCGAAAAGCAAACAAAATAATCAAACCACCTGCTATTCTACGCACCCAGATTTTTTGCAAATATTGCTGACCACGCGACCCTGCTGCTCCCAGTAAAACCATCGCGGGTAGTGTCCCTGCACCAAAGCCCAGCATCAATAAGCCTCCCTCAATCGCTCCTCCAGCCGTTGCGCTATATATAAGCACTGAATACACCAGCCCACAGGGTAACCAGCCCCATATACCACCCAGCATAAAAGCTGAGGGCAAAGAACTGATTGGAATGAAACGCCTTCCAACAGGTTCGATCAACTTCCATAAATGCCCACCCAGCTTTTCAAGGCGAGATAATACAGGCCACCAACCACCAAGATATAACCCTAAAAACAACATAAATAGTGCGGCAAGGGCTTGCAACACAAGCTGGGCGTAATGCAACGCAATCAGGTTAGTTGCCAGAGCAGCAAAACCTCCAACCAGCATACCAGCGATAACGTAACTGCTTATTCGGCCAATATTATAAGCAATAACAAAAAGTAATCGTTGCGATGAAGTGTTAACAGCCGGCTGACAACCAACAGACAGTGCCCCGACAATGCCACCACACATGCCCGCGCAATGAGGCGCTCCCAGCAAGCCAAGTATAAAAGCAGATATCAGAGTAAATTCATCAATCATCATATTCGCACGAACTAACTTATAAAATAAAACATCTTAAATCTAATACGCCTGCACTACAAAAAAATATCATCAAAATAAATACAACAGGTAAACCTGTTAACAAACTAACAACATCATTTCAAGCTTATATAGTAGATTTAAAGCCGCTTAAAAAGATTTTTAAAAAGCTTGCTATAAATAATTCGAGGTGCTATAAAACAATCCAGGAGTTTATAGAATATCGCATATATACAGGTATAAAACTCTTTTTTAATATCATCCACTGGAGAGTACAAGTATGGCCACGAAGAAAAAGGCAAAAGCAAAAGCTGAGGCTCCTAGAGTTAAAGCCATCAAGGAACCAATGACTAAATCAGCAATGATGACATCCATCGCTGAAACAACAGAATTAACCAAGAAAGACGTTACCGCTGTTTTTGATGCACTCTCTGCTATCATCAATGGTCACATCCGCAAAAATGCTGCCGGAACCTGTACTATTCCGGGTTTAATGAAAATCAAAACTGTTCGCAAGCCTGCTAAAAAAGCTCGTAAAGGTATCAACCCTTTCACAGGTGAAGAAACAATGTTCAAAGCAAAACCAGCCAGTACTGCTGTTAAGATCCTGCCTTTGAAAAAGATGAAGGAAATGGCAAACTAGATCATAACTATAATCTGGTTAGCCTGAAGGCCGGTATGGATTTACCGGCCTTTTTACTATTATATTAATAAAAAACAGTATGTTAATTAAACAACCATTAATTTTTTTACTAATAGCATTGCTCGCTAACAGCTTTGTTCCATCGGCAATCGCAGATGATAAAACACGCCTTGCAAGCCTGCCATCCACAACAATCACACAGCTTAACGAACTTTCACAAGATGATAACTGGCAAGTCAGACAGGCTGTAGCCATGAACCGAAAAACACCGGAAGCCACACTCGCCATACTTGCCCGGGACGAAAACATAAGCGTGCGTATTGCCATCAGTACCAATCTTTCTACCACCAACGAAATCTTCAAACAACTGGCTCTTGATCAGGCCGAACAAGTACGCAGTGTTGTAGCACGGTTTGAATATGTCTCTGCTGAAGTCATGGCTATTTTAGCCAATGATGAAAGTACAGACATTCGATTTGAAGCTGCACGTAACTGGAATACCGACATCCCGACTCTGGAAAAACTTAGTGCCGATGAACACGAAGAAGTTCGTAATATGGCCTTGCATTCTCTGGCTGAAAGAGAAAAATAAATCTGTACTTCTAACACTTAAAACAATCAAACCCACAGACGTCAGTACATTCCACTTATTATCCAGTACTCCATGCACGCGGATGTTTCATGCCTGCAATTTTACATGCCTGCTTTACATACCCATATGGAAACAATTTAAAAATGATATTTTTTGCTTCTTTTTTATCACATTCATTTTCGCTAGCCAGATGTTTCACAACATGACGAACATCAGGCACGACACCGTGCTCGGCATAATAATCACGCATAAAATCCAGCACTGTCCAGTGACTAGCATCTAACTCAATATCTTCTTCCTTGGCCAATTCACTTGCAATATCTTTATCCCAATCATCGGGATTAAGCAAGTACCCTTCATCATCTCTGGAAATTTGTGTATTCATTAATTCACCCCGTGTTTTAAAATTTATTAGTAACTTCAATCACTCGTCTAGAGAACCGGAAACTACTGAATCTGGTTTTATATAAAATAACCAGGTAAGAACAACCTCGATTAGTCACACTCGTTTTAAACTTTGAAAAGGATATTTTCGTCGGTATGATCGAAAATAGCCTTGTTAACAGGTATCCATAGCTGAGTAGTTTCTTTATAACTAAAACTACCATCATCATGGATAGTAACATCTAATAGATATTTCATGGTCTTGTATGATTCATCCAGGTATATATTGGATAATATCCCATATGTTTCTGACCCGACCTCAGCAGATAAACTGAAGCTCTTGCTGTCTTCCCTTGCATCTCCACCCGCATTAATAAGTACACCACGAGGAACCATAAAGCAGCGTAACACCTGATTGTTTCCGCCATCCCATAACCAGTATCCAACCTCTTCATGAAACGCATCATCCTCACCCAGACGCCATGCCGTCATGGAATAACGTAATCCGTACAATTCCTGTGGCCCGTTTCTAACAGGCCCAAGCGGCTCGAATGACACTTTCTCCCGATACTGTGTTTCCTTTATCTCGCTATGGATACGAGATACATCTATTCCCTTATCACCTTCCCAGCTACCTGCCAGTGCGGCTAAAGGCCCAAGCATATGTATTATCTGTTCACTCATACAATCTCTCTCCGACATTAGAGCTTGAAAGTTGTGAGGCTCAATATTTAAAAAAACGGGTCAACTAAAACTATTTCCAATAATAGCAGAAATTACTCTCGAACCAGATTTTTACATTTTCCAGTGACTATGGCTTCCATTGCGCTGGCTAATTTAAAATCCCGTTCAGTTATTCCACCCGCTTCATGTGTAGTTAAATCAACAATGACCTGCTTGTATACATTGAACCACTCAGGATGATGATTTATGGATTCGGCAATGAGCGCCACCTCTGTCATAAATCCGAATGCCTGCACGAAATTATTAAAAACATATTCACGGTGTAGTTTATTATTTTCTACTGACCATAAACTATACCGACTAACAAACTCTTGTATCTCCATATCTGTTGCTCTAACGAGTGCCATTAACTGTGCTCCCTTATGTAATCAGAATCAGATACAGCTTACATTAATATTCGAAACAACTGTCTCCACACCCGGTTTTTTATTATTTACTCTCTCCTGTAAAAATTCCAGTTCTGCTATTTCCATCGGAAAATCATTACTGTCCCGTTAACTACTTAAAAGACACGACAATGTGAGGACATGAACCCGGCATAGCCAAATAAAGACCGTCTGACGCAGGGGTGCGACAGCCGAGCGGCCATGGATGGCATCTTTTGCGTGTATTGATTTGGCTGTGCCGGGTGGGTTCATGTCCGGGTTAACCGCTATCGTTCACAACACTCATGATAACGAGCTTTCAATAGTAACCGGTATTATTAAACGGGACAGCAATGTCGGAAAATATAAAAAAACAGACACGACGTCACCTATATTATCAGGCTATTGCTACCTTAAAAGCCACATCACTCAACCGGCACGGTTCTTTCACTTGCCCAGTCCCTGATATGTTGTATCTTCTCACCCATCACAACTGATAAAGGACGTGTTTGTTTTAACTCATCAAGGATATGCTGCGTATTTAAAGTATCGGACAGGGCATAAACTGCATACATAGATGAAACAATTGCCTGTTCTATCTCCGAACCTGAAAAACCTTCGCTGGCTGCAGCTAATGCTTCAAGGTCAAAGCTTGAAGAATTCTTATCACGTTTTTTCAGGTGAATATCAAAAATCTCTTTCCGCGTATCGTGAGCAGGCAAGTCTACAAAAAATATTTCATCAAAACGGCCCTTACGTATTAGTTCTGGTGGCAGAGAGTCAATATTATTTGCTGTCGCGACAATAAATACTGACTTTTCATTTTCAGCCATCCATGTAAGGATAGTGCCAAGTACTCGTCTGGATGTGCCACCATCATTCTCGCCTGTTGACAGGCCTTTTTCGATTTCATCAATCCAGAGTACACAAGGTGACATGACTTCTGCTGTTTTTAATGCCTTGCGCAGGTTTTTTTCTGACTCACCAAAAAATTTATTATACAGGGAACCAAAATCTAGTCGTAACAAAGGCACCCCGAACACACCAGCGACTGCTTTTGATACCAGGCTTTTTCCACAGCCTTGAACACCCAAAAGGAGTATACCTTTAGGATTTTGTAATCCATGATCACTGTTCCTGCTGCGAAAAATTGTCTGTCGCAAATCCAGCCAGCGCTTTAATTTTGCCATTCCGCCTACGCTGGAGAATTGCTTTGTGTTGTATTCAAACGATAATAAACCATCCTGATTCAATAATTTATATTTTGCCGCCATGACTTCTGTCATGTCAGTTTCTGTAATGGCTCCATCATCAAAGATAACCTTACGCGCCAGGCGCCTGGCATCGCCTGCTGTTAACCCCCCAAGATTCCGCACCAGTATTTCAAGGGTTTTATTATCTGTTTTGACTTTTTTATTGGCATTTTTTTTTGACCACGAATAAGCTTCGTCTTTAATTATTTGCAATAATTTTTCATCGGTCGGTAATAGCAATTCAAAAGACGCCGATAATTTTCTCAAATCATCCGGCAAATCAATTTCATGGCTCAGGAATACAATATGATGCCCCCTTTTGTAATATGACAAGGCTATTTCCTTGATCAAACGAGCATTAACCGGTTCTTTCATAAAGTGATGAAAATCAAGTAATACAAAGACTCCCTCTATTGTACTGGCCTTGATGTGTTTCAATACGGCATCAGGTTCAATCAGTGTTTTCTGGCTACCCATGTCGAGGTCGACACGAGTAAGGCCTTCGGTAATCGACCAGCTAAACAAGGGTTTATTCAATTTTATAATCAGGCTTTTAAGCATATCCAGCACCCGGAGCTCTTCATGGCTCTGAATAACGATAATAGGTACTCTGGACTGAAAAATTAACTCGAGATCTTTAAGATCACTCACTCTGTTCCCCCAGCTAAATGAATGATTTAACGATACTGTAAAACAGCGCTTCTGACCAGTTATAATATAAATCCAGCGGAACAATCAATCAATCCATTATCCGACTTTACGCAGATTTTTATCGCTTGCTATCTGATCTCTTCAGTTGAATATTTCTTTGAAAGAATTCTTGGTGTAATCAGCCCATAACCCCGTATTTGCCAATGCACCAATTCATTCATCGCTGACGGAATGACTTCAACAAAGTCCTGAAAGTCCTTTGTTCCGTAGTTAAAATCGTGCGCGGCTATTTCACACACTTTGAATTTAAAACCAAAACCAGCATAATATTTCATGCGGTCGACAATGTCCTGATACTTCTTCTCATTACTTTTTACTAATGTTACTAACTCTGTGCCATGTATCATCACTACCACATCAAGAAATTCAGGCGCCTCATTATATGGGGGTTTCAATAAAGGATTCATCCACGATCTTATCCAGTATAATGCCGAAGCAATTTTCTCTGGCTCGTCAAAATAAAAATCAAATACTACTTTCTGGTTTTTATATGGCGTTTGAATGAATTTTGATTCAGACAATACTGGTAACGAACTGAATACAGATAAAATCAATACAAATACTAATTTCAGCTTCATACTATTATCCTTTTAAATAATATAATTAATAACTTTCTCGCAACCGTTTTATTGTCACAATCAACCTGTTACAGGCCTGTAAAAACAATAAGGCATCTATATTGAAATATCCTGAAATAATCTATGGTGAGGCATCTAAACTAAGTGTAGAATACGCGGCTAATTAAGCAAACCGGGGTTATAATGTCATGAAGTGGATCGATAAAATACCGTTTTTACCGCTAATAATTGTTGCTATTGTACTGGCTATTGCCCCTTACCCGGCAAAACCGGAACCTCACCTGATTGAAAAACTAGGCATGCTCACACAAGGGTTATTAGTCAGTCCTGTCGATATTTTTGATCTTTTCTGGCATAGCTTTCCTGTCATTTTCATTATCATCAAACTTTTTCGGTTGCGCTCTGGTACAACATAAATACAACTGGCAGAAGTAAGGATTGATGCAAAGATTGATAAATTGAAAATAAAACGCAGATTGATTCTATTTAGTTAGATACCATGTCCAGGCAACTGGCTTTGGAATAACTGTTTTTTAAACTTTGCAATGCAACCAGTGATTGAATCAAACCACTCTCTGCTGAAACCTGCCACCAACGTGACGCTTCACATACATCACTCGTAACACCTTTACCTTCCAGATACATCATGCCAAGGTTGTACTGTGCCATGGTATCTCCGTTTCTGGCTGCCATCTTCCACCACTGCATGCCTTCTTCAAAATTAACTGCAACACCATTACCCATTATATAAATCAAACCAAGGTTGTACTGTGCATTTATATTTTCATCCAGCGCTGATTTCTTCATCCAGTATATTGATTTTTTCATATCCTGATGAATACCTTCACCCATAGCATAGGCAATAGCAAGGTTATACTGGGCCTCCACATGGCCTTTCTGTGCAGCTTTCAGATACCAGATGGCTGATTGCTCATGATCTTCTACCAGGCCTACACCCGAATCAAACATTACTGCAATTTGGTACTGCGCACTGACATAACCTGATTTAGCAAGCTCCATGAATATTTTTGCCGCCGCCTTGTAGTCTGTCGCCTCATAGGCATCAACACCCTGATTAAATTGATAATACGGATCACTGGATTTTGTTGAATTTAATAAAAAGCTGGACTGCACCTTGTAAGAAGCAGGCATTACAGATCTTTTCGCGTGTACAGAAAATGAAAACGTAAATACTACTAACAGGATCAACGTGATCAAACTATTAATTGAATTGTGTTTGTCCATGAACCACCTCAAATACGGGTACAGGTTGCTATGAACAATATATCGACTTCAATAATAAGAAACTTTAGTCAGGGCCGTGCGGTTAAAATATAAAAATACGTAAGGTATTGTTTTAAAATGGTATTATGCTTGATAGTTGGTGCTGATAATATCCTGTAAAATATTCAACTTACCATGAAAAAAATGGCCTGACTCAGGTTCACTAACTATATTCACATTTGAAAATTGACCGGCCCACTCCATTACTTCAGCTGGATCAACAATCTCATCCTTCGCGCCCTGAATAAGTAACCAGGGACACACGGGTTGTTGTAATGGTGAAAAATCAAGAATATTCACCGGTGGTGCAACCGTAATCAATTGCACGCAGCTGACCATTAGCGATACCTTCATGGCAATATAGGCACCAAACGAAAACCCGGCCAGACATAATTTGTAGCCGGGCATTTCTCCCGCCGCCCAGTTTATGACAGCTCTAAGGTCATCAATTTCTCCCCTGGCATCATCGTATTCACCTTCACTGTTACCGACACCGCGAAAATTAAATCGTATTGTGACCAGACCTGAATTATTTAATGTTTTATCTATAGTATGCACAACTTTATTTAACATGGTGCCACCATGTAATGGATGGGGATGGCAAATAATGGCAACTGTTTCTTTTGTCGTATCTTCCGGCACACTTAACAAGGCCTCTAGCTCACCAGAGGGGCCAGGAATTATAACTGATTGATGTTTTTTAGGTGGCGACAATGTAAAAAGCTCTAAGCGACTAATTTGCGACGTAACCAAATTCTGCAGCGGCATAGGATTGTTTGGCCATGAATTTTGCTTTTACAATATCACCCGCTTTTAGCGCTGCCTGCATATTACTGACAAGATGCCGCATCTCTTTTATCAGCCGCATCACTTGTTGAGGTGAACGCTTATCCAGAACATGCTTCATTTTTACCGTTAGTTCGTTGTAATCTTTTGCAAAAATATTAAACTTTTTAACGTCTTCCTGAAAAGACCCCACCGCTTTATCATGACTGGACAATCGACCGGATACATTCCATTTTTTATTAAAGTCACTGTTTGTCATTGTGCCTTTTTCGATTTTGTCCTTATCTGATTTGAGCTGCTCTCTTTCTCCTGAAAGTTTTATGTTGTCTTGTGTCAGGGATGCCTTCCATGTTTCCAGACGCGTTAACATATCAACAAGTCGTTGCAATTCCTGACGCTGAACGTTAAGAACATTTATCAGGTTATTAAGGCTGGGCAAGTCTTTTTTATCTCCCTGGAAACCATCTGCATTGATAGTGCCTGCAGCCAGGAGGATAAATAAAAATACAATGTTATTGAATACAGATTTCATGATTTTTTAATAAGGACAATTTAAAATAAAAAATTGCCTGACCATTAGTCAGACATTTACAATACGGGACATTTTATCATAAAGACCAGATGTTGTGACAAAATAAGGAGAATCTAGCCTTCTAACTCGCTGCTGGATTCCGGGTCACCAAGAAACCAGTCTGCATACGGCCTTAAATCCAGCCAGTTCCATTCGTCTATCATGACAGTCAGCTGATGACCATCCTGATATTCCAGCCTGACAACCGCCAACTCACTATCACTATAAAGTACACAGCGAACCTTTATTAACTGGCCGGTTAAATTAATGTAATATTTACCCGGTACTGGTAGTTGTTTTTTTGACATTTCCATCTCCGGTTATGGTTAAAGAGCCTCTTACATGACTGTTAATACATCAGCCGCATTTAGAATCTCCACAATTCAGGCATGTCATACAGCCATCCATCTGGATAACAGCTTTGGTAGTACATTTTGTGCAAAGTTGAGCCCCGGCAGGGAAGTCACCTTTGCTGCTTTCATCTGCCTGCTGTGTCATCGAATCATACTGCTTGCGTTTTTCATCAACCAGTTTTTGCTGATGTTCATCAAGCGTATCGTCTACCAACATACCTATCATGCGGAGATGACATTCAATCGCATCACCAATCTCTGCTACCAGTGATGGCATGTATTTTCCACCACGTTTAAAATATCCGCCACGAGGATCAAATACTGAACGCAATTCTTCCGCAAGGAAGGTCACATCGCCGCCTTTTCGAAAAACTGCCGATACGATTCTTGTTAAGGCAACAATCCACTGGAAATGATCCATGTTCTTGGAATTGATAAAAATCTCAAATGGTCGTCTTAACTCGTGCTCTGTTCCATGATTTAATATCACATCATTAATCGTTACATATAAAGCATGTTCGGATAATGGTGTTTTAATTTTATAAGTCGAACCCAGTAACATCTCCGGGCGTTCGAGCTTTTCTGTCATCTGGATAATATTGGAAGATGAATCCTCCTGGTTATCCGCATCGGCAACAACTTTATCTTTTGGGTCGTCTTCTCTAACAAGCCCGTAACCTACTATTTTCTTTTCAATCTTGACCGGCATTTCTTGCTCCTGATCTTAATAAACACTGTTCTGAATATAATCTAGAACTTTCCGTAATAACCTTCTTTCAATGCATCATAAAGATTAGCCGCGGTATGGATTTCACCGTCATACTCTATTTCTTCATTGCCTTTCAACTCAACAACTGAACCATCGTCCAACGTGAATTTATAGGTTGTCTTTTCAAGGTCTTGCTCTTTAACCAGCACGCCCTGAAATGCTTCTGGATTAAAGCGGAAGGTAGTACAGCCCTTCAGGCCTTTTTCATGGGCATACATATAAATATCTTTAAAGTCTTCATATTTATAATCAGTTGGCACATTAGCTGTTTTCGAGATAGATGAGTCAACCCATATTTGCGCTGCAGCCTGAACATCAACATGCTGTTTAGGATGTATGTCATCTGCTGCTATAAAATACTCTGGCAACTGTTCATCTTCTTTATCACTATATGGCATTGCCTTGGTGTTAACGAGCTCACGATATGCGAGCAATTCAAAAGAATAAACATCAACTTTCTCTTTTGTCTTGCGACCTTCACGAATAACATTACGTGAATAATGATGAGCAAAACTCGGCTCAATACCATTACTTGCATTATTGGCTAATGACAGCGAAATAGTACCCGTTGGAGCAATTGAGCTGTGATGTGTAAATCGTGCGCCAACTTCAGCCAGGTCATCAACCAACTTACTATCAACACTGGCAACCTGTTGCATATAACGACTGTATTTTGCGTGCAAGACCTTGCCTTTCACCTTGTCACCCGGCTTATAGCCGTCTTTAATCATTTCCGGGCGTTTGATCAACATTTCTGCTGTCACTTCAAAGTCTTCTTCCATTATCGGGGCAGAACCTTTCTCACGCGCCAGGTCTAACGCTGCCTTCCAACCGGTGAGCGCCAGTTCGCGGCTGACACGTTCTGTAAATTCAAGTGATTCTTCTGATCCGTATTTCATTTTCAGCATGGTCATGGTTGAACCCAGACCCAGAAAACCCATTCCATGACGGCGCTTATGCATAATGGCATCACGCTGACCTTGTAAAGGCAGACCATTTATTTCCACCACGTTATCCAGCATGCGCGTAAAGATACCTACCGCCTGATTAAATTCATCCCAGTTAAAAGCCGCATGATCGGTAAATGGATCAGTCACAAATCTGGTTAGATTGATAGATCCCAACAGGCATGACCC
>JAADHQ010000012.1 GCA_013151795.1 Gammaproteobacteria bacterium | reverse complement strand
AATTTTTTGCCAGAACCGCAGGGACAAGGCGAATTTCTACCGACCTTTTCCTCATTCCGTACAAACGGCTGTTCCTGATCTGCCTGTTCATCTGAGGATGAATCTGAAGGTTCACCAGTCGCAGAAGGTACAGATGCATGTTGATATTCCATTTGCGTCTGACTTCGACGCTGATTATCAACTGCCTCTACATCTTCTTCATCAGTCACTTTAACTTTTGATAAAATAGTAACCACGTCATATTTTATTCGATCTAGCAGATCAGTGAACATTTCAAACGATTCGCGTTTATATTCCTGCTTAGGGTTCTTTTGCGCATACCCACGCAAATGAATACCTTGCCGCAGATAATCCATCGCCGCTAAATGTTCTTTCCACATAGCATCCAGCACTTGAAGCATGATTGCTTTTTCGAAGTGCCTCAGAACATCCGCACCTGCCTGGGCTTCTTTCTCTGCATACTGTTTTTCAAGCTCATCAAGTATCATTTCTCTCAAGGGCTCTTCATGAAGAGATTCATCTTCATCCAGCCATTTCTGAATATCTATCTTGAGGTCAAATTCGTGTTCCAGTGCTTCAGTTAGCCCCGGCACATCCCATTGTTCATCCAGACTGCCTGGAGGGATATAACCATTAATCATGCCATTAACGACATCTGCACGAATTGCCTTGATAATGTCGGATATATCTTCAGTATCCATAAGCTCGCTACGTTGACCGTAGATCACTTTACGCTGGTCATTAGCAACATCATCAAACTCCAGCAGACTTTTGCGCATATCAAAGTTATAGGTTTCAACCTTTCTCTGCGCATTAGCTATTGCCTTGCTTACCCAGGGATGCTCTATCGATTCGCCTTTTTCCATACCCAGTTTTTTCATCAACCCGGCAACACGGTCCGATGCAAAAATGCGCATCAGATTATCTTGTAATGACAGATAAAAGCGTGAAGACCCCGCGTCACCCTGTCGCCCGGATCGACCACGTAGCTGATTATCAATACGACGTGACTCATGCCTTTCTGTACCGATAATATGCAAACCACCTTGTTCCAGAACTTTATCGTGGCGATGTTGCCAGTCATCAATCATCTTTGTTTTTGTCGTTTCACTAATATCACCGGCTTGTTCCAGTTCCATTTCAAGCTTGCCACCCAGAACAATATCTGTTCCACGACCTGCCATATTCGTTGCGATAGTCACTGCACCGGAACGACCAGCCTGAGCAACAATTTCTGCTTCTCGCTCATGTTGCTTTGCATTAAGGACTTCATGCTTGACCTTGGCTTTCTTCAACATATCTGACAAATGTTCAGAAACTTCAATCGATGTCGTTCCCACCAGCGTTGGTTGACTGCGCGAAACACAATCCTTGATATCCTCAATAATCGCTTCAAATTTATCTTCAGGTGTCAGGTAAACCTGATCTGCATGGTCTTCCCTGATCATTGGACGGTGAGTTGGAATGACAATAACTTCCAGACCATAGATTGACTGAAACTCGAATGCTTCTGTATCTGCCGTACCTGTCATACCGGAAAGCGTATTATACAGACGGAAATAATTCTGGAATGTTATCGATGCAAGCGTCTGATTTTCACTTTGCACTTTTACATTTTCCTTAGCCTCAACTGCCTGGTGCAAACCATCAGACCATCGACGTCCGGAAAGAGTACGGCCCGTAAACTCATCAACTATAACGACTTCGCCATTACTAACAATGTAGTCAACGTCTTTTTCAAATAATACATGTGCGCGAATAGCTGCATTCACATGATGCATGAGCATTATATTTGAAGCATCATAAAGGCTTTCATTTTCTTGCAGTAAACCCTCTTGCTCCATCAGTTCTTCTACACGTTGATGCCCTGACTCTGTTAAATAAATCTGTTTTCCCTTTTCATCAATACTGTAATCACCAGGACCATCTTCCTCTTCCTGCTTATCAAGCTGAGGGATCAATTTATTTATCTTGACGTAAATATCAGGGTTATCTTCCGTAGGCCCGGAAATAATCAATGGTGTTCTGGCTTCATCAATAAGGATAGAGTCTACTTCATCAACAACCGCAAAATTTAATTCTCGCTGTACCTTTTCTTCTGTACTAAAGGCCATGTTGTCACGAAGGTAATCAAAACCAAATTCATTATTCGTTCCATAGGTAATATCTGCGGCATAAGCGGCCTGCCTGTCAGCATGCTGCATATCACTAATGATGACCCCTGTTGTCAACCCGAGAAAACCGTAGAGCTTGCTCATCCAGTCAGCATCTCGTTGGGCCAGGTAA
Source organism: Gammaproteobacteria bacterium (assembly GCA_013151795.1). Classification (GTDB taxonomy): domain Bacteria; phylum Pseudomonadota; class Gammaproteobacteria; order JAADHQ01; family JAADHQ01; genus JAADHQ01. Next base: position 19,933 of record JAADHQ010000012.1, on the reverse strand, counting down.
TCATTTACAGTAACAAGATGAACACCTTTGCCGCTCAATGCATTCAGGTAACACGGCAATGTAGCCACCAGTGTTTTACCCTCACCGGTTCTCATCTCCGCTATTTTACCTTCGTGCAAGACAATGCCACCGATCAACTGCTCGTCAAAATGACGCATATTCAGCACGCGCTTGCCAGCCTCTCGACACACAGCAAATGCTTCTGGCATTAAATCATCCAGTGATTCGCCGTTTTCAAACCGTTGCTTGAACTCGGCTGTTTTTGCCTGCAAGTCAGCATCACTCAAATCACTGACGGACTCTTCTAACTTATTGATTTTAATGACAGTCTTTCCGGTCTGTTTTAAATACCGGTCATTCCGACTTCCAAAAACTTTTCTGAATACTTTTGTAACCATGATGTGATGATTTTTATAGTTAATGTTGAAAAAATGAATCTACAATAATAACTTATCTGGAACATTTTCGCAGACTTAAGTTCATTATTCGTCTAAAAATAAGGGGATTAGATAACATAATTTATTGTTAAACAAAAAAATACTCCAGGAGGAGCATTCCAGAATGAATTTGTTTGGTAAATCCGGGCTTATTTAGCAGCACGCAAATGTTTAAGTGGATCAACTACTCGATTATTTCTAACTACTTCAAAATGCACATGAGGCCCGGTTGAACGACCACTGCTTCCCATTTTAGCGATAACCTGGCCTTTTGTAATCTTATCACCCAGCTTTACCAGATTTTCCGAGTTATGGGCATATTTTGTAGAATATCCACTACCGTGATCGATCTCGACCATTGTTCCATATCCATAACGGTCACCGGACCAGGTAACGACACCTGCAGCAACAGAAATAATGTCGGAACCATTTTTCCCGGCAAAATCAATCCCTTTATGGAAATCTCTCTTACCAGTAAAAGGATCATTCCTTATTCCGTAAAACGATGACATCCAGCCTTTCTTGATAGGACGCCCGGTTAAAAGTGCATTTTTTTGTAAGTCACCATGTAATAACATGGATTCAAGGACACTTAGCTGATTCTCACGATCTTGTAACTGAACATTTAGCTTATCCATTGCCGTTACTACATCAGGTAATTTTCTTGCTGATAATTCCAGGTCACTAACAGGGCCACCTACGGCAGGTGTTTGGTCAAAGTTAAATTCGCCTTTATCCAGTTTAGCCATTTTTGTTAAACGGCGACCTAAAGCATTCACTCTGTATATATGAGCTTGCAGCTGTCCGAGTCTTTGAGATAATGCATCAAGATGTGCCTGCGCATCCTGTTTTGCTTCCAGCAATGCAAGCTGCTGCCCTTCGACAGTCTTTTTCCATTGCTGAACAATTTTTGGATCAAGATTCCCGACCCCGGGTGTCTGGGCAAACCAGTATCCGGATGCAAAAATAGCGCTCGCAAACACGAGAAAAAATGCCAAAATACTGATATAACAGCTTGGCTGATTTAATTGAAGGCATAATGGTTTTTTATAACATTTGCCAAACAGGATTATATCCATTTCGTTTTTTTTCCTGTACTTTCGAGTACTAACGGGAACTTATTATCTTAATATATACAGCGTATCGGCGAAAGATGTTTAAACTTAAATTTAAAAAACTATCTAAACTACTGAAAAACAATAAGTTAGTGCCCGAATCCGTGCGAAAAAACATGTCTGAGTTGGCAAATATTGAAATTTTTTTACAAAAAAACCTGCCGGATGGGATAAAAAATCACTGTTTTCCCCTAAACATTAGTAATATGGAATTAACCCTAATGGTCGAAAGTCCGGCCATACATTCCAAACTAAGATTCATTCTACCAATGATTGAAGAGACGTTCAGACAGAATTACCCCCTGCAAATTAACAGTATCAAGATCAAGGTTTACCCAAAAAAAAAACATCAGGACGATTCATCAAAAAAACCTGCGCGCAGACCTGTTTTATCTGATGACACACGGTCGCATCTTCAATCTATGGCAAATGAAATGGAAGAATCTGATCTAAAAGACGCACTAAACCGGTTAAGCAAAAACCGACCTCAAAAAAGATAATATGCCTTATGAATTCCTACTTGGCGTTAAATACGTTAAACAGAAACGGGTAAGCTGAATAGCTTTAAAATAATCACGCATAAAAATCTTTGCGCCTCTGCGTTAAAAAAATATTTTAAATCTCTAACGCAATAAAAAAGGCGTACAAAATACGCCCTTTTCATCAATCAAACTACGCACAATTTTACGTTGTTTGTATTGGCTGCATATATAGTATCGGTGCGTCTTCAACATCGTCAAATGTAACTTCTTCCCATGATGCCTCATTTGCCACCAATGCACACAATAAGCGGTTATTAAGTGCATGCCCTGATTTGTAACCACTAAAAGCCCCGATCAGGCTATGCCCCAGCAAGTAAAGATCACCTATAGCATCAAGAATTTTATGTTTAACAAATTCATCTTCATAACGCAGGCCATCTTCGTTCAATACACGATAATCATCTACAACAATGGCGTTATCCAGGCTTCCGCCTAATGCCAGTTCTCGTTCACGCAACGCTTCGATGTCTTTCATAAAACCAAAAGTCCGTGCGCGGCTGACTTCTTTAACAAAAGAAGTTGTTGAAAAATCAACCTCGGCAGTCTGCTCTTTGGATTTAAAAGCAGGGTGATCAAATTCAATGGAAAAGCCAACTTTAAAGCCTTCAAACGGGTCAAACTGCGCCCACTTGTCATCTTCCTGTACCTTGATAGTTTTCTTGATGCGAATAAACCGTTTTGCAGCATCCTGTTCAACTATACCGGCAGACTGGATCAAAAAAACGAATGGGCCAGCACTGCCGTCCATAATAGGAACTTCAGGAGCACTAACATCCACATAGGCGTTATCAATACCCAGACCCGCCATGGCTGAAAGTAAATGTTCTACTGTAGAAATTCTGACATCGCCTTTTACAAGACTGGTAGATAAGCGAGTATCACCAACATTTTCAGGACTAGCCTTGATTTCGACAGGATTTTCAAGATCAACACGCCTGAAAATAATGCCTGTATTAGCGACGGCAGGTCGTAAGGTCAAATAAACCTTTTTGCCCGTATGCAAGCCAACACCCGTGGCGCGTATGACATTTTTTAATGTTCTTTGTTTAATCATTATTCTGACTCACCTCAAATATCAGTATTTTCAATACTGACAAGGAGTTGGATACTAACATAACCACACTTTTGTGAAAAGTGATGCTGTTCATATTTAACAAACATTAATCATAATCTACAAAAAACCATCCCTGAAATTCAAAAAAAACAGAAATAGACAGACCATCCAGAGGGAGGGGCCTCTGGATGGTCTATTTATCAATGACTTACCTAATCAGCCTGTTTTCTTAAAAAGGCAGGTACGTCAAGGTATTCCATATCTGATTCCGTCATGGCCGGTACTGTATCGCTACCGGATACACGGTTACGGATAATTGTAGGGCGGTCAAGCTCACCATAATCTACTTCGCCAGAATTATTGCGATGAATAATTTTTACAGGTGGCTCCTTCATTATAACTGAACTGCTGCCTATACCTGTTGCAACAACTGTTACACGTAGTTCATCAGACAAAGCAGGGTCAATAACAGTACCGACCACAACATTTGCCTCGTCAGAAGCAAATTCCCTGATCGCCATACCCACTTCCTTAAACTCACCAATCGTCATATCAAGCCCGGCAGTAACATTAACCAGAATTCCACGCGCACCTGTCAGATCAATATCCTCCAGCAGTGGACTTGAAATAGCCGCTTCAGCTGCTTCGCGTGCTCGATCTGCCCCGGATGCAACACCGCTACCCATCATTGCCATACCCATTTCGGACATAACTGTTCTTACATCTGCGAAATCGACATTGATCAAACCCGAACGCGTTATCAGCTCGGCAATACCCTGAACCGCACCCATCAGTACATCATTTGCTGACTTGAACGCATCCAGTAAACTGATGCTATCACCCAACACTTCCAGTAATTTCTCATTTGGAATCGTAATCAGTGAGTCAACATTTTTGGACAACTCCTTGATACCTTCATTTGCTGACCCCATACGCTTGTTACCTTCAAAACCAAATGGTTTAGTGACAACAGCAACAGTAAGTATACCCAGCTCCTTGGCGATCTGGGCAACAATCGGCGCAGCGCCTGTACCGGTTCCACCACCCATTCCGGCTGTGATGAACAACATATCAGAACCTTGTATCACTTCCATTATACGTTCACGATCTTCAATTGCAGCCTGCCGGCCAATCTCAGGGTTAGCTCCTGCACCCAAACCTTTGGTTATATTTCCACCGATCTGTAATGTGGTTTTTGCCTGTGTATTTGTGAGTGCCTGTGCATCTGTATTCAGACAAATAAAGTCAACGCCATCTATGCCTGCCTTCACCATATGCTGTATGGCATTACCACCGCCACCACCAACGCCCACTACCTTTATTACTGCGTTTTCACTAAATGAATCCATTAGTTCAAACATTTTACACCCCTCCTAAGTCAATTAAGACTTTTTAAAAAAATTAAAAAATAAAATCAATCTGTAACATTCCATATTGCATAGAGAACCTTGCACGACTTCCTTTAAGTCATAACAAAGAACGCTAGAAATTACCTTGAAACCAACTCTTCATTCTTGCCCAAACTCCTTTAACACCTGCGCCAACAGGCATGTCTGACAACCGTTGCTCACTATTTTTTTGACCAAACAAAAGCAAGCCAACACCCGTTGCATAAATCGGGTTGCGAACCACATCAACCAGACCCATAACGTACTGTGGGTTACCTAAACGAACCGGGATATGAAAAATTTCTTCTGCAAGGTCGATCAGACCTTCCATTTTTGAACTGCCACCTGTTAAAACAATACCCGCAGCTATCAAATCCTCAAACCCGCTGCGCCTTAATTCTGCCTGCACCAGCGTCATCAATTCTTCATAACGAGGTTCAACAACTTCTGCCAGTGTTTGTCTCGCCAACCTGCGAGGAGGACGATCACCCACACTGGGAACTTCAATGGTTTCATCCGGGCTGGCTAACTGGCGTAATGCGCAGGCATATTTAATTTTAATTTCTTCGGCATATTGCGTTGGTGTCCGTAACGCAACCGCGATATCGTTCGTTACCTGATCTCCAGCAATCGGAATAACTGCCGTATGCCGAATAGAACCTTCGGTAAAGACAGCTATGTCAGTTGTACCCCCACCAATGTCTACCATACAGACACCCAGCTCTTTCTCATCTTCTGTCAACACAGAATAACTGGATGCCATTTGCTCAAGAATAATATCGTCGACTTCAAGACCGCAGCGACGCACACACTTGACAATATTTTGTGCAGCACTAACCGCACCGGTAATCATATGCACCTTGGCTTCCAGACGAACGCCTGACATACCGACAGGTTCCTGTATTCCTTCCTGGTTATCAATCAGAAACTCCTGCGGAATGATATGTAATATTCTCTGGTCAGCAGGAATCGCAACAGCACGCGCTGCATCAATCACGCGATCAACATCGGCGGGCATAACTTCCTTATCCCGAATAGCGACAATGCCATGTGAATTAAGGCTACGGATATGGCTCCCGGCTATTCCTGCGTAAACAGAATGTATCTGGCAACCCGCCATGAGTTCTGCTTCTTCCACAGCACGCTGTATAGACTGAACAGTTGATTCGATATTAACCACGACGCCTTTCTTTAACCCTCTGGAAGGATGGGAACCAAGCCCAATGATGTCAATCTCATCTTCGTTATTAACCTCTCCAACAATGGCTACAACTTTCGAGGTTCCAATATCCAGACCCACTATCAGATTTCGTTCTGGCTTTTTAGACATTATTACGCACCTCTTTTTTATTATCTGATTTGTCAGATTCAGCTTTCCACTTCACTGCAAAACCATTTGTGTAACGCATATCAACTCTCTCTATTTTTTGTAACTGTTTGGCAATCACCTTCCGGTAAACATTTAAAAATCTTTGCAACCGCAATTTCACCTGCATCCTGCCCAACTCGATATTTAAACCATTATCCAGATTCAGCTTCCATGACCTTCTATGATTAACCGTTAATTTTTTTACGCTTAAACCCAATTTTTTTAATTGATTACTAACCTGTAAATATTCTTTTGATAAAAAATATTCCGAACCTTTTGGTCCTTCCAGCACAGGCCATTGTCCATTTGTTTTTTTCTGTTCTGCCAAAAACCATTCACCGCGTAAATTAACGTACCCACTATCATTCCATCGAGCTAAAGGCCGCTGCTCAACAATATTAATAACCAATGTATCAGGCCAGCTTCGGTGCACTACCACCTGGTCCACCCATGGCACTTGCTTCACTGACATTTGTATTTCATCAATATCGACATTAAAAAAACTCTTGTTCAATTCCTTGTTTAATATCTTTTTTAATTCGCCAGCATTAAGATATTTAAAATCGCCATTAACCTTTACAAAACGAATAGGCAAATAATCAGTATCAGCCATTTTTAAATAACCAACTACACCCAATGCCCCGACAGCAATAAATAACAACACCGCAACGAACATGCGTATAACTTTTCGCCTTCCTTGACGCAACTCTTCCTTTCGTCTGTTTTTATTTATTCGCTTACTCACAGCTTGTTTCCAGTATTTTCCAGACTAAATCATCAAAATTCATTCCCGCAGCCTTTGCCGCCATTGGTACCAGGCTATGATCTGTCATCCCGGGTATCGTATTGGCTTCAATCAACCATGGACTGCCTGATGCATCGAGCATAAAATCAATCCTGCCCCAACCACTCGCGCCAACAACGTCGAATGCCTCCATTGCCAGATGTTGTAATTCATTTTCCTTTGCTGCATCAAGGCCACAAGGGCAATAATATGAAGTGGCATTCGATTCATACTTGGCTTCATAATCATAAAATGCATTCGGTGTTTGCAAACGAATCATGGGTAACGATTGCTGCTGCAATATAGCGACGGTGTATTCCTCTCCTTCTATCCATTTCTCTGCAATGACATCATTATCGTATTCAGCTGCTTTTTCCCATGCCAGTTTCAGATCGGGTAACTGATCGACTTTACTCATGCCGATACTTGAGCCTTCACGTGATGGTTTAACAATTAATGGCAGCCCTAATCGTTCAGCAATTTTCCCGAAATCACTATTTTCATCAAGTTTTTCATAGGCAGGTGTTGGTAATCCCGCACCTGTCCAAACCTGCTTGGTCCTCAACTTATCCATACTCAGGGCTGAACCTAATATTCCGCTTCCTGTGTAAGGCAAACCCAGGACTTCCATTGCTGCCTGCATGACGCCATCTTCACCACCTCGCCCATGTAAAATAATAAACACACGATCAAAGTTATTTTTTTCTATTGTGCTTACAATATTTTCATCAACGTCTACAGCAACTGCATCAACGCCTTTATTTTTTAGTGCCGCCAATACTGCACTTCCACTTTTTAGTGAAATTTCTCTTTCAGCGGACAAACCACCCATCAACACTGCGACATGGCCAAAATCACCGGAATGACTGACTGGCTGAAAATCACTTTTTGTTGCGGTAAGTGCCATTTCTATTCATTGTCTCCAGCGTTAATAAATTCACCCACTATATGCACTTCTTTTTCCAATAAAACACCCTGCTGTTCCTGTACGCTTGCTGATACTTTTTTTATCAATTTTTCAATATCCAATGCCGTTGCTCCGCCCGTATTAATAATGAAATTGGCGTGTTTTTCTGATACACAGGCATTTCCTTCGCATAGCCCTTTCAATCCGGTTTTTTCTATCAACTCAGCTGCGTATCCATTCTCGGGATTGCGAAATACCGAACCGCAACTAGGCAAACCAACGGGCTGTTTTTTATTTCGCTCTTCAAGCAATGCTTTTATATCTTTTTTAATATTCTTTTCTTCTTTTTCATCTTTTTTTAATCTTAAATGTGCGGCTACAAACCACTCATCTTTCGGGCCTGACACCTTACGATAAGCAATCTCGAATTCATTTTTATTCCTGATATGCAAACGCCCTTGTCTATCCAGCATCTCTACTGATTCAACCATTGACCAGGTTTCGCCACCAAAGGCACCAGCATTCATTGCCAGAGCACCGCCCATTGTTCCGGGGATACCTGCAAGAAATTCTGCTTCAGACAATGCATGACTACTACAGAACCGTGCTACTTTTGCACAGGTAACACCTGCTTCTGCACGCACGCACCCATCTTTCATTATTTCCAACCCAGCCAATGACCCTTGTGTTGCAATTACTGTCCCACGTATGCCGCCATCCCGAACAAGAATATTGCTACCCAACCCTAACCAGAAAACAGGCTCACTTTCCGGCAGTCCTTGCAAAAACAACATCAGGTCATTCAAACCTGCAGGTTTATACATTCGCTCAGCCGGCCCACCTACTCTCCAGCTGGTATATCGAGCCATTACTTCATTGTGCAATAGTTCGCCTGAAATCTGATTATTCACAAGCTGAGTCATCATCCTTTTAAAACGCCATTTTTATTTTTTTTATCTGCATACATTGATAAACCCGGTTTTGTTTCAGTCATCACCGATTTTTTCCAATGACGGCTTCGGGTTACAAATGCACTTTGTAATGAAGCACCGCAACCAAATCTCAACTGTTTTATTTCAGACCTTTGCATTGACAACCCCCAGTGTTTTTAATAACTCAGGTGCTATCACACCAACATTTCCGGCACCCAGCGTTAGTAATATATCGTTATCACGAAGTAACCCGGGAACAACTTCAAACACCTCATCTACATGCTCCACAAAAACCGGTTCAACCTGCCCACGCGCTCTGATAGCAGACGTTAGCGCGCGACCGTCAGCCCCGGCAATGACATCCTCACCTGCTGAATACACTTCCAGTAATACCAGCACATCAACGCTGGACAATATATGCACAAAATCATCAAACAGATCCCGTGTACGGGTGTAACGATGTGGTTGAAAAATAATAACCAGACGACGATCAGGCCAGCCTTGATGAATAGCATCGATCGTTGCAGCGACTTCACTTGGATGATGACCATAGTCATCCACTAGCAATATGCTTCCGTTCTCTATCGGAATTTCGCCATAACTCTGAAAACGTCTGCCAATACCTTGAAACTTCTGAAGTGCCGACTGGATCTTTTCTTCACTTACGCCAAGATCATGTGCAACCGCAATGGCTGCCAGTGCGTTTAGTATGTTATGTTTACCGGGCATATTAAGCGTCACCCTGAACCCCGATTTATTTTCTGAAAAAAGAACATCAAAATGTGTTTGATGCCCTTTCTGTTCTATATTAACCGCGCGCAAATCTGCATCTTCACTTAAACCATATGTAATAGTGGGCCGAGTAAGATCAGGAAGCAGTCGACGAACATCATCATCATCAACACACACAATGGCCTGCCCGTAAAATGGAAGATGATGAAGGAATTCAAGAAAAGTGGCATGCAAGCGATCAAAATCACCGCCATAGGTTTCAAGGTGATCAGCATCAATATTGGTCACCACTGCTATCATCGGTTGCAGATATAAAAATGACGCATCGCTTTCGTCTGCCTCAGCCACCAGATAACGGCTCTCACCCAAACGGGCATGTGTGCCGGTACTGTTCAGCTTGCCGCCTATAACAAACGTTGGATCCAGTTCTCCTTCTGCCAACACACTTGCGACAAGGCTCGTTGTTGTTGTCTTGCCATGAGTCCCTGCAATGGCTATCCCATATCGAAACCGCATGAGTTCTGCGAGCATTTCCGCTCTGGGAATTACCGGTATGCGTAACTCGTTAGCTCTCACCACCTCGGCATTGGTTTCACTGATGGCTGTAGAAACAACCATTACATCAGCCGTTTCAACATTTTTTCCACTATGGCCAATAACAATTTTAGCCCCCATATTCTGAAGGCGCCGTGTCACCATATTTTCTGCAATATCAGAACCCGACACTTGATAACCCAGGTTAATCAGCACCTCGGCAATACCACTCATACCCGCACCGCCAATACCGACAAAATGTATCCGCTGCATACGGCCCATCGGATCCTGCATGTCACACATGACTTTTGGTCTGACCTTTTCGGTCATATCAAACCCCCTGCTTCGCAACATTGATCGGCTACTCTGTTAGCTGCATCCGCCTGCGCCAACCGTCGTGCTGACTGAGCCATAGATACAAGTTTGTTTCTGTCTTTATTTAACGACTGCAACAAGGAATAAAGATGATCTACATTCAGGTCTTTTTGACTGACAAGATACCCTGCCCCCGCATCGACTAGAAACTGTGCATTTTTTGTCTGATGGTCATCGACAGCATAAGGATATGGAACAAGCAACGAACCCAAACCAGCGGCACTCAATTCTGAAACAGTTAAAGCACCTGCTCGACAAATAACAAAATCTGCCCAGGCATAAACATCTGCCATGTCTTCTATAAACGATAGTATTTCAACACCTTGCTTAATACCTGCCTGTTGGTAACATTCAACAGCCTGCTCATAATTTTTCTTCCCTGTCTGGTGTTTTACAAGAGGTCTTTCGGATTCTGGAAAATGACTCAACGCCTGAGGAATTATCTCATTCAATGCCTGAGCACCCAGACTTCCTCCGAGCACCAGCAATCTTATTACACCTTCACGGCCTCGCATTCTTAACTCAGGCGCAGGTAATGCGGTAATTTTTTCTCGTACCGGATTGCCTGTCACTAATGCATTCACGTTAGCCGGAAATCCGGTAGGAAATGCCTGCATAACTTTATTAGCCAGCCGTGATAAATAACGGTTGGTCATACCCGCAATCGCATTTTGCTCATGTATACACAAAGGCCTGGCCATTAATTTTGCGACTACGCCTCCGGGGCCTGTAACAAAGCCACCCATACCAAGTACAACACGTGGTTTAACTCTCATTAAAATACGAAAACATTGCCACGTTGCTAAAGCCATCATAAAAGGTGCCTTGATCAAACGCACCAGCCCCTTCCCCCGAAGACCGGAAACACTGACCCACTCAATGGGTATCCCTGCTTCTGGAATAACTTGTGCTTCAATACCCTGATGTGTACCTAACCAGACAACTGAGATATTTCGAGATAAAAATTCCTTTGCTACCGCAAGCGCAGGGAATACATGGCCGCCTGTTCCGCCTGCCATAATAAGTACAGTTTGATTCTGCATGGAATTCTCAACAGGGGTCATTTAGCAACTCCCTTTCTTTTTTTCCATAACTGGTTTTGATCGGGGTTAGCCGCCTCATTACCGATACGCATCAACATACCTATTGCGACCAGAGTCACAACAATACTACTACCGCCATAACTCATTAACGGTAACGTCAGGCCTTTAGTCGGCAATACGCCCATGTTCACACCGATGTTAATGAATGCCTGCAAGCCAATCCAGATGCCAATTGCATATGCAAGATAAGCTGAAAAATATTGTTTTTCACGAGTGGCGTGCGCTCCAATTAAAAATGCCCGCCAGACCAGAACTGCAAATAACAGAATAACCACCATTGCACCCAACAAACCCAGCTCTTCAGCCAGAATTGCATATAAAAAGTCTGTGTGCGTTTCTGGTAAATAAAACAGTTTCTGGACACTTCCACCAAGGCCAACACCAAACCATTCACCCCTCCCGAATGCGATGAGTGACTGGGTTAATTGAAAGCCACTGTCATACGGATCTTCCCATGGGTTTTTAAAGCTAAGGAGACGCTGTAAACGGTAAGGTGAAACTAATGCCAGTAATGCCATAGCACCTGCAGTTACAGACAACAATGTAAAAAACTTGAATAACCCAACACCGGCCATGTACATCATGCCCAATGCCGTGGCCAACATAACGGCCGCTGCACCAAAATCCGGCTCCAGTAACAACAACACTACCGCAACAGATAACACTATCATCGGCTTCATAAATCCCCTGATAGTTGTTCTGACTTCCTCTCCACGCCTGACCAGATAACCTGCAAGGTAAATAAACATCATCAGTTTCACCATCTCTGAAACCTGGAGATTAATAAAACCCAGGGGTAACCAGCGCATACTTCCATTTACTTGCTTACCCACACCAGGCAGCACAACCAGAACAAGTAGTATAAAACCCAGTAATAACATAACCGGGCCTGCTTGCTGCCAATATTTCATTGGTATTCGTGATACGACAAGGCTGGCTAAAATACCCAATACAATAAACACGGCCTGACGTGAAAAATAAAAAAATGATTGGCCCAAACGTTTTTCTGCTATTGGAATTGAAGCTGACATCACCATGACCAATCCCAAACCCAGTATTGCAGCTGTCACCAGCAGCAACACCATATCCCAGTTTTTATTTTTCAGTAACGCCAGATCCATTGACCCGGAAACAGCTTGAGAATGACTCATGCCAGCCTCCTTACAATTTCTGAAAATACATTTCCACGCTGCTCATAATTTTCATACATATCAAAACTTGCACAAGCTGGCGATAAAATAACATCATCACCTGGCCTGGCCTGCTCTCGTGCCATATTCACTGCATCCTGCATATCACTTGCATGAAGAATTGTTACATCGCCTGTCAATGCCTGCTCAATCAGTTTTGCATCTTTTCCAATCAACACAACGGCTCTTGCTTTTTTATTAACAACCAATTTCAATTCACTGAAATCAGCCCCTTTACTTTCACCGCCTGCAATCAGCACAACCTTGCCAGGCATGCCTTTCAGTGCAGCCACTGTGGCGCCGACATTCGTGCCCTTGGAGTCATTAAACCAGCGAACGTTATCGATTTCTTTAATGAATTGTGTTCTATGGGCCAGCCCCTGAAACCCTTCTGCGGCCCTTCGCATATCTGCCAGGGGAAATCCCGCAACCTCTCCCATGGCAAATGCTGCCAATGTATTGGAGATATTATGCAAGCCCGGTATTTTCAGAGAACTGGCCTTAAGCAAGGTTTCATTACCACGACATAACCAGCATTCGTTATTTATATTTCGTATACCATATTGATTTTCTTCCGGCTCTTGCAAACCAAAGCTTATGATTTTTCTCATTGGTTCTTTCATCATCATGACCTGCGCGTCGTCACGATTTAAAACCATCATTCCATCACCCCTGAACACTCGCTTTTTCGCCTGCATGTAATCATTTACACCTGAATAACGATCCATATGGTCTTCTGAAATATTTAATACCGTTGATACAAAAGCATTCAGTGAAGATGTATATTCAAGTTGAAAACTGGATAACTCCAGTAAATATAATGCCGGCTCTGAATCCTCAAGTAGTTCAAGTACAGGCTTACCTATATTGCCACCTACACGAATATCCTTACCCGCTTCTCTGGCCATAACATTCAGCAAACTTGTAACTGTGGTTTTTCCATTCGATCCCGTCACAACCATTACGGGTGCTTTGGCCTGCTGTGCGAATAACTCAACATCACCAAGAATTTTCTTACCCTGTAATACTGCCGATTCAATAACAGGGTTTTTAAGTGAAATACCCGGGCTTACAATTAGCTCATCAGCACTATCAAAAACCTTCTGATCAAACCCCCCGGTAAAAACAGCAACCCCGGGAAGCTCTTGTTGTAATTGCTTCAATTCAGGCGGGTTTTCCCGACTATCAATGACAGCCACTTCAATACCCTGTGCAGATAAATAACGGGCGCATGACAACCCTGTCTTACCCAGACCAACAATAAGTATCCTTTGCTTATCTACTACCATTGCCGCAACTGCTGCTCCACTTGAAAACATATGCTTATCTTAATTTCAGGGTTGATAATCCGATCATTACCAGAATAACGGTAATGATCCAGAACCGAACGATCACTCTTGGTTCTGGCCAGCCTTTTAATTCAAAATGATGATGTAACGGCGCCATTCTGAAAATCCTTTTTCCTGTCAACTTATAAGATGCAACTTGTAAAATAACTGATACTGTCTCCATGACAAAGACGCCACCCATAATCACTAACACCAGTTCCTGTCTTACGACTACGGCTATTACGCCAAGTGCTGCACCCAAAGCCAGCGCACCGACATCTCCCATAAACACCATTGCGGGGTAAGCGTTAAACCACAGAAACCCTAAACCTGCACCTACCAAAGCACCGCAAAATATTGTTATCTCACCTACTCCTGACAGATAAGGTATAGATAAATATTGAGCAAACCCTGCATGGCCTGTCAGATAAGCAAACAAACCCAACGCTCCACAGACAAGCACTGTTGGCATCACGGCAAGGCCATCAAGACCATCCGTCAGATTCACCGCATTACTACTGCCAACGATGACCAGATAAACAAAAGGAATAAACAGCCATCCCATTTGCGGATAAACATCTTTAAGAAAAGGAATAACCAGTTGTGTTTCTGCCGGAGATGTCGCTGTCATATATAAATAAATAGCTACTGCAAGGCCAATCACAGATTGCCATAAATACTTGTAACGTGAAGACAGGCCTTTTGGGTCCTGCAAAACCAGCTTGCGATAATCATCAATCCATCCTACGACACCAAATAATAACGTCGTGATCAATACCACCCAGATATAACGATTATCCAGTCGCCCCCATAACAATGTTGTTATCGATACCGAAACAAGAATTAACGCCCCACCCATTGTGGGTGTACCCGCTTTCTTTAAATGCGTTTCAGGGCCATCATCACGTATCACCTGGCCAATGCTATAACGATTTAGTTTACGAATCATATAAGGCCCGACAATGAACGAAATAACCAGAGCAGTAATGACTGCCATTACAGCGCGCAACGTAATATATTGAAATACATTAAAACCGCTGTGAAATTGCTCAAAGTATTCAGCCAGATAAATAATCATTCCATCTCACCTTGTGGTTGCAGTTCACTCACGAGCTGCTCCATATGCATGAGACGCGAACCTTTTATCAATAAAACACCTTCTGCCAGCCAGTCTTTTTTTATTTGGTCAGCCATAGAGGATAAACTTTCACAGCAGACACCCGCTTCTCCAAAAGCCTCAACTGCATAGCTGGCCAGTTCGCCTATCGCATATAATTTTTGAATGCCTTTTTTACGTGCAAGCTCACCACATGCCCGGTGCATATCAATTGCATCAGGGCCTAACTCACCCATGTCTCCCAAAGCCAACCATTTTTCTCCTTGCATGTGAGTCATTACATCCAGCGCCGCTTCAAATGAGAAAGGGTTAGCATTATAGGTGTCATTTAATATTTGCATGCCCTGCAGACCAGTCTGCATTTGCAATCTACCTGCAACAGGATTGATACTTTCAAGCCCTTCCACGATCAATGACAAATCAACTCCGACTGCAATAGCCGCAGCAGTTGCTGCCAGTGCATTCATCACATTATGCTGTCCTGGCAAATGAAGCAGGACTTCACATTCACCAACCGGCGTATGCATAGACAACTGTAGGCAATTATTTTTCTGTTCCCATGTCGCAGATACATCTGCTGCTTGCTCAACACCAAAACTGATAATTTTTCGACTGCCCGAGAGCTCTTTCCATAACGGGGCATACTTATCATCCTGATTTATCACCGCCGTTCCATTCATATTCAAACTTGAAAAAATCTCACCTTTTGCATTCGCTACACCATCAACACTTCCAAAACCTTCAAGGTGCGCAGGGCCCGCATTGGTAATTATCGCTACGTCAGGTCGTACAAGATTACTCAAATACTGAATTTCACCCGCATGATTTGCCCCCATCTCAATCACCGCTGATTGATGATGATCCTGTAATCGCAACAAAGTCAGTGGCACACCAATTTCATTATTCAAATTACCTATCGTTGCTAAAACATTGCCTTTTTTCGATAAAATTGCGCCAAGCATTTCCTTGACTGTTGTTTTGCCATTACTCCCGGTAACAGCAATGCATGGAATAGTAAAACGAGCGCGCCATAAGGCAGACAACTGACCCAGACCCAGCCGCGTATCCTGTACTTTCAATATGGGCAACATCATTTTTAATTGTCTGTTAACCATCGCAGCAACTGCTCCGGAATCTTGCGCTTGTTGCAAAAAATCATGGCCATCAAAATTCTCACCTTGCAATGCCACATACAAATCACCTTTTGTGATAGAACGAGTATCCGTACTAACCCTTGAGAAAGACACATCATCACCAAGATGCTGTACACGCAACTCATTGGCCACTTCAGATAACGTTAACTGCATTAGTGAACAACCTTTTTTAAATTTGCCATGATAATGTCACGATCGCTGAAAGGTCTTTTTTCATCCCCGATCAGCTGATATGACTCATGCCCTTTCCCTGCCACCAGCACGATGTCATGCGGCATTGCAGATGCTATTGCCCACTCAATTGCATTTTCCCGATCGCTTTCTATGTGTACAACAGCAGGATTTTCAAGACCCGATAAAATATCATTAATAATTTGTTCAGCCGATTCGGTACGAGGATTGTCGTTCGTCAGAATAACTTCATCAGCATACTGTTCTGCTATCTGCCCCATTAACGAACGCTTACCTTTATCGCGATCACCTCCACAACCAAAAACACACCAGATGCGACCAAAACCATGCTTTCCAAGTGACAATAAAACCTGCTCTAGCGCCTCTGGAGTATGTGCAAAATCAATCATTACTGCTGGCACCGAATCATTCTCAGGAACGCGGCAAAGCTCCATGCGACCCGGCACTGTATTCATTGCTTGCAGTCGATCACATATCTTGTTCCATGAAATGCCAAGATACCCCAATACAGATAACGTAGCCGCAAGATTGTAAACATTAAAAGCTCCATACAAGGAGTGACTGAAATCAGCTTTTCCCCATGAACTACTGGCATGCCAGTTAATTCCTTTCTCGGTTAACTGAATATTTGAGATAGTAACGGCGTATTGAGATGTAGTTTTGCTTTCTCCATAAGAGATAGTCGCCCGATTATCTGGCAAAGTTGAAAGCCACTGACGACCAAAGTTATCATCACGATTAATTACTGCACATGCCAAACCAGGCACATGAAATAATTTTTCTTTTGCTTTCGCATATGATGCCTGATCACCGTGATAATCCAGGTGATCCCGACTCACATTAGTCAAAACAGCCACATCAAATAACACGCCATTCACACGCCCTTGATCCAGACCATGCGAAGAAACCTCTATAACAACATATTGCATACCCGATTCACGCATCTCATGTAAAAGCCGATGAACACTTATCACATCAGGTGTAGTATGACTGGCTTCACTTAACTTACCGAAAGCACCATAACCAATGGTCCCTATAACCCCTACCTTGACATCCTTAATACTTAATGCCGATGCAAGAAAATGACTACATGATGTTTTTCCATCCGTGCCGGTAATTCCGATAACACATAAGTCTCTGGATGGTCGACCATAAAAACGGTCAGCAATAATACCAACCTGATGCGCGAGATTTTTAACTGCAATCACCGGAATATTTTTTTTCAATAAAGGAACCTCGCGATATTCTTCCGTCGGCTCCCAGGCAATAGCTGCCGCACCGCTGTCACATACCTGATTGATGTAATCCAGCCCATGCCCCTGAGTACCTGCACAGGCAAAAAACAAATCGCCTTGTTCTACATTTCGGCTATCCAATGACAAAGCATTGATATGGCAATCCATTTGCTGATCAATGTCTGCAAAACCTTCCAGCAAATAACTCAAACGAGATAAATCATGCATCTGGATATTTTCCGTCATGATCGATCCTTCTGCGTTTTAAGATGCGTCTGCAAAACAGGAAGATTATCCGGCGCAATATCCATCAGCCTCAATGCACCTGACATTACTTTTGAGAAAACAGGGGCAGCCACTTGCCCTCCATAATACTTCTCGCCCGCCGGGTCGTTTATCATGACAACCAATACCAGTCGCGGATTCGATGCTGGCGCCATACCAGCAAAAACAGCTATGTAACGATCATTTGCATAACCACCTGCCGTTGACTTATGAATTGTTCCTGTCTTTCCAGCAACTTGATATCCATACACATCAGCGAGCAGGCCTGTACCCTCAGCACTCACAACTGTCTTCATCATCTTTTGAACCTGCCTGGCAACACGAGCAGGCAATACCTGCTCACCTGCAACTTCTGCATCTGTCTTGATAAATGAAACCGGGCGTGAAATACCATCTGATGCAAGGATGCTATAAGCATGCGCCAGCTGCAGAGGGGTAACAGACAAACCATAACCAAACGACAAGGTTGCGCGCTCGATTTTATGCCACCTGGAATAGTGGCTCATTAATCCAGCCGACTCACCTGGAAAACCACTTGCAGTTACGCTACCAAAACCAACTCGATTAAACATCGACCAGATTTTTTCCGCATCCAGCGACAGAGCGATTTTACTTGCACCAACGTTACTGGATTTGGTGATAACACGTGTTACATCAATCTCACCATAATTCTTATGGTCACGAATAGTGTTACGGCCAATCTTTAAACGGCCAGGTGATGTATCAATACGAGTAGAGGGTGTATATTTTTTACTTTCCAACGCCGTTGCAATTGTAAAAGGCTTGATGGTTGAACCTGGCTCAAATACATCTGTCACCGCACGATTACGGTATTGCGAGCTACGTAACTTTCTACGATTATTTGGATTATATGAAGGCTGATTAACGATCGCCAGAACTTCACCGGAATTAACATCCAGCATCACTGCAGACCCAGATCGTGCTTTATTTAATTTAATGGCTGTCTTTAATTCTCTGTAAGCAAGGTATTGAATTCGTCTGTCAACACTCAGGTACAAATCCTTACCCGCATCAGCATACTTGATGTTTTCTACATCCTCGATCACCCGACCAAGCCTGTCCTTGATAACACGCTTTTTACCCGGCGTTCCTTTCAACCAGTCTTCATAGGCAAGCTCAATACCCTCCTGCCCTTTATCATCGATATTAGTAAACCCGATAACATGCGAAACGACTTCACCTGCAGGATAATATCGACGATACTCTCTCTGCGAAAACACCCCATCAATATCAAGCGCCAACACTTTTTCAGCCAGTTCAGGATTAACATGGCGCTTCAGGTATACAAATTCACGATTCATTCTCGCTGCGATCGTTTGCTTCAACGAGTCCAGGTCAAGCCTTAATATTTTTGCCAACGTTGGTAATGAACGCTGATGATCAACAAGTTTTTTCGGATTAACCCAGATCGACTCAACCGGAGTACTGATGGCTAACGCATCCCCATTTCGGTCCATGATGACACCGCGATGAGCAGGAGTACTGACCGTTCTTAAATAACGGGCGGTGCCTTGCCCCTGCAGAAAGCTCTTGTCATAAACCTGCAAGTACACAACTCGCCACATCAACAATGAAACAACAACAACAAACAGCAATAACAGTATTATTCTGCGCTTGTTATAATCCTGATTGTTTTGCCCGACACTCATGGTCTGATAATCACTACCTTCTCAGCTAAAGGAATACGCATACCCAGTTTTTTTATTGCCTGTTTCTCAATCCTTCCGTGTGTTGCATAGGTACTTTGCTCTAACTGCAGACGGCCCCACTCAACATCCATCTGATCTTTGTCTTTCTGCATCGTTTGCAACTGCACAAATAATTTTCTACTTTCATGCTTGGTAAAAACCACCCCGACAGCAGAGGCAATAACCAACAAAAAAAGAACAGCCACCACTATTTGCACATTCATGCGATTATTTTCTCAGCTATACGCAAGGTCGCACTACGAGACCTTACATTTTTTGCTACTTCATCCTTACCCGGACGTATCGCCTTACCCACCAGACTGAGTTCAGCCCCGGTATCTTCATACTGAACAGGTAGATCAATAGGTAAACGATTGCCTTGTGATTTTTTTCGCAAGAAACGCTTCACCATCCTGTCTTCAAGAGAGTGAAAGCTGATCACGGCAAGGCG
>JAADHQ010000027.1 GCA_013151795.1 Gammaproteobacteria bacterium | reverse complement strand
ACGTTGTTGTCAGACCTGTTATTTATATTCTCTACTACTTGCTCTCTTTGAGCATTACCTGGTACTGCAGGAGTGGTAATAGATGCAGGGTCAATATATGTAAAGATTTCTACGTTTGTATCCATTCTAAAGTTAAAAGATGGATTCGTACCATCGTTAACAGCAAATAATGCAAACCCGGTAGCGATTGAAAGCCCGTTATGCTGAAATTCAACTTTTCCTGTATTTATATCTGCTTGTGTAAATGAATTTACCTGCACACCGTTAATTAAAAATGCACCATTCTCAGGTTGTTTTGTCACCGTATATACGATGTCACTTGCAGGCGTATCAGGATCAATAATATTAAGTATCGATTTATCAACAGGGACTGACTGACCAGCCTGAAGTTCCAGATCAAGTGATGCATTTGAATCTACATCCGGAGGTGTATTTGTCTGGACAACAATATCAAAGTCGACTGAAACATTTTTGTTCCCGTCACTTGCCGTTACACGTACCTGATAACTGCCTATATCGCTATTACCCGGATTACCTGTAAGACTCAATGTAACAGGATCAAACACTAGCCAGGCCGGGAGTGGGTTTCCATCTGACAAGTTAGCTGTATAGGTTAATGCTGTACCATCAACATCAATGAATGTTGTTGAACTTAATTGATAACTAAAAAAGTTTCCATCATTAGTCTGCTGGTCTTCTGGTGCTGTATTCACGACAGGAGCATCATTGCCATTAACAACGGTAATGACTATATTTTGTGTTGATGTGTTTCCATTTCCATCGTCTGCAGTAATGCTTAATTCGTAACTATTATCCCCATCAAGGTCTGACGGAATTTCGTAATCAGGGTTATTATTAAAACTTAACTGATTACCATTTAATGTAAATAACGCTGCATCATCCCCTCCACTAATACGGAATGTTAGTGAATCTCCTTCCGGGTCTACTGCGGCAAGTGTTACGGCGCTGGAATTATTTTCAACAATATTGTTATTTGCTGCTGATGTGAAAACAGGAGCCTGATCATTTAGATCATTGACATTGATAGTAAATGCCTGGCTGGTAAATAAACCACCGGAATCAGTACTGGTAACAACAATATCAACGGTTGATTCATTTTCATAATCAAGGCTTTGCCCCGTAGTCAGTTTAAGTTGGCCACTAACGACTTCGAAGCGTATATCATTAACCGTATAACTAAATGTATCACCTGCATCTACATCAACTGTTGATAGATCGCCAATAATGGCTGCAATGGCATTTTCATCGGCAGTGGAATTGGTCAGCTGGATAGCTGTAGGCGCACTATTTGAGTTGGCCACAGGAGCTGTCTGGTTACTGGTTAATAATTCGACCATACCCTGGCCATCTGTATAACGCACCTGAACACTGATCTGGTTACCAGAATCTGTATTATCGAGTGTATAGCTTGCATTTGTTGCACCCGTTATATCAGTGCCATTTCGTAGCCACTGATAACTGAACACACCTAAACCATCAGCATCAGCAATAGTTGTTATATCTGCTGTCAATGACTGGCCTGCAGTTGCAATGCCATTAATTACTACATTGCCTGTTGGACTGTCGTTAATATTGCTCACAGGTGTTGTTTGACTACTGGTTAAGGACTCAGTCGTACCCAGACCATCAGTGTAACTAACCTGAATGCTCATTAAAGCATTAACATCGGCATCACCTAATGTGTAGGTAGAACCTGTCGCACCTGTTATGACAGAACCATCACGCAACCATTGGTAACTGAATGCCCCCAGTCCATCAGCATCAGAGATAGTGGTAATATCAGCAATGAGGGTCTGGTCTTCTGTAGCAGCACCTGTAATAACGACATTACCAGCCGGATTATTATTAGCATTTGCGTTTGCTGTAATTGTTGCTGTTAATCCACTTGTTAGCGTCTCGTTATTACCTTGTCCGTCGGTGTAACTGATCTGAACATAAACTTCGTTACCAACGTCGGTGCTGACTAATGTATAAGTACCGGTAGTAGCTCCCGAGATAGCAACGTTGTTACTGCATACTCCGGAATGGAACCATTGATAGCTATATGTGCCAAGCCCATCAACATCTGCAATGCTACTGGTATCTACTGTCAGTGAGCTTCCTTCTCTAGCCGTTCCTGATATAACTGGTTGGCCAGTAGGAATATCATTTATACCTGTTACTGTAGTTGTCTGTGCACTGGTTAGTGATTCCGTTGTGCCTTGTCCATCGGTGTAAGTAACCTGAACACTCATCAAAGCATTAACATCGGCATCCCCTAATGCATAGGTTGAGGCTGTTGCTCCTGGTATGGCTATACCATCACGCAACCATTGATAACTAAATGCGCCTAAGCCATCTGTGTCTGTAATTGTTGTTATGTCTACAGTCAGCGTCTGGTCTTCAGTGACAATACCGTTAATAAGGACGTTGCCTGCAGGATTACTATTAATAAAACCAACAGGTAAAGTTGCTGCACTGGAAAATAACTCAACGGTTCCCTGACCATCAGTATAAGTAACCTGAACACGTACCTCTGAACCAATATCCAGATTTGTCAGGGTATAGGTACTATTTGTTGCACCTGTAATCATTGTATCGAAGGCAAACCATTGATAACTTAATGGGCCCAGGCCATCAGCATCAGCAATAGATGTAACATCAACCGATAAGGTTTGGCCTACCAGGACAGCACCATTGATAACAATGTTGCCTGTTGGCGTATCATTTATTCCAGCCACTCGTATTGGCGCACTGGTTAATGTTTCAACGGTACTTTGCCCATCGATATAACTGACCTCTACACTTATTAATGTATTAACATCTGCATCTGTAAGTATAAATGTTGAACCAGTCGCAGCTGTAATACTTGCCTCATCACGCAACCATTGGTAACTGAATGTTCCAAGGCCATCAGCATCTATGATACCCGAGGTATCTGCTGTTAATGTCTGGTCTTCAGTTGCAGCACCTGTGATGGTTACATTACCAACCGGATTATTATTAACATTGATAACTGATGTTGTTGCAACGCTGGTTAATGTTTCTGCATAACCCTGTCCATCGGTGTAATCAACCTGGACACTGATCTGGCTACCGACATCAGCATTTGTAAGCGTATAGGTATTTGCAAGCGCGCCGGTGATAACCACACCATCACGCAACCATTGATAGCTGAATGTACCCAGTCCATCGGGATCGGTTATGCTTGCAGTGTCAACAGTTAATACGTTACCTTCGCTCACGGTTCCCGATATAACAGGCTGGCCCGTTGGAATATCATTGACTCCGGTCACAGCCAATGTTTGATCACTGGTCACAATCTCAGCAGTGCCTTGCCCATCAATATAACTCACCTGAACACTCATTAAGGCGTTAACATCGGCATCGCCCAGTGTATAATTTACACCAGTTGCACCTGATATGACTACACCATCACGCAGCCATTGAAAACTGAATATACCCAGTCCATCTGCATCTGTAATCGCGGGAGTATCGGCGAGCCTAGTAAAAGCAGTTAATGTGTTATTTTCACTAACTGTTCCAAGTATTGTCGGTTGACCTATCGGGGTATCATTAACGTTAACCACTGTAGTTGTTTGAGTACTGGTAAGTAACTCGGTTGTACCTTGTCCATCAGTGAAAGTAACCTGGACACTCATTAAGGAACCTACGTCGGCATCTCCTAATGTATAGTTAGGGCCTGAGGCACCTGCTATCACTAAACCATCACGCAGCCATTGGTAACTAAATGTGCCCAGGCCATCAGCATCAGCTATTGTTGCAGTGTCAGCAATTAATATTTGGTCCTCAGTAATTACTCCGGTGATAACGACATTACCTGTGGGCAATGTGTTACCTGCCTGACTAATCGTATAATTGATTGTTGCGGTTGCTGTCCCGGTCGTGGTGCCATTTACAACATAGGAGAAATTTTCTGAACCAGAATACCCTTGAGGGTTATAAGTAATGTCATTCCCTAACAGGCTGACCAGACCATTTACAGGTTGTGCGATACTACCAATAGTAATTGAGCTGATATCAGCAATAAAGGTATCGGTTGTTGCACTATCGGTTGTGCGGTTTTCAACAAAATTGACAGTGCCGCCTGTAAACTGAACATTACCTGTTCCGGTTATATTTCTGGTTGCTCCAAGCACTTGCGTACCCAATGAAAAATCAAGTGTTGCAAGTGCTGCTACATTAAACTGACCAGTGTGTATGCCATTACCACGTAATTCAAGCTGACCATTATCAATATTAACCACGCCATTATTATCAAAGTCGACCGTAATCCGCGTAAGGCCTGTACTGGATGCGCCCTTGGTAATAGTGGATGTATTATTCCACAAGCCACCATTACCACTAATATTTGCATCACTATCCAGAATAAAGACTCCGGCGGTGGTATTAAAAATTGCATTGTTCCGGATATCGAATAAACCTGATAATCCGGTTAAATTACCACCACCGTTGGCGTTTAATACTCTGCTATCCGCTAGAGTATTACTGTTATCCACGTTGAATAAAACTACACCGGCAACATCAATCGTTGATGCCCCTCGTATCGCACCACCATCCCAGATCAAATCACCGGCGATAGTAATATTTCCGGTACCTCGTATTTCACCCAATGAGAGAGTCACATCCGTTACCACTGCAAAATCCGTATTGCTGGTCAATGTGCCACCACTGACATTCACTGTATTCATGTTATTCAAACTGGCAACATTTAATGTAACCGTGCCACCACGCACATCAAAATTCGGACTCGTATAGAAACTGCCTGTATTAAAAGTAGTTGTACCACCAGTAAAAATAACATTGGCAACAGACATGCTGGCTCCTGCATTAAAATCATGCACGCCACCAATAATTGTTAATTGGCCTGCACCTGTAAATTGGCCGGTATGAACCAAAGTACTCCCGCGTAATTCAAGCTGACCATTGTCAATATTAAATACACCGTTATTATTTAAAGATGCATAGATCTGCGTTAACCCGGTGCTCAACGCTCCCTTGGTGATGATTCCTGAGTTGTTCCATACTCCTTCACCGGTAATTCTGGCATTACTATTCAGGTTGAATGTACCGGCTGTTGTATTTAATATTGCTGCAGGACTAATATTAAAGTCACCTGACCCGGCTAAACTGGCACCACCATTAGCATTTAGTGTGATGCCATTACCAAGATTC
Organism: Gammaproteobacteria bacterium; assembly: GCA_013151795.1. Classification (GTDB taxonomy): domain Bacteria; phylum Pseudomonadota; class Gammaproteobacteria; order JAADHQ01; family JAADHQ01; genus JAADHQ01. The sequence continues at coordinate 19,233 of JAADHQ010000027.1, read as the reverse complement.
TTGAAATAAACGTCACTAAGCTGGACTATACCCGCTACATCAATCGTAAAAGTCCCGAAGAAGCCACCATTACTCCAGATTAAATCACCACCTAATGTAAAATTACCTGTTCCAGTGATGTTGCCACCTGATAGTGTCAGGTCAGAAAGTACGTTTATATTTACATTAGCAATAAAGTTCCCGGAATTAACTGTAACGGTATTAATGCTTGTTGTACTGGCTACATTTAGCGTTAAATTACCGCCACTAACGGTGATATTTGAAACATCATATGAACTACCCGTGTTAAATGTTAGAACGGCAATATTCAAATCAATATATGAAGCTCCATACGTGCTTCCGGTATTAAAATTCGTGGTACCACCATTAAAAGTAACATCCGCAACTGCCAGATTGGAACCTGCATTAAAATTGTAGGTTCCATACCTGAATAACATCTGTCCCGCTCCGGTAAACAGTCCTGTTTGCGTTCCCGAACCAGCAAATTGCAGTTGCCCATTATCAACATTGAACACACCGTTATTATTAAAGGCTGTCGATATTTCTGTTAACCCGTTACTGGTTGCTGTTTTGGTTATTGTTGCTGAGTTATTCCAGGTTCCTAAACCACCTACTATATTGGCATCTCCAATCAGATTAAATACACCCGCAGTAGTATTAAATGTAGTAGCGTTGTTTAAGAGGAACACACCCGTACCCGCAAAGCTGCCTCCTCCATTAGCATTCAAGGTTCTGCTACTCGAAAGTGTAACGCCGGCACTACCACTGATATTCAGCATTCCATTTACATCGGTAGTTCCCGTATCAGCCTGACTACCTCCACTCCAGTTAAAATCTCCGCCAATTGTAAAGGTTCCGATACCATTAATTATTCCACCCGACTGACTGATATCACCTAACGCAGAAACATCTCCATTTGCTGTGAATGTTCCACCACTGATATTGATCGTACTACTTGCATCAATACTGGATAAAGTTGTTGTATCTAATGCCCCACTATTAATATTCAGCGTTGCACCATTTCTTAGCTCGATGCTGCCAATAGAAGCGGTTGTGTTGAAGGTGACTGTCGCGCCATCAATCACAACACTATCACCAGAGCCCGGCAACACATCACCCACCCAGTTAAGCGGGTCATTCCAGTTCAGATTATCGCCATCGTTATCAGAATTTCCGTCCCACAATGCTGAATTGGCAAGTGATACGATATCCAGCACTACTGTGCCTCCAACATCTCTCAAGCCATAAGTAAACCCGCCAGGCCCAGCAATGGTAGCCCCGTTATTGGTAAAGGTACCGGTATAGTTAAACAGGTTAAAGCTGTCACCGACTGTACCGCTAAATCCGTTTATCTGACTCAGGTTCAGGATGCCGTCCAGCACAAGATTACCGGTTACGTTCAGCACATCATATTGAGTGACTGCAGTCAGACCACCCAGCTCGACATTAACAACCGAAGCAGAATCAAGACTTAAATTGCCTGTAATAGTCAGTGCATCAGGTGAACCACCCGGGGTAACGGAAAGTATGGGTGCTGTGGAACCATTCAGGTTAATAGTGCCCGTGCCCTGTAAATTAAATCCGTTCGAGCTGGAAATAGCATTTTGTAAAAATAAAGTTCCACTCTGTATATCCAGGATTCCATTAATATTATCGAAGGTTATTAATGAATCTACGACCCCACCACTACCCGTACCGGCTATCTTGGAGAAGGTACCTTCATTATTAAACTGACCGGTTGTACCACTCTGCCATCTGAAGACAGATATATCATTCTGGATCTCAAACGTGGCACCTGGCTTGTTATTAAACACGCCATTATCAATAGCGAAATCATTCGAATCCGAGGTGTATGTAACCAGCCCGAAATTATCCAGTGTGCCGGTTAATCGCCGTAGTGCAGTGCCTGCCAGGTCCAGGGTGCTGCTGGCCGCAACCGATGAAGTCCCTGCAAAAATACCACTGGTCCACTCAAAATTACCAACAAGGCTGGAGCCCGTATTAAAGGTATGAGTATTAGTAGAGAAGCGCACCACTCCAGCACCGGTTTGCGTTATTGTGCCGGAGTAGTTTCCTTGTGAAGCAATATCAAGGGTTCCTGATGTGCTATTGACGATACCATTGTTATTATAAAATGTTATTGATGCATCCTTGATTCCCCCGCTACCTGTGCCCACGGTCTTGGAGAAAGTACCTTCGTTATTAAACTGGCCTGTTGTTCCACTCTGCCATCTGAAAATATTGATGTCATTCTGGATCTCAAACGTAGCACCTGTTTTATTATTAAATGCACCATTATCAATAGAGAAATCATCTGTATCTGTGTTGTAGGTAACCAATCCATAGTTATCCAACGTACCCGTTAATCGTCGTAATGCTGTACCAGTAATATCCAGGGTACCGGTAGTCGCAACTGATCCTGCACCGGCAAAAATACCACTGGTCCACTGAAAATCGCCAACCAATGAAGAGCCTGCATTAAAGGTATGTGTAGCTGTAGCAAATTCGATTGCTCCAGTACCAATATTTGTCATGGTTCCAGTGTAGTTACCACTGGAGGCTATCGTTAATGTGCCAGACGTGGCGTTATAACTACCGTTAATATTGGAGAAAGTTATTGATGTATCCTTGATCCCGCCACTACCAGTACCTCCGGTCTTGGAGAAGGTACCTTCGTTATTAAACTGGCCTGTTGTTCGCCATCTGAAAATATCGATGTCATTCTGGATCTCAAATGTGGCACCCGACTTATTATTAAACACACCATTATCTATAGAGAAATCATCTGTATCTGTGTTATAGGTAGTTTTCCCGAAGTTATCCAGCGTACCGGTCAATCGTCGTAATGCTGTACCGACAATATCCAGAGTGCCTGTTGATTCTATCGTTGTCACGCCGGTACCGGCCAAGCCTCCTTTCGTAAAGGTCATTGAACCGGCGACACTCAGGGTTCCATCAACGACCATCCAGTTATCCAGATTTAGCGTGGATGTGGCATCAACTGAAGAGGCGCCACTAAAGGTCAGGTTGCCAGAGCCTGTAATATTAAGTACCGCACTATTTCGTAATTCAATACTCGTAATAAATTGAGTAACGTTAGCGCTTAGCGTTACTGTGGCACCATCTATCACAACTGCATCAGCAGTCCCGGGCAATACATCTCCGACCCAGTTCTGCGGATCTTCCCAATTTATGTTATCTCCATCACCATCTGAATTACCGTCCCACAATGCAGGATTTACCGTATCCACATTTAAACTAACCAACCCCGTATCAGTACCATCATTGCCATCTAATACGGTATAAGTAAAACTGTCTGGTCCCACATAGCCGTTATTTGGGGTATAGGTGATTTGTTCTGCTGCTGTGATGATTCGAATGCTATCGGAAACTGTGCCTGAATTAAGTGTAAAGCTTACCGTACGTTTATCTGCACTCAGCGTAACAAATTCATTTGCCGCTAATTCAAGGCCACGTAAACTGGTCCCTGTTCCATAAGATGTACCTGACAGGCTGAGTGAATCTGAAGCATCGAGCTCAGCACTCAAAACAATAATACCCAAAACATCTGCATCAAATGTTACCGAACCCGATAGCGCTACAGCAGTGGCACTCGCTCCTACCTTGTCAAAATTAACATAATTAATACTCACAACACTGTCTCTGGCAATTACTCCTGCAGTCAAACTACCAGTTGATGTGTAAGTACCTGCATTTGTGATATTAACGGCGAGATCAGTACCCAGTGTGTATTCAGTCAGTTCCTGAAAAACCCGGATTTCGGTATCACTTTCATATGTCTGGGAAGCAACAGATACCGGTGCAAATACCTGAACAACACTACCGGAAACCGATGTAATCACACCTTGATTAATAACGACTGTGCCATTCGTTGGCGTCGAAACACTTAATACACTCAGTGATTCGCTATTTGGATCTGTATCATTTGCAAGTACATCTATAATAGTAGCTGTATTGACCGGTACAATGATGCCGGTATCATCAACAGCTACCGGAGCATCATTAACGCCTGTGACCAGAACAGAAATGGTTGCTGTTGCCGGGTTTGCATATGAATCCAGCACCGTAAAAGTAAACTGATCGCTGCCAAGAAAGTTAGTGAGAGGTGTAAAGGTAAGTAAGCCATTACCATTATCAACCACAGCGCCGTCGAATGGCTGACTTAATGTATTAACAGAGATCAGATTACTGTTAACAGTAACCGTCGATGGTGTATTTTTAGCTACGCTCCAGAAGTCGGAGAAAACCACAAAGTTTCCAAAGTTAACTGTTCCCGTTCCTGTCAGACTGGTTGTTTTCCCCAGATCATACACCGTACTGGAAAACTGAAGTTCACTGCTTGCTGCAATGGAAATATTGCCACCGTTGTAGCCGCCTCCATCAAGAGACAGTATGCCTGCCTGCACATCTATAAAACCATAGTTATCAAGCAATACGACAATATTTGTATTAAAAGCCGTGGTTTTTAATATAGAGCCTGCATTAATAAAAGTACCCGTACCGGTAACATTGATTGTGTTTGCAGTACCCGCTATCGTAAACACACCTCCGGCCAGATTATTAAAGACGGTTGTGGCATTAAGATTGAAATTATCAGCATTCTCTCCGATCCAGTTTACCTGTCCAGCATTATTCCAGACCACTGCACCGGATAATGTTGCATCGCTTGTATCTGCAAGCGTAGTGAATGAACCTGTTTGTGTGTTTAGTGTTAAAGAACCATCAATCTTGCTATTACCACCAAAAACAAATGTATCACTCAATCCCAGTGTAATAATTCCGGTTCCGGTTAGCGTGCCACCGTTTACTGTCAAACTTGTCAGGTTAAGTAAATCATTTCCGGCAATATCCAGTATGCCTCCACCGGCTCGATTCAATGTCGCAACGGAAGACAGGTCTGCACCATTGATCAAGGTCAGATTGCCACCCTGAATATCCAGATTAGTTACGTTAGAAAAGGCACCAACAGATCCTGCTCCAAAGGTTACGAATGACAGATTTGCTGCCCCCGACTGCGTAAAGACCTGGCCTACATTGGTGACAGTGCCTGTAAAGTCAAGTGTGTCTGTTCCGGTGATTGTGCTAAATGCTACCCTGGTTGTACCTGCAACATTATAGTTACCGGCCATGACAAATACTTTATTTGTTGTGCCATTACCATCAAACAAGACAGTTGATAAGCTGGTGCCGGTAATGCTGGATGCTGCACTCCAGGTACGAGTATTACTATTAAATCTAAGCGTGGCATTATCCGCAACAGTGTAAGACCCATCATCACCATTGACATGATCACCAATGATCATGAGTTCACCCGCTTGCACATCAACCGTACCATCATTCTCAAACAGCGTAGAGATATTAGTATTAAAGGCCGTGGTTTTTAATATCGATCCTGCATTATTAAAAGTGCCCGTGCCGGCAATACTGATTGTGTTTGCATTGCCTGCTATTGTAAACACGCCACCTGCAAGGTTATTAAAGACTGTTATAGCATTAAGATTAAAATTATCGTTTGCTTCACCCAACCAGTTTACCTGGCCTGTATTGTTCCAGACGACTGCACCGGATAATGTTGCATCGTTTGTGTCTGCAAGCGTAGTAACTGAACCTGTTTGTGTGTTTAGTATTAAAGAACCATCAATCTTGCTATTACCACCAAAAATAAATGTATCACTCAATCCCAGTGTAATGGTTCCGGTTCCAGTTAGTGTGCCGCCATTTACTGTCATACTTGTCAGGTTAAGTAAATCATTTCCGGCAATATCCAGTATGCCACCGCCGGCTCGATTCAATGTCGCAACGGAAGACAGATCTGCACCATTGATCAAGGTCAGATTACCACCCTGGATATCCAGATTAGTTACATTAGAGAAGGCCCCAACAGATCCTGCTCCAAAGGTTACGAATGTCAGATTTGTTGCCCCCGACTGCGTAAAGACCTGGCCTACATTGATGACAGTGCCTGTAAAGTCAAGCGTGTCTGTTCCGGTGATTGTGCTAAATGCTATCCTGGTTGTACCTGCAACATTATAGTTACCGGCCATTACAAATACTTTATTTGTTGTGCCATTACCATCAAACAAGACAGTTGATAAGCTGGTGCCGGTAATACTGGATGTGGCATTCCAGGTTCGGGTGTTACTGTTAAATCTCAGCGTAGCGTTATCAGCAACGGTGTACGCGCCATCATCACCATTTACATGATCACCAATGATCATGAGTTCACCTGCCTGCACGTCGACCGTACCATCATTATCAAATACAGTTGAAATGTTCACATCAAACACGGTTGTTTTTAATATCGAACCCGTATTATTAAAAGTTCCCGCACCATTAATATTTACCGAATTAGCATTACCCGCTATGGTTAACACACCACCAGACTGGTTATTAAATACAGCTGTGGTATCGATGTTGAAATTATCATTCGCCTCGCCTGTCCAGTTTATCTGACCAACGTTATTCCAGATGGCCGTGCCTGACAGACTGGCATCTTTTGTATCTGCCAGTGTTGTTATAACACCTGTCTGTGTTGTTAACTTTACTGATCCGCCAATACTGGAATTTCCGTCAAATGTAAATGACCCACCTGTTAAAACAGTAATATCACCAACACCGGTTATACTGCCTGCATTCAGACCAAGATCACCATTAACCGTCATTGATCCACCAACATCAACACTACCGCCATTTATGCTTATAGTGCTGGTTGCATCAACTGTCGTAAGACCGGCTATTGCAAAAGTGCCGTTAAGATTTAAAGTGGCTCCATTAGTTAAGGTTAATGAATTCAGACTAATGGTACTGGAAAAGTTAACCGTAAAAGCACCATCAATAACGACATCATCACCACTGACAGGAACAGCATCTGACCAGTTCTCTATATCATTCCAGTCACTGATATCATTTCCAAAACCTGTATATGTAGTAGTTATTAATGTTTGCTGGTATACAGCAATAACTTCGTCAGAAAAGGCTATATTTTTATCTATCTTTCCTGTTTGGGCTTCCAGTATCCAGTCACCATTTTCAGCGGCACTGCCAGTCGTGTCGGTAGAAGCTGCAATGTCTGCCTGCGTTAATTCTGCCAGGCGGTTAATAAATCTTTGACCCGATTCTCCACCTGCAACCTCACAACCATAAAGCAGAATATCGCCAGACGTACTCAATGAAGAACCAATGCTGGCTAACTGTGTGCTATAGCTTGCCAGGGAATCATTATTAACAACACTGTTACCGAGTAACAGCATGCCATTATCACCATGAGACAGAATATGAATTGCGCCGATATTACTGCGGCCTTCCAATGCTGCTTCTATTTGAGCAATACCATCACTGTCGGCAGACAAATAGATAATCTCGGCGTTCGGATCAACACCCGCCAGTAAAACATCAGCATCCTTTACCCTGCTATCGACAAATACAATTTCAGTGTTGCCTGCAGCCGAAGAATCTATTAATTCATTATCTGAATCAATAATCTGTGTTTTTATCGATGACAAATCACCAATTTTCTCGTTCAGCAAATCAGCCTGTTCATAGTTACCACTACCATCTGCCTGTATCAGGAGAGTCGAGTCCGTATCAACGGATGCAACCCAATCATTAAGAATGTCGGAATATTGCGAGATGTTATCGGATGTAATTACCTGGCCACCAAGATGAATACCCTGTGCATCGCCAGTAGTTAGTATTTTTACAGACTGAATACCATCATAGCCATGAAGCACATCAGATATTTGTTGTATGCCTGATTTATTGCTATCGAGTTGATAAAAGATGCTGTTGCTTGACTGTTGGCTCTCAAGGGCCTGCTTATCCCTGAATGAGGAATCGACAAAAATAATTTCATTAACAGTAGATGCAGAAATTGCACCGGGGACGACATATTCAGAAAATAAATCTACAACTTCAGATTCATTTTGGGTATTTTGAGTTGATTGTATATCCAGCACATCTGCACCGCTGGCAGAAATTGAGTCCACCGCTGTAACAAGACCCGCTGCATCAAGTAAAACACGCGGCTCAAGCGCAAGCATACGTGATCGACTAAGTTGCCTGCTTTTATCAGGCTGAATACTAACCCCATCTTTATTATTTTTTGACAAAACAATACCCTCAAGTTAAAAACCTGCTTCCCTCCTGGTATATGTGATTTCTTGCCTCTGATGGTAAATCTCACCACCTCAATGCAAAACTTAATATTATTATTGTTTTTTTTATTGTTCTTTTATTCAAGTACTTACCAACTGACCCAACCATCATATCTTCAATTGAATCAATCAGTTAAATTAACTACCGTTTAACGTTGTAATTAATTAGTCAAGATTATAACACAGTAAAAATCAGACGCATAAGAAAAACAGGGTTAATTTGTATGAAATTATGTAAAAATTTTTTACATGCTTTTTAGTGATAATCAGGATCAGAAGCGTGAATGTCAATCTGCTCTAAACAAACTTGGTTGTGTTTTCAATAACTTATATGCAATATGAATGTGCTGTTTCTCTGTAAATATAATCGACAAAAGTACTCAATAATCAATAAATATGCTTATTAACAAATTTATAAAATCCGCTACGACAAATATCGGTATTTAAAACGCCAGACAATTATTTCATAACATTTACTCACAATGATTAGTAGTTTACTAATGTAAAGTAAATGTTTAATCTGATGACAATAATTGCATGCCGCAATTAGATACGTTCAAACAAAAAAGAAAAAACTATTTGATTAACAGACTTTCCAGATTACTGCTCATACGCAACGATGAGAGAAACATGGTAATTTATTTTGTCATGTTTTTTCTGATACTCGGTGCTGGCATGGCAATTGGCAGGGGCACTACAGATGCCCTCTTTTTTAAACGTTATGGTATCGAATACCTGCCTGTCATGTACATGATACTAAGTTTAATGCTTTTTCTGGTGAGTACAGGCTATGCTGCTTTTGCTGATCGTCTTCCCCCCGAACGTTTTTTTAAAATCCTCAATAGTATTCTTATCGTCACGTTGATAGCAGCATGGCTATCGATGACATTTTTTCCTTTTGATAGCATATATCCCATCTATTTTTTAATATATGAAATTTCATCCGAACTACTGATTCTACATGCGGCATTATACCTTGCTAAAAATCTGGACAGCATGCAGGCAAAACGTCTCACCCCGATTATTCTTGCTGGCTCTCAAATAGGAACAATATTCGGCGGCCTTGTTTTAGCTATCAGTGCACCTGTTTTCGGTGTACAGAACCTGATCATTGTGTGGTGCGTTCTATTAAGCATTAGTATTGCAATGCTGTTTTGGTGGCATAAGAGAAGCGGCGAATCTCTTTTTTTCAGACACCCTCGTAAAAATACAAATAAAATAAAACAATCCATGCAAGATATCACTGCCGGTATAAAATTCATGAACAAATCGGCACTACTGAAATATTCTTCTTATGCGTTATTTTTTATGGTCATAATATTTTATATTTTATGTTACTCAGTAAATAAAATTTATACTGAAACTTTTAAAACAGAAGAAAGCCTTGCTGCATTTTTTGGTATCCTGGTTGTTGTTACAAACTCAATTGCTTTAGTACTTCAATTGTTTGTTACAAACAGGGTTATACATAATTATGGCATTAAAACTGTCAACCTGGTTTTTCCTTTAGCCAGCATGTTTAGCTATGCGGCATTAATTTTCAGCTTTGCACTCCCCTCTGCAATCATAAGCAGTATTAATAAAGACTCGCTTATGCCTGCTTTCCGTAATCCGGTAAGAAATATGTTTTATAATGCACTACCTAATTTTATTCAGGGTCGCGCACGAGCCATGTCCGTACTTGTGGTTATTCCTTTAGCCTTACTGGTTTGCGGAGGCATACTATGGACAGTGCAGAGACTGGACAATCCACTTTATTATCTTGTTATAGGCTTTTTTCTGGCAGGGATTTATTTTTACTTCAATCGACGAATGAACCATGCATATGTAATGGAAGTTATCAACAACCTTAAAGATCGCCTGTTCATTCCGGGCGAACAGGAAGAAAATGCCATACGCTCTGGTGGCAGCGAAGTAGTTAATGAGCTTATTACAGGCATTCGCCATAAAGACGAAAAAATATGCATCACTTATGCAACAATAATGTCAAAAACATTTCCTGACCAGGCCATACCAATATTAATGAAACGCTTACAAGGCGAAGAAGACTCGATCAGAGATCAACTGTTCAAAATATTAATAAAACTGGAACCAGAGGAATTTTCAAATTATTTATGGAATGAATACAAAACAGCAGATATACATTTGCAATCTACTATATTAAAAGCATTATTTTCTATCGGTGATACCAGAGCCCGGGCTCAGACCTCCTCTCTAATAGCTAACAGGAATCCTCGTCTTAAATCAGTGGGCATCTATGGCTGTATAGTGAACAAATCATGTGACAACTCAGTATACGCACATTGGAATAATCTACTGCAATCCGGCAATAATGGTGAGATATTTGCTGGCATGGACGTTTTTAACAATATTGGCGATAAAATATCCAGCCATACGTTGAGTCAGATTGATACATCTGTTTTCCCAAAACTGTTAAATAGCGACAATTCAAGGATAAAGAAATCATCATTGCAAATTATGTCTTTGTGGCCTGAAGAACAAATGATTGAAATGAAAAATGATCTGCGTGAAATCTATACCAGTAATGATCCTGATATCCGCTGTCTGGTTATAAAAAGTGCCCACATTCTCAGAAAGGATGATTACAACGCCATTATAAAAACTGCGTTAAATGATAGCCACCCTTTAGTACGAAAACAAGCCGTTGATACTTTTACGAGTAAGGATTCGAATGAAAAACTTATCTCATGGGTAAAAAATAAAAATGCAGGAACGCCCAGAACACAATCGACCATACTCTCTCGACTAACCGAGAATGGAACTCCGAATCACATAATGGAAAACATAGCCCTGACAAAGATTCAGGACGCGCAAACACTTTCTCAAATGTTATCACTATTTCAAAATCATCCAGATACACATACCAGGCCTTCTGTTGAGCTACTTGTCTTTACATTACAGGAAAGACTTGAGCAAACAATTGACCTGAGCCTGCAAGCCATGGAATCGCTTGAAGACACGTCAACAATCCGCTTGATACAAGCCGGCATTAATAATAATGACCCACAAATTGCTGCACAGGCTATGGAGGCCTTAAGGAATCTGAATAATCAACACCTGGCCATCACATTAATTGATATAATGGAAGAGTTGAACAACAAAGATTCATCCTCAACTACTTCTAAAGATCAATTATCCAGCACCCTTGAAAAAGCTTTAATCTGGTGTGCTAAACGAAATGACCCATGGCTCAAAGCTTGTGCAAATGACGCACTTACTGAATATAAATAGGCAATAATATGGCTGATTTATTTGAACGAATTCTATTACTAAAAAAATCTCCTATATTTTCAGAAGTAGCGACAGAGGATTTGCGCTCTGTTGCATTGGAACTGGAAGATGAGCAATACTTCAAAGGAGACAAGGTTTTTGAAATAAATAATTATGGTGATTTTATGTACATCCTCCAAAATGGTAAAATAGGCATCTCACTTGAGTCTGACCCCGACGCAAACAAGTACCTGGCTACTTTAACTGCCGGTGATTGCTTTGGAGAAATGAATTTACTAGACGATCAGCCACGATCAGCCACGGCAGTCGCGCTTGAGGACAGCCATCTGTTATCACTTGAAAAATCAAGATTACATGGCCTTATAATACACTACCCTGAATTGAGTCTTGGCATCATGAAAAGCATGAGTCTCAGGTTGCGAAATGCTAATCTGCTTGCCAAAGCCGGGAATTAAGATTAATCTTTTCAAAAACCAGCCATGGGGATAGTTAAAGTGAAGCATCATCTGTCTTTTCCATTAATACTGTTCATGTCCATTTTTTTTATTAAAACAGGCGTTGCAGCAAGTATTATTCACGCTCCGGAAGCTGACCCTCATTACACCAAAGTTGGCTTTTTTGACATACATGTATGCAACTGGCCTGACAGGGAAAAACTCTTCTTTTTGTCTTTATTCTCCACTTATCAATTCATGGATATAAGAAAAATAGAAATATTTTCTCCTGATAAAAAGAAATTGGGGGAATTGGATGCCGAAAAATACAGGTTAATTACAAAAAAAAACAAGCCTGAAAAAAGAGTATATATACGCATGTTTGAAATCCCGGAAGCTGCTGGTGACGGCTGGTATACCTCTCTGGTGACATTAAAAGATGGTAGTGTCTATGAAGCAAAAGACTTTGTAATCATCGCATCTATGGGCAGAGCAACAGGTATGTCACCTGCTCACGACGTTACGCTCAAAAGCATACCTGAAAAACTAACATGGAAACCTGTTCCAGGCGCAAAACATTATCAGGTATTTATAAAAAATGCCTGGGAAAAACGCGTAATCTATACGTCCGGTCTATTAAAAAAACCGGAACTGATTTTACCTGAAAAACTGCTTGAACCAGATGGCTATTATAGCTGGCGCATTCATGCTCGAGACGTGAATGAAAATTCACTCCTGGGTGATTTTAATCATGGGTCTGTAAATACATCGATAGAGTTTTACATTGAAGAATAAATTATTTACTGGTATGAGTGTAAACACCATCCCAATTATCACCTAAATCCTGCTTTTTCAGATCATCAATTCTATCAAGATATAATTTATATAATAATCTATCAGGATTTTTATCTGACAGCGCCTTAAAAGCATTGTTAGCTAAACCCCAGTCTTGCTTATAGTATAATTCAAGCGCCTCATTTAAAATGTTAATTTCTGCTATATCTGTTTGACTGGCATCTTTCAATAAACAAACTGGCTCATATATCTCCACGGCTTCATGTTTACCCTTTACCCTGACACGATCAAGCTTACGAAAAATAAATTGCGATTGATCTTCTATTGTTGCATCACTCACAATTAATTCTACGCCATAGAATTTAGTTAACCCTTCAAGCCTTGACCCAAGGTTAACAGCATCTCCAATAACTGTATAAGCACGCCTGAATTCAGAACCCATATCACCTACATTCATGTGCCCGGTATTTAAACCAATACCGATTTTTATCTCAGGCCAGTTTCGTTTCTTAAGTTCTGGTTTCATTTCCTTTACTTTCTCAAGCATTGCCAATGCTGCGATAATAGCGTTAGCACGATGATTATTATCACGCAACGGTGCTCCCCAGAAAGCCATGATCATATCACCAACGTATTTATCAATTGTTCCTCGCTGCCTGAATATAATGCCTGTCATGGGAGTGAAAAAATAATTAAGCATTTTTTTCAAATCATTTGCTTTTAATGACTCCGATATTGTAGTGAAGCTTCTTATATCTGCAAACAGAACAGTCATTTCACGGCTTTCACCATCAAGCCCGAAATCACCCTGCGGGTTTTTATTCATTTCATCGACCAGATCTGGTGGTACATATTGACCAAAACGACTGACCAGGCGCTTACGTGTCGCGTATTCATGCCGAAACCCGTAGACCAGATTCCAGGCAGCAATACTGGTAATTAACAACGGTATTAACGTAACAGGATATACAAGGGAGTATTCAACCCATAACCACATTGACGAGCCAATATGCAATACAATCAATGTAAGCGATGTGACAACAATTGTAACCGGTGGTAATAAAGGAAATATAAGTGCCAGCAAAACCCCGAGTACTATAATTTCAACAATATAAATTCCTTCTACCCATCCAGGCTCAACAGGGAAAGAGCCATCCAGAATACCGGATAAAATATTGGCATGGATCTCAACACCGGGGTACACGCTATCCACAGGAGTAGATCTTAAATCGTATAATCCCTCAGCAGTTGTGCCAACGAGCACAATGGCATCCTGAAAAACTTGCTTATCTACATTTCCACGCAAAACATCAGTAGCAGAGACATATTGATAACTACCCTTTTCACCTCTGTATGGCACACGTACATAAGCCTTGTTATTGGTAGCAATATTCACAAACCCGCCTATCGATACATAATCAATTACATCGGTATCCGAAATCGTATTAATGCCAATAGCAAAACCAGGAGACTCGAAATAAATACGTGCCACTTCCAGCGCGAGTGAAGGATATATTTTATTCTGATAATTATAGATTAAAGGAGCCTCTCGAATTATCCCGTCAACATCAGGCACAACAGCAAAAAACCCCGCATAACCGGCACTTTTCTGTAACACTGACAGATTGGCCGAATATGTTCTCATTTCATCGATAACAGCAACTGCCTTTTTTTCTCCCTGTGTGATTACAGCAGCTTGAGGCAACAACCCTGTGGCTGTTCCAGTACGATCAGAAAATGTATAACCCATTACAACTTTGTGACGAGATAGAACATTTGCCAACAGTTGATCATTATCCAGCAATGTTTGCAGCGATAAAAGCTTGTCTTTAAATGGGGCAGGTATTGAATCATTGGAAACACTCATTTTCGTAATAATCTGTTCTACCGGATTCCTTTCCTTCTCCGGAAACATTACATCCAACCCAACAACAGCCGCATCATCATCAAATACTGATTCAATAATCTTTGCAATCTTTTCCCTTGACCAGGGCCATCTACCTTCAACTTTCAGACTTTTTTCATCAATGTCTACTATAACAATACGGGGATCTCTTTCTTTGGGTTTGTATTGATTACCCCAACGTAACTTCTGGTCATAGCCTATTCTCTCAAGTTGCTGTCCTAATTCAGGCACAACACCTTCTGATTGCGCATTCAGAAATAAGATAACCAATACAATAACTACCCCGCCAAGCAGGGTACGAAAGAATTTTTTATTGTTAATTTTATTAAGCATAGGTGGAATAAATTAATAACATTAATCTATTTATCAATAGACAATATCCCTTTAACTTGATATTTTCAATAACAATAACATTTCATGGCAATTATATGAATATATTCCACTGCGATTTTCAGAAAAACAATAAACAGCTATCTTTTCTTAAGCTGTTATTACTAATTCTTATCGTTTTACCTTCTATGCTGCATGCACAGGAAAATAAAGCCGCCTGTTATACGCAATGCATCACTGACTATGGCGATATATTGGGTAAGACACCAAGAGGAATATCTGCATATTCAAACTGCAATAACAATTGCGTTATATTCGAAGCAAGCAAATACAAAGGGACATACACGGGTATCAAATGGCAATGTGTTGAATTTGCCCGTCGGTGGCTGCTTATTAATCACGGTCTTGTCTATGGTGATGTAGATTACGCCATAGATATATGGGATAAAATTAATTTCTTCACCCATATAAAAAGTAAAAAACAAATACCTGTTTCAGCACATATCAATGGATCATTACATGTCCCTGTGGTTGGCGACTTGTTTATTTACGCAAAAGCATTACTTGGCACAGGGCATGTAGCAGTTATCACACATATCGATAAAAAAAATCAGCTGATAATGCTTGGCGAACAAAATTATATGAATACTAAATGGGAAGGAGACTCAGCAAGAACTGTCAGCTATATTATCAGTAAAGGACACTACTGGGTACACGATGCTTATCTAATCGGCTGGAAACATGCCAACCTTACTGGAACTATTAATTGATGATTTCTAATTCTAACAACAGGATTAAAACATGAAATATATAACCCTGGGCATACTGGCATTTCTCATCATCATGCCTGCCGCGTTTGCTAATAATAAATCACCATACGGCATAGCATCTGCACATCCCTTGGCGACTAAAGCCGGCATAAGCATTATCAAACAAGGCGGGAATGCATTTGATGCGGCAGTTGCCGTTACTGCCGCATTGGCTGTAGTTGAACCCTACTCATCCGGTCTGGGTGGGGGTGGCTTTTGGCTACTACATACAAAACATAATAATCGATCTATCATGATTGACGGGCGAGAAAAAGCCCCCCTTAATTCAAGCAAAAAAATGTATCTGGACAAAAAAGATAATTTCATAAATAAACTTGCTATCGAGGGTGCTCTTTCCAGCGGCATCCCCGGGGTACCATATGCTCTCTCACATATATCTGGTAAATATGGACGCCTGCCACTAAGTGTTACATTAAAACCTGCTATTAATCTTGCAATCAATGGCTACAAAATTGATTCCAAATATCGTTTGTACGCTAAACTACGACTTAAGGCTTTACGGAATAACCCGGAAGCATCAAAAATATTCTTACTTAACAATAATGTCCCACCAGAAAATTACATCCTCAGACAACCCGATCTGGCTAAAACATTGCTTAAGATTACTAAATCGGGCGCACAGGGTTTTTATTCAGGCAGCGTTGCCAGGCAGCTCGTTGATGGAGTAAAAAAAGGTAATGGAATATGGTCTCTTTCTGATCTGGAAAAATATACCATTAAAGAACGAAAACCTGTTTCCTTTAAATATAAAGGCGTAAAAATTACATCGGCTGCCCCACCTTCATCTGGCGGAATTGCATTAGCTGAAATGCTAGGTATTCTTGAACTCTATAAACTGAATAACCTTGATAAGCCAACCCAAAAACACATCATCATAGAAGCCATGCGACGTGCCTATGCCGACCGGGCTACCTACCTTGGTGACCCTGATTTCAACTCCATCCCTGTAAAAAAACTAATCAGTAAAACACATGCCAAACAATGGAAAAAAGACATCGACATAAATGAAGCTACACCGAGTGAATTTATTTCAACACCTTTTTCTCCTGCTGGCAACGGCACCGACACCACGCA
The DNA here is from genome assembly GCA_013151795.1 of Gammaproteobacteria bacterium. Classification (GTDB taxonomy): domain Bacteria; phylum Pseudomonadota; class Gammaproteobacteria; order JAADHQ01; family JAADHQ01; genus JAADHQ01. The sequence continues at coordinate 2,438 of JAADHQ010000027.1, read as the reverse complement.
TTATTCAATTATAGACAATGAAGGTAATATGGTCTCTGCAACACTTAGCATCAATTATCCATTTGGTGCCTGCTTTGTTCCACCGGGTACCGGCATATTGCTTAACGATGAAATGGATGACTTTTCAGCAAAACCCGGTATTCCTAATGCGTACGGATTAATTGGTGCGGCCGAAAATTCGATTGCCCCGGAGAAAAGACCGCTGTCCAGCATGTCACCAACATTCATTGAATCAGCAAATAAAATAGCTGTCGTTGGAACACCGGGGGGCAGCAGGATTATAACCATGGTTCTACATGCCATCCTGGATTTTACTAAAGGTGCTACTGCAACCGAAATTGTAACAAACAGACGATTTCACCATCAATACCTTCCTGATATGGTCATGTACGAAGACAATGCATTAACAAATTCAGAAGTCATCAAACTGACTAAAATGGGTCATACATTAAAAAAGAAAATGTCTCCATATGGTGCAGGAGAAGGTACTTATGGCAACATGCAGATTGTTATAATCGATAAGAAAAAAAATACACTGTCTACCGCGAGTGACCCTCGCGGCCAAGGGCAAGCGATAACAGGCTTAAAATAAAACAGCTATTTGAGGCGCCTTTGATCAATTCGATAACTCGCATCTTGCACCCTGTTCAATATTGGCTCGGGGAATCAATATAATACCCCTGAAAGCCGTCTACTCCGGTTCTCGCTAATACCTTTTGTTGGTCAGCACTTGAAACCATTTCTGCGATGACCTTAATGCCATGACTATGTGCGGCACTCACTATGGTGCTAATGAAAAATTGCGTGTCCTGATTATTAACCTGCATTGTATATGCACCATCGAGCTTAATATAATCCGGCATTATGTCATTAACGTATTTAAATGATGATGTCTTGCTGCCGAAATGATCAATACCAAATTTACAGCCAGCATTTCTTATTACCGCTAAAAAATGTTTTTCTTCATCACGGTTGTTCAGAATCAATTCTTCAGACAATTCAAAACATATGCTTTCTATATGCCCACTACTATCTGACAAGCTACTTGATAACCATTCAGAAAATTCTTTATCAAGATATGACATTTCAGATATATTAATCGTAACAGCTTCAGTTATATTATTATTAAGTCTATTGCTGATAATAGATTTTATAAGCACCTTATCCAATAGAACCGACATGCTCCGATACTCTTTTGTATGCATGAATTCACCCGCCGAATAAACCTCCCCCTGTTCACCTGATATTCTCATTAATAATTCACGATGAATCACTTCACTATTATCTATATTTGAAATAACCTTTTGTGAATAAACGAGTAAAGCCTTATCATCAATTGCTGACTGTATCCTGCGTGACCATTCCTGGTGGGCATTATCACCACTGTTTCCTTCAATAATAAATTCCCAGGTATTATTTTTGAGCGTTAACTGACATGCTTGAGTTTGTTTTATTGCATCAATCAAGGCATCCTGACTATCACCTTTATTCAAACAATATAATGCAAGATAGCAACCTGCATCATTACCAGAATAACTACCACAATAATATTCGGACACTTCTTTTACAATATGGGAAGCAGTCAACTCGGCCCTTGATCGAGAACACCCTGAAACCGCAAATAAAAATGAAGGCCCTTTATAACGGGAAAGAATGGTTTGACTGTATTCGCTGATATTTTTCGACAGAATAGTTGCAACCTTTTCCATAAGCATATCACCTGCATCTTCACCTTTTTCTTCATTCAGGTTTGCAACCTGGTTAAGATGTAACAGGAACACATACCCGGAATGAAACTCATCTTCTGATGAAAGCCAGGATGCAAGACTTGCAAAAAAGAACCTGGCATTTTTTAACCTGGATACAGGGTCTTCATTAGCTATTGTTTTCCAGTGTACCGCCTGTTGTAACTGATCCTGGAAAAGATCCTTTAATCGCCCCGCCATTGAATTCATAGCAGACACTACACTGTTTAGTTCACGTGTTGCAGGTAAATTCTCCTGAATAGTAAACCTTTTCTCGGCTATATCACGCGCCTGCTGCTCTACTGCCAATAAGGGTTTAAGTATTATTCTTATCGCAAATAATCCAAGTATAGTAAGCACAACCAGTAATATTGACACCCAGGCTAACAGGTATCCTGCGACTGACCATAATTCGGAATACGCATAACCAGGATGACTTTTAACATATAAATATCCACCCTGCTTCCAGCCAGACATAACAATTGCTTTCTGATCCGGAGAATTTAAAACTATATTATTAACAAACCATTCTGGTACATTTGACACTCGAACAGGTGACTTACGTTGAATAATCATCTTACCCTGAATATCTTCAAGGTGTATTTCGCTGTAATAACCACGATCAAAAATTGCATCAATCATGGAATTCATCGCTGCTGTATCATTTTTCTGGAAATGTGGCGAAAGGGACAA
>JAADHQ010000031.1 GCA_013151795.1 Gammaproteobacteria bacterium | reverse complement strand
TTTATTCATAAGCCAGCTTTGGCAAATTGCATTCTTTTTATTACATCCATCCACGGGCTAACCTGCCTGGCTTTACCTACCAGGCGCCCCGCCCCACGTTCTTTCGCCATCCATAAACCTTCACCATTAAAGCTGTAGACAGGAATAAGGTCTTTTCTTATCGAAGATAACTCAATTTTCTGGGTAAGATTATCAAGAATTAATGGCTCAGCACCTGGACTATCAAAGTAACTTAGCACCATATGCGCCTGATTCAGTTTTATTGATTTCACATAGGTTAATCGTAACTTCCTGGTAGAGATACCCAGTTCTTTTAATGCGAAGTATTTAGCGATACTGAAATCTTCACAATCTCCACCATTGGTTACCAGAAACTCAATGGGTGTTGCCCAGTAATCATGTTTATTCCAATGTTTTTTATCTGCAATGAATGTCACCCGGTTAAAAAAACGGTTAACCAACTCCAGTTTCTGTTTTTCTGTCTGCATCTGGTTATGCATTATCAACCTGTTCCAGGCTACAACTCTTTTCCTTGCATCCATTCCATACTGTTGTTCGATTGATACCAGCATCTTTTCATCAATCACCAGACTCGCCGTTACCCCTATCCCTACCAGAGAAATAAGTATAATAAAGATATGCGTCAGCTTGAGTTTTCCTGTCACTGTCATACCTTATATAGCGACATAATTGGCTAGCGCTTGAATCTGGATCCATATAATAGTTAATAGCTATAATAATCAGCATCTTGTAGTATATAATTAATGTTAATTGTTATGCTGGGATATTAGAATAAAACAAGGCCCGAATATAAATGCTATATATTCAGATAAACATTCACAGTAGCTGTTATTGAATATCGTGGGTCAACCTCACCAATAGGAGCCAGCTCCCATTTCCATGATTGTTCCGGGATGCCAGGATCAAGCCCATATAACATATCGCCAATCTCAAGTTCATGGCCATTCTTGTCATACGCTGTGTGCGTGACATCAGAAATAATACACGTCATCGCAGCCTGTGAACGGATAAAAGCAAGATGACTCGCCAGCAAGGAATTACACCATTTATCGAGTTCTTTTTTGTGCAAATAGCCTGATTTTTCAATATATTGCCTTGGGATTACCGGCAGTTGGGACATTAAATTTACCGATATGACCAGATCAGGCATGGGTATAAAAGAAGGTAAAACAGGGAGTTCCAGCTCAGGTAGATTATGGGCATGCTTCCAGTTTAATAGATCAGTTTTTATACCTGAAATATCATATTCAATCGCTTCAATGTTTTGATGATCTTTTATGAGCCGCCTGGCGCGGCGAGTAAAAACAATATCAATAAGGTAAACAGATTGAAACTGCCTTGCAAGGTCGGCTACTGGCACATCATATAGCGAACCGGCCCCAATAATCACAATGACATTCTTGCTTTTACATTGGGCACACCGCTGTAGTATTGATTTCCGAGTCATTTCCAAATGATTTTTCCACGAGGTAGATGCACGATTAAAACGTGACTCTATAGCGATAGCTTCATGTAAATAACCAAGCTTTTTCGCCTTGATACTTGAGCGGGTAAGGAGATATTTAACTAACTCTACAATCATTTAAAATATTTTGTATTTTAACATTGCCTGAAAAGAAGATTAATATAAAATATAACATAGATTACAACTTAATAACCTGGACTATTCAATGCTGGAAATTATCGACACCCATTGCCACATCGATAACGCTAAATTCAAAGAAGACAGACAAGAAGTACTCAACCACTGTCAAAAATTAGGCGTCACTCGCATTGTTACACCTGCGGTAAATAGATCAGGATGGAACCATTTATTAAGCTTATGTGATTCTACAAAAGGTCTCTACCCTGCTCTGGGCTTACACCCTATGTTTTGTAATGACCATTCTCACAATGATATTAACGAACTTGAAACTTACCTCGACAAACATAAGGTCATCGCTATTGGTGAAATTGGTCTCGATTACTACATAAAAGGTTTCGATAAAGAAGATCAGGCGTACTATTTTGAGAAACAACTTGGTTTGGCAGAAAAATTTCAGCTACCCGTTATTTTACATGTACGCAAAGCACATGACCCTGTTATACAGTTACTTCGTCGTTTTAATCTATGTGGTGGAATCGTGCATGCTTATAGCGGCAGTAAGGAACAAGCTGAACAATATATAAAAATGGATTTTAAACTAGGCTTCGGCGGCGTGTTAACCTATCCACAATCAACCAGAATACATCGTCTTGCAAAAGAGCTACCATTATCAAGTATAGTTCTCGAAACAGACGCGCCTGACATGCCTGTTATGGATCATAAGGGAGAAAGAAACAGCCCTGAATATATTATTGATTCACTTAATGCGCTCGCACAAATAAGAGAGATGGCTATCGAAAATATAGCAGAAATAACAACACTTAATGCACAAGATATTTTTGGTGAAATGAAACAGGTTATTCTCCATGACTGACAGCACACGCTTTGACGGCGTATCCAGACTATATGGTCAGGATGCAATGAAAATAATATCCTCTATGAATGTATGCATTGTCGGGCTCGGCGGCGTCGGCTCGTGGGTAGTTGAAGCTTTGGCAAGGTCTGGCGTTGGGAGCTTAACCCTTATTGATTATGATGTGGTTTCAGAGAGCAATATCAACCGTCAAATTCATGCACTTGACAGCACCATCGGCAAGAAAAAAACAGAGGTGTTACGTGAACGTGTCATGCAGATTAACCCGGGTTGTCACTGCTTAATTATTGATGACTACATCACGACAAAAAACCTTTGGGATTACATTCTGCCAACACAAGCCTGATTATGTAGTTGACGCTATTGATAGTATTAAATTTAAATCTGCACTGATTTATTTTTGCAAACGCAATAAAGTACCTGTTATAACCACGGGGGGCGCTGGTGGCGTAACCGACCCTGAAAGCATACAAGTTAAAGACCTTAGCCGCACATTTAACGATGCACTCGCGGCGAACGTACGCTCACAACTCAGAAATGAATATAATTTTACAAAGAATACAAAACGCTACTTTGGTGTTGAATGTGTATTTTCAGATCAACAAAAATTATACCCAAACCCTGAAACAGGAACGGTCAGCACCAATAAACCCGGTATTCATGGCGTGCATCTGGATTGCAGGTTTGGATACGGCTCGATTAGTTTTGTAACGGCAAGCTTTGGCTTTATAGCTGCATCACGTGTTATCAACAAGACGTTAAAGAAAAGATTAAAGGACGCCTGAAGAAAAAATAACCCATAAACAGCCGAGACTACTTAAGCAATATTGCTACTGATTCCCTCATTAATTTCAACAAATCTTTCTTGCCTTTTAATTTATTGGCCTTAACTACCATATCCTCATTTAAGCGTTGCATTAAACGCTGCGTCAATAATTGCAAATTTCGCGCTTCCAACACATCTATTGTACCGGCACTAACACTCACCAGATATAACTTATATAATGCAACCGAACAAGAATTAAACTGACGATTTGTTGTAGCAAATGATTTTAAATCACCAAGATCCTTTGAGCTTAACTCTACAGTGATTAACGTACTGTAAGAACATAAAATTTTTACAACGAGATAACTGTCAAGGCTTTTCAAATTATCCGTTAATGAAAATAAAAACTGATCAAAATATTTTTGTTCTATTGCTGGTATTAAATTTTCAGCCTTGTCTGAAAGGGCTTTTAACATTACCGCAGAGTAATAGCCGCTAAATGCATTGCGCTTATGACCAAGCTTTACCAAAGAAAAATTATTTTTATGCCAGAATTCGAATAGGCGTATATCACAACCAAAAACAGCGCCTATTACATCATAGCTTTTACGTAATGCTACATGCAGGTATTGCAGTAACAATGTTCCAATACCGTGGTTTTGTAACCCGGGTGCAACAGCAATTCTTATAATCCTGGCGTATCTTAGCTCACCATTATTTGTATCGCCAAATTCATTAATTAGTGTCTGCGGTAAATGATGGCCTTTCAATCTCCTGCTGCCCTCATAAACGGATTGCGAGATTTCAGCATCAAGCCCTCCTTCTTCAACAATTAATGATACAGCGATCACTTCTTTAGCATATTTTAATCCATAGACAGAAATGTATGGGCAGTCCATCATCACCCTGAGGTCATTTGGTGTTGTTTTATAATGTGCATTAAGCAACAACCCGTATAAAGATTTTAGTAAGGACTCATCCTTTACAAGGTCATTTCTATCTATCTTAACCAGTTTTAATTGATTGCGATCAATTGATGTTACTATTTCTGTAGCTTCAGTACTCTTTAATAAAAATGCATCATAAAAAAAATGTTCTAACGGGTCACCTTTATTCCAGCGGACAGGATCATCAATACGTATAACTGAAGAACCTGGAATCATCTTTTTCATTTTATTAAGAAATTTTAGTTCAAACCCTCTGCCATTCCCCTCATAACCATAAACAGTAGTTGAAAAAACAATACGTTTATAATTCGATAATAATCTTTCCAGTATTGGCGAAGGAATTGAGGAGGCTTCGTCAATTAATAATAGATTACAGTCTCTATGATTTATCAGCAATTCGTCCGGTGCAATAAATTCTATTCTATGATCATTTAATTCCTGCTTATCGGGTAATAACAGCCTGACATGTTTAAACAAAATATCAGTCGCACTTCTTCTTGGTGCGGTAATAATTACTTTTTGTACTTGATCGTGTTTTATTAATTGCGCACATGCTATTCCAAGTGCTGCTGACTTTCCATGACCCCGGTTTGCAAGAACAACCAATGGTCTGTTTCTATGGCCTGTTACCACATGACATATTTTTTCTACTGCATTTTTCTGGCTTTCAGATGAATAACCTGATTTTTCTGTATTGGCGAAACTATTGTTTTCATCAGTTGGTTTATAAAATCTGCTTTCCCCTGCCTGTATTATTTTTGAAACCGTTATATTTTCCGTCAACAGCCTGTCAAATCTTGATATGAACAAATGATCCATATCATTCCCGGAATATGGATGCATTGTATATTGCTCGTGAAACTTATCGGTACTGGTTAACCATGTATCAATAGATGGACGTATAAAAAAGAATAACCCTCCTCCTTTTAACAACCCTTCTGACAAACAGACCGAATTTGGTGAAAACCCTGAATAGGCATCGTAAATAATATAACTAAATTCCTGACCGAGAAAAGATTCTACTTTTTCATTACTGGTGTTTATAAAACCATTGGCAATTTTTTCGCTAACAAGCAATGTATCTTTTCTGTCTTCATCTGACAAAAAAGCCTTACATATTCCATCTGCCCACTGATAATCACCCTCAATTACCACCATATATCGATGACGACATTTAACAGCATGTCGAGCCAGTTCAGTTAATTTTTTCGTATAATTTAATATGGCTTCTTTATCCATTTTCTAATGAATCACGGGTGATTATTTATTTAGTCATTATATGCCAATAAATACAATAGCTTATAATCGATTTGTTATCCAGAACTGAATCATTAAAGACTTAATAGTTTAAGAGTATATCTATTCTGGAATACTGGTGGAAACCATAAAAAATAGCGTAAAATAACTTATGATTTATAAAACTGATAATTGTAAACGATCCTGGTGAACAATCCGAATGTCTAATGCTGTCATAAAAATGCCTGCCACACCTGAACTGGATCCTCAGCTTATCCCTAATGTCAGTTTACTTAAACCCCCAACCAGTAAACAACGCCACCTGCTTATTGATGAAGTCAGGTCACTGCTAAAAGAAAAAGATGCCAGCATTGTCGCCCATTACTATACGGATGCTGACATACAGATGATCGCTGAAGAAACGGGTGGTTATGTGTCTGATTCACTCGATATGGCCAAGTTTGGGCATTCACACCCTGCATCAACATTAATTGTTGCGGGGGTTCGCTTTATGGGCGAAACAGCGAAAATACTAAGCCCGGAAAAACGAATTTTAATGCCCACACTGGATGCAACCTGCTCTCTCGATCTGGCTTGCCCGGTTGATCAGTTTACCGCCTTTTGTGATAAGCACCCTGACCGGACAGTTATTGTTTACGCCAATACCAGCGCCGCTGTAAAAGCACGAGCTGACTGGGTAGTAACATCCAGTATCGCAATTAAAGTTATTGAACACCTTGCCAGTAAAGGTGAAAAAATTATCTGGGCTCCTGACAAACATCTGGGTGGTTACATAAAGAAAATCACAGGCGCCGACATGTTACTTTGGCAAGGCTCCTGTATTGTTCATGAAGCTTTTCAAGCTCAGGCATTAGCCAGCCTTAAGGCCATACACTCTGAAGCTGCTATCCTGGTACACCCTGAATCACCTGACGATATTATTAGAATGGCCGATGTAGTCGGCTCGACCACACAATTAATTAATGCGGCTCGTTCACTTAAAAATAACACATTGATCGTTGCAACCGATAATGGCATCTTTTATAAAATGCAGCAGGCTGCACCCGATAAGTTACTGCTTGAAGCCCCAACTGTTGGCGTTGGTGCAACTTGTGTCAGTTGCGCACATTGCCCATGGATGGAAATCAACACATTACAAAGTCTGTCAGATGTATTAAAGAACATGAATAATGAAATATTTGTTGATGAAGATGTGCGTAAACTGGCTTACCAGTCAACAAAACGCATGCTGGACTTTTCTGAAAACCTCAATTAACCGGATAGAAATATTCAGACTGAAATACTTTTTCTAAAATACACCATTCTCATTATCTGGGCGAATGGCTGCCCTATTATTGTACGACGCATACCTCTATTGTCACGAATGAATGCACGGGTAGATAACGAAAAATTATTCATCGACAATAAACCTTTATTTGGTTCAACAAAAACCTGGCGTGGAATACTGGCCAGCTTTCTGCTTACACCCGCATTGGCCTTTCTGATCGGCATCAGTGTATGGCATGGCTTTATGATTGCTGTTACTGCTATGACGGGAGATTTATGCAGCAGCTTTATTAAAAGACGGTTAAATATAGCAAGTAGCGATAGAGCCAGAATACTGGATCAGGTGCCTGAATCAGCCTTGCCTTATCTATATCTTTATACCTACGATGAAATTTCTCTTTCGTTTTTTTTCACGGGTATTTTCATATTTACTCTCGCTGATCTTTTACTTTCTAAAGTATTATATAAATGTGGTATTCGAAAAAGACCTTACTAGTATACTGTACACTCGCAATTGTATTAAAAACCTGAATCAGGGATACTCTTGTATATGACAAACATTGTTATAACACTGGATCAACTACGAGGCATGATCGGGGTCGCCGTTATTCATCAGGGTATACCGTGCAAAATTGTTGAGGTACTGGAAGACGGGCCCTCGCTTGTATTAATAAACATTGATGAAAGCCATATTCAGGTAAATCAATACGGCAACCCCTTAAGAAAAGTACCTCAAACATTCACTGTGCCCGTTTTAAATTCTGCTGGAGATGAAATACACCCCGCCTACCTTGCACTGGATTTACTCGACCACAACGACCGTCCGGAATAATAAATGGACTAAAAAGTTATGCCCTATTGATTACAACTGTTAGATGCAAATAAATAACAGTGAAACTTGATAACCGCCAAGACGCCAAGGACGCCATGTTTTTTTAATTTTGCGTAAATTCCTGGCGTCCTTGGCGTCTTGGCGGTTCAAAGAAGGTAGCTCTGGTCCACATTAAATATTAAATGGATGTGCGCCCATGAGAATACCGCAATAAAATTATTCCGGACAGTAGTGCGCCTGCGCGGGAATGACGAATCAGGTTTATTCCAGACAGTAGTTAATTGGCTATAAGCAAGCTATGCACTCGATCAAGGTCTTCCTGAGTATCCACCCCATGGCCGGGCGGTGAACTGGTGACACTAACGCGGATAACATGGCCGCTCCATAATGCACGTAATTGCTCTAATGATTCTGCTTTTTCAAGATAACAGGATTGTATACTATTATAATCTCTAATGAAGGAAGCTCTATATGCATACAATCCAATATGACGATAATGTTCTGAGTCATCTGGCAAAGTTTCGCTGTTTCTTTCAAAGGCATCTCTATCCCACGGAATTGGAGCACGACTGAAATACATGGCATTGCCTTTATGATCCATAATAACTTTTACAACATGCGGATCAAGTAATTCGGCTGACGTCTGCACAGGCGTACACAATGTGGCAATGGATGCATCCGAATGTTTTGCAAGGTCATTAGCAACCTGCCTAATAAGCGAAGGAGGTAATAATGGCTCATCACCTTGCACGTTAACGATAATAGTATCATCTGACCACTGCATTTTACTCAACACTTCCGCTATTCTGTCCGTGCCGGATTGATGATTAACGTCAGTCATACAGGTTAGTGCTGAAAAAGATGCGCAGGCTTTTTCTATACGTGAATCATCAGTAGCAATGACCACTTCGTCAGCACCGCTTTGAATCGCCTGGTTATAAACATGCTGAATCATAGGCATGCCCGCTATATTCAGTAAAGGCTTACCCGGCAATCGTGTTGATGAATACCGTGCGGGTATAACGACTTTAAACGAGCAACTCATTCTTTCTAGACATCCTCATCTGCGGGTAGTTTTCTGGCTTCATCAACCAACATAACCGGAATGTCATCCTTGACAGGAAAGGCGAGTCGATCAAGTTTGCAGATCAACTCATTATCTTTATTTTTGTATACTAATTCGCCTTTGCATATCGGGCATGCCAATATATCAAGAAGTTTACTATCCATTTTTTTCACCTGTCTAAATTTATTAATATAGCTTTTTTAACATACTTAACAATCTAAATGATAAGCGCTCATCCAGTTTTACCTGTACCGGGACAACCCACATATTATCAGTTACAAATTGTTGACATTTTACCGCATCTTTCTCGGTCATGAACACTGGAATATCATCCTGAAATTCCAGGTCATTAGCGCTAAATGCAAAATGATCTATAAATGGATGGGTTATCACATTTATTTGTTTTTTTTTCAACTGATTAAAAAAACGGTCCGGATTACCAATGCCCGCAACAGCATGAACTGTTTTACCAGCAAAATCTGACAGGGGCTGCTGTTTTCCAGTCTTGAGGTTAATAACATTATACACCTCCAGTTGCATGGGGTATTCCATTCTCATAGCCAGACCATTCGTTACAATAAAATCGGCACTGGACAATCTTTTTTGTGGCTCTCTAAGTGGCCCTGCTGGCAAACAGAGGCCATTACCAAAACGCCTGATGCCGTCTATGACAACCATTTCAATATCACGTTTCAATGCATAATGCTGCAAACCATCATCAGACAGAATGACATCACAATCGTGATACTTTAATAGCTGTTCTGCTGCTGCAACCCGATCAGGGCCTACAGCCATAGGCACATCACAATTCTGTGAAATCAGAACAGGTTCATCTCCTACCATTTGTGGATCGCTATCTGCCCTCACCTGCTGAGGCCAGGAGCTTGCTTTTCCACCATACCCGCGGCTTATAACACCAGGCAGGTATCCTGCGTGTTTCAGCAGCTTCACCAGTGCAATGATGAGTGGGGTTTTTCCACTACCACCAACGGTAATATTACCAATGATAATAACAGGCACTGGCATTTGGGTGCTATTCAATAAACCGATGTTATAAAAATAACGCCTTAAGGCAACCAGTAAACGAAAAATCCAGGATACAGGAGTTAATATCAGGGAAACCAGATTAGGTTGATACCAGTATTCATCGAGTCGTTTCAAAGGTAACTCAATACTATTCTTTAGGCTGGGTAATGGCTATTGATAGATTAAGAATACCCAACTGTCTTGCAGCATCCATTACCCTGACAACCGAACCGTGTGGTGAATTATTATCAGCTCTTATTACAAACGGTCTTTTTGAGTTTTTTCCCAGATTTTTAAGCAATACTTGTTTTACTGTTTTTAATTCCTGGTTGACCAGGCCCTTATTTTTAATAAAATAACGACCCTTGGAGTCCACAATCAGCTCAAAAGTTTTCTTGTTATTCTTTACCGGCTTGGCTGATGCTTCTGGTAGATCAATTTTAATGGATGTTTCTTTTTTAAACGTTGTAGAAACCATAAAGAAAATGAGCAATAAAAACACAACATCAATAAGTGGTGTAATGTTTACATCCAGAGGCTCTCTTTTCTTACCGCCAAGATTCATGCGTTATTATCTCTTTTCTCTTCCTGAGACCGATCACCGTGCATGACTTCCACCAGCTTAATAGCCTCCTGTTCCATTATTATTACAAGCTCATCAATTTTTCCACGGAAATAGCGATAAAACATAAGGCTGGGTATAGCAACAACCAAGCCTCCGGCTGTCGTAATAAGGGCCTGGGAAATACCACCAGCAAGGCTACTGACATCTCCTGATCCATGTAAAGTCAGGTCGGTAAATACTTGTATCATGCCGATAACAGTACCTAATAAACCGAGTAAAGGTGTGATAGCCGCGATGGTACCGAGTGAATTAAGAAAACGTTCAAGCTCATGAACAGCATGTCGTCCAGTTTCCTCGATACTCTCTTTCATTACATCCCGGTTACAATGACGATTAACGATACCCGCAGCCAGCACACGGCCTAATGGCGAGCCTTTGCGCATTTCAGTAATTTTTTCATCATTGAGCTGCTTGTTTTTTTCCCAGTGCCAAACTTGCGCAACCAGATGCCTGGGAATGACCTGTTGTTTTCTCAACGCCCAGAATCGTTCAACTATAATTGCCAGGGCAATTGCCGAACAGGCAATAATGGGTAACATTAACCAGCCACCAGACTTAACTATTTCCCACACATTCAATCCTTTACATTTTTGTTGTAGTCGAGCACTAATAGTACTCGATTTTCATGGCCTCTAACAATAGTAATATTAATATAAAATCAATAACTTAATTATTTTTCCGGTGCCAATGTCTGGTATTCAACTGACGAAAAGTTATGACATTGAAATCAGGGGAGTCTCCTCCAAGCATAAACTGAATAGCGCCATGTTCAGAACTATTATAAAGAACCGCATTCGTTCGTTCATATCGTTGTTTAACGACAGGTCGAGGATGTTTAAACCGGTTTTTGTATCCCGTAGGGAAAACAACATAATCTGCAGCAACATTGTCTATAAATGCCTGATGAGATGAAGTTTTACTACCATGATGAGGAGCAATCAGAATGTCTGACTTAAGATCAGCTGCGTTATATTTTACAAGATGACGCTCGCTCTTTTTATGGATATCACCTGTCAACAGTATTGATCCATTTGTCGTTATTACTTTAAGCACACAGGAAAGGTCATTTTTCCTGAATTTCATACTGCCATCAGGATGTAACAATTTAAACTTTACCCCGTCCCAGCTCCATTCCTGCCCTGATTTACACTTACTGGCATTTATATTTTCCAGTTTTTTTGGCTCACCGCTGACGACTTTTACCGTATCAATCTGATTAACAATGGATTGAGCGCCACCACTATGATCATTATCTCCATGTGAGATGATCAGCAAATCAATTTTATTTATTCCCTGCTGCCGAAGGTATGGCATAACAACTGAATTTCCTGTATCAAAACGGTCACTGAATTTAGGCCCACTATCAAAAACAACAACATGATTTTTTGTTTCAATGACACTTGCCAATCCCTGCCCGACATCAAGCACAGTAAACCGAACACTTGCATCAGGTAAAGTCGCAGGCACAACCAGAAACACGGGGAATAATAATATCAACCCGACGAATTTCAGGGGCAACCCTTTAGGTGATAACAACAGTACAACGGCAACAACTGAAACAAGGATGACCCAGACAGAAGGTGAATGCTGAACCCACTGCGCAAATGGCAACTCCGACAACCAGATCAAATACATATCCATTGGTTTTAGCAAGGCATTGCACACTGTCAGTATCAATTGCCCCGCAGGTTCATACAACATTAATACAATAGTACCAATCAACAACAATGGAACAATCAAAAAACTTACCCAGGGGATCGCAAGAGAATTTGCTAATGGAGAAATTACCGATGTCTTTTGAAAAATGAATAACGTCAGTGGAACCAGACCAATAGTGACAATCCATTGTGCCCGCCCCCAGCTTCGCCAGCCTTCCGGGCTACGTATACGGCCAGTCATGGCATACAACAAAACACCCACAGCTGAGAAAGAAAGCCAGAATCCCGGTGATAAAACCGATGACGAATCAATGAATAAAATAACGAATAAGGACAGGCTTAACACTCTGCCAGGTCTGGATACCCGGTCGGCAAGCAGTGAGATCATCACAACTGCAATCATGATCAGGGCGCGTTGTGTAGGCAAGGCAAGCCCTGCCAGAAATGCATAAAAAACAGCTCCCGTCATAGCAAAGATTGCAGCCACCTTGGGTGCCGGGTAGCGTAAGGCTAACGCAGATGGCAGCCTCACCCATAAAAAACGCCCTATAAAAAAACAAAAACCGGCTACCAGTCCGATGTGCAATCCGGAAATAGCAATAAGATGACTGGTACCTGTACGCTGCAATACATCCCATTGTTTCTGGTCTATGTCACCACGTAAACCTAATGCAAGTGCAAGCATAATTCCCTTATACTCTGCATTTACAAGTGCTTTTGATAAACCGGTTTTAATATATTGCCGTATAAGCTGGAAATTAAACTGACTATCAATTAATCGATTATCATCTGATTTTCGCACATAACCTACGGCATTAATCCCTTGCTGAAACAACCATGACTCGTAATCAAAACCAGAGGGATTCATGAATCCGTTTGGTTTTTTCATGCGCACGTTAAATTGCCAGATCTGACCTGGCTTAAGATCTTTAGGCTTTCCATACCACGCAAGGCGAACCTTGCCCGGTTTTTTCCATTCGCCATAATCCGATTTTGCATGGCTGATGCTGAATATAAATTTTGATCGATTGGAATAAAATTCAGGTACCGAGATGATCTCGCCGGTTACCACGGTATCCTTACCTTCCAGATCATCAGGCAAATTATGCTGGTAGAACCACCCGGCTTGCACCCATGCCCAGAAAAAACCACATAATAACCAGAAAACAGGCTTGAATTTTTTATATCGATATAAAACAGGAAGAATTAATAACGAAACAAGCAACCAGAGTGTTTCAGGCAAGACAGCAAGCTGATGAAGGCTTATAATGCCACCAAGAAATGACAAAACAGATAAAATCATACTTTCCTTGTCATGATAATATACTAATCTGAATGATTGACAGACATCATACAGTTATTGAATAAATAGAAGATAACATAAACGATAGAATTCATGCCAAAAAAGTTTCTGCAAAAATTCATGCCTGACCATGATACGATTCGTAATCATAAACATCTGAAAATATTCGGGACGTTACTTCACTCACCTAATCTCTTTCATCTTAATCGACGGTCTGTAGCTGGAGCATTTGCAAACGGCCTGTTTAATGCCTTTATACCTGTGCCCTTTCAAATGATTCTGGCGGCTGCAGGCGCTATACTTTTCAAGGTAAACCTGCCTTTATCCATTGCTCTGGTATGGGTTACTAACCCACTGACGATGGCACCTATATTTTACGGTGCATATAAAATAGGTGCATGGTTAATGGGTACTGAGGCCGGTGATTTTCATTTTGAATTAACGACCGAGTGGCTCATGAATGGTCTGGCAGCTATCTGGCAACCCTTCCTGTTAGGTTGTTTTGTTAGTGGCACGGTAGCGGCAATACTCGGGTATCTAACAATACGTTTATACTGGCGTTATCGCATAGTCAGAGAATGGCGTAAGCGAAATAAAAAACGGGCAAAACTATCCAGTTAATATACTGCTGTCTGATCTTTTAAAACACCATCTTCCAGTTCAAGCACTCTGTCCATCCGCTTAGCCAGTTTCTGATCATGCGTGACGATAACAAAACTGATGCCATATTGCTGGTTAAGTTCAGCCATTAATTCATAGATGCTCTCGGCAGTTTCATGATCAAGGTTACCGGTGGGCTCATCAGCCAAAACACATTTAGGCTTTGTCACCAAAGCCCTTGCCAGTGCAGTTCGTTGCCTTTCTCCCCCGGACATTTCTCCGGGTTTATGTTGTACGCGATGCTCCAGACCAACCCTTCCCAGTATTTCTGTAGCCTGTTGTATGGCTACCTGGGTAGTCTCCCCACGAATCAGTAATGGCATACAAACATTTTCCAATGCCGTGAACTCCGGTAACAGATGATGAAACTGATAAACAAACCCAAGCGCCTGATTACGCAAAACTCCCCGAGCCGTATTGGATAACGTGGTCATGTTTTGTCCATCAATCAATACCTCACCTGAGCTGGGCATATCCAGCCCACCCAGAATATGCAACAAGGTACTTTTTCCGCTTCCAGATGAGCCTATAATTGCAACACGCTCACCGGGGGCTACGGTAAGTTCTATATCAGAGAGTACATCTACACTTAACCCCGCCTCACTAAAAGACTTGGCTAAATGTGTACAGATTAATACTGCGTTATCACTCATACCGCAATGCCTCAGCTGGCTGTGTTCGTGAAGCACGCCACGCCGGATATAATGTCGCTAACACGGTAATGATTAATGAAGCCAGGCCTATATACATCACCTCGTCCCAATGTACATCTGCCGTTAATGCACTAATATAATAAACATCCGGGGACAGGAATTTCATTCCTAGCATAGTTTCAAGACTGGAAACGACTGACTCTACATTTAACGCCGTTGGAATACCGGCTAAAAGACCAATCAGTGTGCCAATAATCCCCAGAAAAGTACCTTGAATAATAAAAATAAACATAATCATTGAAGGCTTGGCACCAAGTGTTCGTAGAATCGCAATATCTGACTCTTTATCTGTAACCGCCATCACCAGTGTAGAAACAATATTAAAAGCTGCAACGGTAATAATTAAAAACAGGATAATAAACATCATGCGTTTTTCAAGATTGATTGCCTTGAACAAATTAGAATGTTTTTGTCCCCAGTCCTTAACTATATAACCCCCGGGTAAATGCTCAACAAGCTCACGCGCAATATAGGGCGCATCAAAGATATCGTCCAGTTTCAGGCGTACGCCCGTCACCTTGTCACCCAAACGATAAAGTCGGCTGGCATCCTTTATATTGATCATTGCCAGACCACTGTCATATTCATGCATGCCGATCTCGAAGACCCCGACTACATGAAACCGCTTGAACCGGGGAATAACGCCCGCCGCCGTTACGACAGACTGCGGTATGATTACCGTCAAACTGGCATCATTGATCTCTTTCATGATGTTCACATCAGTTGTGCCAAACAACATCATCGCCAGCTCATTGCCAATAACAATATTATATGACTTGGGCGTCAACGCATCCAGACTCCCTGAAACCATCTTTTTATCCACTTCTGAAACCGAGCCCTCTACAACAGGATCGATACCGCGCACTAATATACCCTTACTTTGACGACCATTAGTTAACATGGCCTCTCCGGTAATATAAGGAGCAGAACCCAGTACACGCGGGTGTTTACTCGATGCATCAGCCACCACTTTCCAGTCTTCAAGAGGTGCGTAAATACCCTCAATCGTTGCATGTGAAGCCATGCCGAGTATGCGATCACGCAGTTCCTTGTGAAAACCATTCATAACCGATAAAACAGTAATAAGTGCCCATACACCAAGAGCAATACCCAGTGTTGATGTCAATGAGATAAATGAGATGAAATGGTTGCGTCTTTTTGCTCGCACATAACGCAACCCGATAAATACAGATAGTGGTTTAAACATAGGGGCAGATTAAATCATAAACCGACAGTTTTGTCTTTCAAACTACCAATAAATACAAAATTATTAATAATCTGTCAGAAATTTGCATTTTTAGGCCACAAATTAATGAAAAAGTTGACAAGATAGGCATCTCGAGTATTTTTCTTGGTGTCTGTAGGTGCTATAGTCTGATGGAATCCTGTAAAACCAACATCACTCAAGGAGTTGGATGATGAACTTAAAGAAGTTTTTAATTTTGCCACTAGTTGTATCAGCATGCCTTTCTATTACCACCATCAATGCTGAAACCATCAATATACGTTCAGTTGGAGACTCTCCATCCGGTATATCCAAGCCACTTAATGGCATGTCCATGAATTCTGTTTTGCAGCAATACGGTGAACCGGAAAATCGGCAAAACCCTGTTGGCGACCCCCCTATTACACGATGGGACTACGCAGGATTTTCGGTCTATTTTGAACATAATCAGGTTATTCATTCCGTCACTCAGCGTTAAATGATCACATAAAACACAAAGACAGCCTTTTATTTATCACTGTCTTTGTGTTTTGCACCCACTACTATTCAAATGACTAACACCCATACGTATAAAGACGTAAATCATAAACGCGCATTTTCTGCTTAATGGCAAAAACAATCGGCCATTATGTTGGTATGACCGCATAAGAATACTGGCCGGGGCAAGAAGATAATCCTTCTAAAAACTCCGAAGGCATCCAGTTTTGGGGTAACGGCTTTATTTCGAGGCCCCAAGGCGGAATTCTGTCAGAAGCTCCTCATAATAAAGAATATGTTCTTGTGACCGATATAATACTTAGCAAAACAAAAGATTTATGCATAATCAGGCCATTCATGCTGGATCGCCGCATTGATGCATATGCTGAATTAGCAAAACAATACCGGGATACTGACTAGCTGCTGTTCTATTTACCCAGTAAATACTATCTAACATACTGATATATAAATATTTATACTAAATGAACAAAATAAAATCCAAGAGCAGCATTAAAAATCGTTTTCTCACAATACTCACCATTTGCAGTATTATTATTCTCGTGAGTACGATTACCGCCCAGATCATCGTATCCAACATGACAACCCTGAGTGCACGAAACATCGAACTGCGTCAAAAAGCTCTGGTAGAGAGCCAGCATATTCGCACTAATCTTCGTTCAGCCAACGATATTTTAACTGATCACCTGCTAAGACCATCAGCAAATGTTAAAGAATACTGGCAAAACAAAATATCTGAAGTTATTAGCCGTGTCGATAGCCTGGCTAAATCACTCTGGGTAAAAGAACGTAATCTGGTTCCATTGATCATGCAGTTAAAGCAAAACATTACAACCTATGACCAACAAGCCAAACGTTTGATCGACCTGCGCATGATTGCCCAGCAACAACACCCGTCATTGTATTACGCGCGGGAAACAATGCTTCCTAAAAATAAATCATTCTTAACTGCAAACTCTCTGGCAATTGAAGAAATTCTCGATGAGAGCAATCAAAATATACATTCCAGACTCTATCTGTCAATGACCAGAATTCAATATTTATGGACACAAATCATTTCTAATTTTCGCATGTATATCATTAACCGCCTGGGTTCTTTCGATGAAAAATCATTGCTTGTACAAGAATCAGATATCGAAACATTTCACAAGACACTTATTGATGAAATAACTGAGCTCCTGACTAATAATAAAAAAATGAACCTTGATATACAAACAGAAGCATCACTGGAGGTAATGTTAAAGGCTTCAGTGGACTGGATTAAAGATTTCGAGGTTGTAAAATCCATTAACTCAAGTCCAAGCTGGAGAATGGATGTTGAAATTATTAATAACACTATCAGGCCCCTGGATAAAAAAATATTAATATACCTGCAAGACCTTGAATATCAAATATCTGACTCAGCGGCCTATGATGTAAATAATCTTACCCTGATTGGCGAAGGCATTATCATTGCCCTCTGGGCGCTCATGTTTATAGGATGGATAACAGCAGCATTAAGTTTTGCCTACTTAAACCGTTCTGTTTTAAAACCTATATCAATCCTCACCAGAGCACTAAAAGCAGAAACAACAGCTGATAGCCAACAAATAATATTACCAGAGATTCAGTACGATGAAACCCAAAGCCTGATCGAAGCATTTTCCAGCATGAGAAAACAAATACATATCAGGCAAACTGCACTTGAACATCAGGCTTTGCATGATGAACTGACAGGTCTTCCCAACAGGAATTTATTATTCGATCGAGTAAAGCAACATATTAATAATACACACCGCGAAGATAATACAATGGCACTGTTAATGATGGATCTTGACAGGTTCAAGGAAATTAATGACACATTAGGCCATCAAATAGGCGACCGTATCCTTGAACAGGTCTCCAAACGAATAAAAGAAACCTTACGCGATACTGACACCGTAGCCCGGCTCGGCGGCGATGAATTTGCCATGGTAGTACCATTAAAAAAACCGGAACACACCGAACTCGTTGCCAATAAAATTTTATCTTCTCTTGATCGACCATTTAACGTAAGTGGTTATCAATTATTTGTCGGGGGCAGTATTGGCATCGCCCTCTACCCTGAGCATAGTGATAACGTAGACACTTTACTGCAACGTGCAGATGTTGCCATGTATGTTGCAAAAAGAAATAACACTGGCTTCGAAATTTATAATGCAAGTCAGGATGAAGACAACATGGGCAGGCTTGCCCTGAGTAACGATTTAAGAAAAGCCCTTAACTCAGAAGAACTGGTAGTACATTATCAGCCAAAGCTGGATATGAAAACAGGTCAAACACGTGGTGTAGAAGCTTTAATACGCTGGAATCATCCGGAAAGAGGTTATATAGCCCCCGATCAAATTATTTATATCGCTGAACACACAGGATTGATTAAACCGCTTACACGGTGGGTTCTTCAAACAGCAATATCACAATGTAGCCAATGGCATTCAATGGGCTTGTCCCTTAGTGTTGCTGTTAACCTGTCAACACAAAACCTGCAGGATCCGTCACTAGCCAGCATAATCCAGAGCACGCTATCGACTTATAACTTCCCGCCTGAATATCTCGTATTGGAAATAACAGAAAGTGCTGTGATGCTCGAACCAGAACAAGCTAACAAAGTCCTTACGCTGCTTGACTCTATGGGTGTATGGATATCTATAGACGACTATGGAACAGGATTCTCCTCCCTTGCATATCTCAAACATTTGCCCGTTGATGAGCTAAAAATTGACAAATCTTTCGTCATGAATATGCAAAAAGATGACAATGATGCTGTCATTGTCAGATCAACTGTAGATCTTGCTAAAAATCTGGGCTTAAAGGTTGTTGCGGAGGGTATAGAAGACCAGGGTACATGGGACACCCTCTCTATCCTGGGTTGTGATTATGCTCAAGGTTTCTATATGAGCAAAGCTTTGTCTGCGTCAGAATTTGAAAAATGGATAAAACACAATCAATCCAAAAAATCTGTTTTAGTGTAAACTATTAAGAGAAGAACAGGCTTTTCTTATCATTAAACAGATGGACAGAATACATGATTCTTATCCTTACACCTGATCTGGACGCGCATAGCCAGCAATACCTTACTCTAATTGAGCACCTTGATAACCTGGAAAATATTAAATACAGAACGCATCAGGAAATCGGTAATCAACAAACCCTCACAGAAATTTATTTAATTGGTAATACTGCAGCACTTTCTATTGATGACATGAAACAACTTCCGGGTGTTGACCGGGTTGTCAGAATATCAGAGGAATATCATATACTCGGTCGTCATAAAGACGATATTCGCAGTACCTCCTTTGAATACAATGGCATTGAATTTGGACAGAACAATCTTAATATTTTCGCCGGACTATGCGCCGTCGATAACCCTCAACATGTTGAACTCATGATGAAGGCTTTACAGGAAAACAACCAGGCTTGCACTCGTATGGGTGCTTACAAACCACGCACCAACCCTTACTCATTTCAGGGGCACGGACAACAGTGCTTGCATTATGTATTTGAGCTTGCCGGAAAATACGACATTAAAGTAATTGCAATGGAAATTACACACGAATCACACATAGAAGAAATACATAACATTCTCGAAGAAACAGG
>JAADHQ010000036.1 GCA_013151795.1 Gammaproteobacteria bacterium | reverse complement strand
TTTTTGATAAAAATACCAGGCCTTGATTTTATGTGATTTTGATTCTATACTTCGATATATGTCGAATTACAGAAATAATAATACCCAGCAATATGCGGGTATGTTTAAAGCCTTGTCGAACCCGAACCGGTTGCAGATTTTTTTGCAGTTAACCCAATGCTGTACACCAGGCACGGTTTGCAACAATAAAGATATCGAGGTGCGGTATGTTGGCGACCTTGGGGCTGATTTGAATGTGGCTGCATCAACCTTGTCGCATCATATAAAAGAACTGAACCGTGCGGGGTTAATTCAGATACGCCGCAGTGGCCAGAATGTTGAGTGCTGGATAGAACCAGAAGTATTACAGAAATTATCGGCATTTTTTCAAGCCGGTCAGGAGCAATAATATGAATCAGAAAGAAGCAGATAAAATCAGACAAAATGTACGTGAAAGTTACAGTGAAGTAGCTGAAGCCAGCAATAGTGGTGATGGTTGTGGTGTTGAATCCAGTTGCTGTGGTGTAGCCGAAGATCCGAAGATTAATGCTGTTAATTCAGTTCGCATGGGTTATTCAGAAGAGGATGTAAGTAGCGTACCAGAAGGTGCTGATATGGGGCTGGGTTGTGGTAACCCTCGTGCAATTGCCAGTATGAAAACTGGTGAGGTAGTGCTTGATCTTGGTAGTGGCGGTGGTTTTGATGCCTTTCTGGCTGTAGGCGAAGTGGGCAAAGCGGGCAGGGTGATAGGTGTTGATATGACACCGGTTATGATCAGTAAAGCTCGTAGTAATGCTGAGAAAACAGGCCATAAAAATGTTGAATTCAGATTAGGTGAAATAGAATACTTGCCCGTCGCTGACGGTGAGGTTGATGTTATTATTTCAAACTGTGTTATTAACCTGTCGCCGGAGAAACATCGTGTTTTTAAAGAGGCATTCAGGGTGCTTAAATCTGGTGGGCGGCTCGCTATATCAGACGTCGTGGCCAGTATTGAGTTGCCCGATGAGATACGAAATGATCTTGAGTTATATTCCGGTTGTATGGCCGGTGCGTCCACTATCGACCTGTTACAACAAATGATAAGTGAAGCAGGTTTTGAAGAGATCAATATTATGCCAAAAGATAATTCAAAAGAGTTTATTAAAGACTGGGCGCCCGGTCGAGGTGTTGAAGATTATGTCATGTCAGCATATATCGAAGCAGTTAAGCCAGGTGGAAGTTGTTGCTGTTCATGACGGCATGAATTAATTACCTTTGAAAGATCTAATGAGAAGCTTGTGATATTATATCAAGCTAGGACTTCTCTTTTTCTGGCGTGGTTATCTTGTGGGTTTTTGATAAAAATTTACAGGTTCTTACTTTGATATCAAGACTTAGAGAATGGATGTTTTTGAAATAATAATGAAAATGTGAGAAACATTTGGATACGCTACATGCGATTTTCCTTGCACTACTGCAAGGGTTAACAGAATTTTTACCTATTTCCAGTTCGGGTCACCTGGTTCTATTGCCGACCATGTTTGGTTGGCAGATGCAGAGTCTGTCTTTTGATGTTGCCGTGCATGTTGGTACATTGATTGCGGTGGTCGCTTATTTTCGACATGAACTGATCGTTATGTCAAAAGACTGGTATCAGTCAATACTGCAACGCAAAATGGTCGGAGAGAGTTGTCTGCCATGGGCGGTGTTGTGGGGTACTGTTCCTGTTGCCATAATTGGATTATTGTTTGATGATTTTATTGAAATAAATTTACGGTCTCCTCTCGTGATTGCAATTGCCACTATTTTGTTCGGCGCTATATTATGGTGGGCAGATATTTCAGGCAAGCGTAAAAGAACCGAGCATGAAGTAGCCTTGAAAGACATTCTGATAATAGGGATAGCGCAGGCGCTTGCACTCATTCCCGGGGCTTCTCGTTCTGGTGTAAC
Source organism: Gammaproteobacteria bacterium (assembly GCA_013151795.1). Lineage (GTDB taxonomy): Bacteria > Pseudomonadota > Gammaproteobacteria > JAADHQ01 > JAADHQ01 > JAADHQ01. The sequence continues at coordinate 37,122 of JAADHQ010000036.1, read as the reverse complement.
AATTACTGCGGGGTTAATGTTGGGTTTAACACGAAAGGCGGCAGCAAGGTTTTCATTTTTGTTATCTATCCCGGTTATTGCGTTGGCAGGAGGCTACCAGACATTCAAGCTCATTAGAACCGATGCAGAGATTCACTGGGATTACCTGGCTATCGGTCTGGTAGTTTCAGCGGTTACGGCTTATCTTTGTATCCATGTTTTTCTTAAATTGCTGGATCGAGTAGGCATGTTGCCATTTGTGATATATCGTTTCATATTAGGCGCCGTACTATTGTATTATATTTATTTGCGGCCAGGGTTTTTTGTAAATGTCTAGGCAGTTAAAAAAGTTACACTACCATCAGATATGGCTGTTTATTGGTTACAGTTTGATCGTGTTGGTCGTTTACCTGTCGTTGAACACGGGTGGCGCGCATGGCATAGGCTCGTTTCTGAATGATAAAATAAGCCATTTTCTTGGTTATACGGGTTTAATGTTATGGTTTTCGCAGTTGTACCGAACAGTGAAAATACGGAGCCTGCTCGTAATACTTCTGATTTTTCTGGGAGTTGCCCTGGAATACCTGCAGGGTTTTGGTGGTGTTCGTGTGTTTGAAGTAGCAGATATGGTGGCGAATGCATCGGGTGTAGTGTTCGGCTGGTTGCTGGCGTTAACCGGGCTGGATCGTACCCTGTACTGGTTTGAAGGTCGGTTTCTTATTCGTTGCTAGTCAGGTTTGTTGATAATTTTCTGTGTATGCCAAGTGTATCAAATACCCTTTTATTAACTATCCTGCAAGAGCAGCCCTGATAGATCTAACTCTCTCCTGTTTTAATGCAGACGCGAAATGAGTGCCTTTTAAGCCCCGATCAATAAATATTTTGTTATCAATCCTGTTGCAAGCAGACAAGGCCTGACGAAAAATATCAGATTGCGGATAATTATCCTGCTCATGTCCTTTACGTCCGCGAGCATCTGCATGACAAGCAACTAGAAATTGTTCAAATCGTTGTGGTCGACGGAATGCATCCAGTGCTTCGAGTGTCTTTAACAAGGTTGATGGTTTGAGTTCTGCGGCTCGATGACAATGTGTATGATATTTTGCGGTCAGCACGGCCAGATCACGAAAGTCATTCGGAACCTTGACCCTTTTACATAATTGCTGGACAAGTTTGATGCCCCGTTGTTCGTGTCCATGATGGCTGGGGAGAATGTTTTTAGGTGTGTCAGCTTTACCAAGGTCGTGCATGAGCGCTGCAAAGCGTACTTGTTTATCATTACTCAGCAAGCTTGCCTGCTCAAGCACCATCATTACATGAATGCCAGTGTCAATTTCGGCATGGTATTTTTCAGGCTGAGGGATACCGAACAAGGCATCAACTTCAGGAAATACCCTGGATAAGGCATTGCATCCCCGGAGTACTTCAAAAAATCGCTGGGGGTTATCAGCTGCCAGGGTTTTTTCTGTTTCGGCCCAGACACGTTCAGGGACAAGCGCATCAACTTCTCCATTGTCCACCATTGTACGCATTAGATTATTGGTTGAATGTGCTACGTGGAATCCCCATTTTGAAAAACGAGCGGCAAATCGAGCAATGCGTAGTATGCGTACCGGGTCTTCAGTAAAGGCACTGGACACATGTTTAAGTAAACCTTTTTCAATATCAGCCTGTCCATTAAATGGATCGATAAGATTACCTGATTCATCTTCAGCAATCGCATTAATGGTAAGGTCACGTCTGAGCAAGTCCTGTTCAAGGGAAACATCGGGGGATGCATGCACAGTAAAGCCGGTGTACCCTGCAGATGTTTTTCGTTCGGTTCGCGCAAGGGCATATTCCTCGTGTGTTTCCGGGTGAAGAAACACAGGGAAATCCTTGCCTACCTGTTGATAGCCAAGTTGTAACATTTCTTCTGCAGTACTGCCTACGACAACCCAGTCTTTTTCCCTGGGTGTGAGTCCGAGGAGTTTGTCGCGTACGGCGCCACCAACGAGATATATATTCATAAGTTAATAATAAACATTATTCTGGCATTTAGCAGTAATTTATTTATGTTTATATGGTATTTTACAGGTATGTATATACTCAGTAAATCTGTGATTGATGCACGTGTTCTCAAGTTTGCAGGCAGATTTTTTATCGGTTTTTTAGCGTTGATATTATCTGCTTGTTCCTCATTGTCTTATTATGGTCAGGCTATACGCGGGCAGTTTGAGCTATTGGGAAAACGAGTTCCTATTACGAGTGTATTAGCGGGTGACAAGCTGGATAAAAACATACGTCAGAAATTGCTCACTGTACAGGAGGCGAGGGATTTTTCCATAAGTAACCTGGGCATGCCCGATAACGATAGTTATTGCGATTATGCTGATCTGAAAAGACGTTATGTAATGTGGAATGTTTTCGTTACCCCTGCTTTTTCATTTACCCCCATGGAATGGTGTTACCCGATTGTTGGTTGCATCGCTTACAGAAGTTATTTTTCCCGTGTGGATGCACAAAAGCTGGCCAATGAAATGGAGGCGTCAGGGTACGATGTCTATTTGTCTGCTATACCGGCATATTCTACCCTGGGATGGTTTAGTGACCCGGTTACCAGCACCATGATGCATTGGCAGGACTATGATCTGGTTGGTACGTTATTTCATGAATTGGCTCATCAGATGTTTTATATCAAAAATGATACTGTTTTTAATGAGTCATTGGCCAAAGCAATTGAACAGGAAGGGTTACGCAGGTGGATGGAATACAAAGGCAAGGGTGAACGTTATCAGGCATATTTACTGGATGACAGGCGCGAAGATTTACTTGTGAAAATTGTACTCAAGGCGCGGAAAAAACTTGAAGTTCTTTATAGTCAGGGAGATAGTAAAAAAATCAGTTTGTCATCCAAACTGGAAATTTTCAGATTATTGCGGAAAGATTACTACCAGCTGCGCAAACAATGGGGTGGTTATGACGGTTATGACCAGTGGATATTATCTGGTATGAATAATGCGAAGATACAGTCAATAGCTACCTACTATGATTATGTTCCTGCCTTTAATCAATTACTCAAAAAGCAGGGTGGGGATCTGAGCCTTTTTTATAAACAGATAAAGAAATTAATGGCGAAAGATATACAAAGCAGAAAAAGGATTCTTGGGGTACAGTGATTGCGGCATATTTTACCTACCTTCAGGTTTATACTAATAAATTCATTGCTGTCCCGTTTAATAATACCGGTTACTATTGAAAGCTCGTTATCATGAGTGCTGTGAACGATAGTGGTTAACCCGGACATGTGAACCCGGCATAGCCAAATCAAGACACGCAAAAGATGCCATCCATGGCCGCTCGGCTGCCGCATCCCTGCGTCAGACGGTCTTTATTTGGTTATGCCGGGTTCATGTCCTCACATTGTCGTGTCTTTTAAGTAGTTAACGGGGCAGTAATGTAATAAATTAAATTATTCATCAGCATATAAGGAATATAGTCATGGCAATGCAATCAGTAAATCCGGCTACAGGTGATACCATTGAAACATATGATATCTGGAACGAAGCTCAATTAGAAAAAACCCTGGCTGATTGCAATAGCGCGCGTAAAATATGGCAAGCAACTTCCATAGGAGATCGTTGTGATTTTATGCGTCAGGCGGCAGTTGTGTTACGCGAGCAAAAAGAATCATTGGCGAAAATGGTAACGCTTGAGATGGGTAAGCTTATTAATGATGCGCGCGCAGAGGTTGAAAAGTGCGCAGGCGTTTGTGAGTTTTATGCAGAAAAAGGACCGACGTTTCTTGCAGATGAAATACTTGAGTCTGATGCGGGCCGTAGTCTGGTAACCTATCAACCTTTAGGGATTGTATTAGCTGTGATGCCGTGGAATTTTCCGTTATGGCAAGTATTCAGATTTGCAGCGCCGGGGTTGATTGCAGGTAATGTTGGTATTTTAAAGCATGCATCCAATGTACCGGGTTGTGCTTTGGCAATCGAAGATATATTCAGGCAGGCGGGTTTCCCTGATAATGTTTTCCGCACATTGATGATACCTGCCTCCAGGGTGGCAGGAGTAATAGAGGATAGCCGTGTACATGCAGTTACTTTAACAGGTAGTGAACCTGCTGGAAGATCGGTAGCCAGTACAGCAGGTAAATCGCTAAAAAAATCCGTTTTGGAATTAGGTGGTTCGGATGCATTCATTGTGCTTGAGGATGCTGATCTGGAATATGCGGTCAAGCAAGCGATTGTTTCCCGGTACCTGAATAGTGGACAGAGTTGTATTGCAGCAAAACGATTTATTGTTGTTAATGAGATAGCTGACAGGTTTGTTGAATTACTCAAGGATGCTGTTTCTGAATTACAACCGGGTGACCCGATGAATGAAGATACCTTGCTGGCGCCAATGGCACGCCATGATCTGAGAGATGAACTGCATAATCAGGTTATTGAATCTATAGCACAAGGGGCGGTTGCCGTTATTGGCTGCTTACCCGAGGATCATCCGGGTGCTTATTACCAGGCGTCGATACTTGATCATATCAAGCCAGGTATGCGTGCCTATGATGAAGAGTTTTTCGGCCCTGTAGCACTTATTATTCGTGCAAATGATGAAGTAGAGGCGATTGATATTGCAAATAGTAGTCGGTTTGGTCTGGGTGGTAGCGTATGGACAGAAAACGTAGCCCGAGGTGAAAAAGTTGCACGACAACTTGAGTGTGGGAGTGCGTTTGTAAACGGCATGGTTAAAAGTGACCCACGATTGCCTTTTGGAGGCATAAAAGCATCAGGTTATGGTAGAGAGTTGTCATCGCAAGGGATACATGAATTTATTAATGCTAAAACAATCTGGATTAGATGAGAGCTATTTGAAACGCTAACAGATGGAATCTGCCTGCTCCCACGCAAGGCGGCTAAAAGAAATCGAGTTTTAAAGAAAGGTAAAAACGTCGATCCATTTTATTGTGAACATAAATCCCCTGATAACTATTCAAGAGATCCTGGCCAACCAGCGCAAGTTCCCCTTTCATTTTCTGGAATTTAAGTTTACGTGCGAGCCGCATATCTACCCGGTCAGTAGAAGGTCGTATTAATGAATTATCTATGTAGCGGGCTTTATCGATGTAATAGTAAGCAGTACTGAGTTTGTATAGATGATTGATCTTGTGTCTGATCAACAGACTGAAATTATGTCGTGGTGATGCTTTATCTATTGTTTCGCTGTTGTTAAAGATATTTTTCTCATCAGTTTCTGTGTAAGCATAAGTAACATCAAGCTGCGTGCTGGCCGAAGGTGTATAACCGATAGCGATTTCCAGATTATCGATATCCACTTCACCTTGATCGTCAAAGAAGGTCGCTCTGCCATCAATGGAGTCAGGGAAATTGCCGGTATCAAAGCTCAAAATATTTTTTAGATGATGATGTGAATAGCTAATATCATAGGAAAGATTGGGGTTTATTTTCTTTCCCGTCAGGCCAATATTAACCGTATCGATAATTTCCGAATTCAGATCATTGCGGGTAAAGAAAATCTGATCAAAGATCGCTGTGTTCGGGATAAAAAATTTTGTATCATTTTTTTCTTCAAATGCCACGGGTAATCTGCTACCCCGAGTCAGGGACAGCCTGAGTGTATCCTGTGGCGTTAAACGATAGTGTAAAGATGTTAGTGGTAATACGTTGGTGCTGCTGATATTTGTTTTTTCAATCATCAATCCGGTATTGACAAAGAATTTTTCATTAAGGTTCCAGTACCCGTGAAAAAAAGACCGATAAACATTAATATTAACCGGGTTGAATTTTCCGGTATAGGTCGGTGATTTGACGATGTCTCTTCTGATACTTCCACCGTATGCCAGATTAATGTCCTGTGACACATTATTACTCATTTGAAACTCAAGATCATGGCGACGTGAACTATAGTTCAGGTTGATGGGTACTGGAGGAATGCCCGGGACATTAATATTTACAAATTCAGTAGAATTGTCGTAGTTATGATAGTACTTTAAATAAAAACTTCTGTTTTTATCCAGCGTTCTATCCCAGCGTATCATTTGAAAATTTGAGTCTACGTTAGCAGTATGGTCAGGAGTAGTTGGGTCATCCGGTTCATCCCTGTCTTTTTTTACATTACTCGCGCCAAACTGGATGTCAAAGTTGTTATTTCTATCTTGTTGATATTCCATGCGGCTACTGAACATCTGTGCAGTTTTGCCATCATGCAAAGCCTTAAAGCCTTCCTGTTTTTGTGTCCAGCCACTGAAACGATAGCCCCATTTACCTGATTGCCCGCCGTATCGAATGCTTGATTCGCGTAGTTGGGGCTCACCTATGTTAGCTCTGGCCGACCATCCCTGTAGAGTTGCAGTTGAGCGGGTGATGATATTTATAACGCCCAGATAGGCGTTTGATCCGTAAGATGCTGCTGCCGGGCCGCGGACAACTTCGATACGTTCAATATCATCGATGTTCAGCGGCAATGATTCCCAGATAGGCCCACCTAGCATGGGCGTATAAACAGATCGGCCATCAACCATTACCTGTAACATACGTGGGCGAGCATCATCGATAAATAAATAGCCGGTAATGTTGTTATTGCCGCGATAGTAGTCGGCAATAAACCCGGGTACGAGTCTAAACAAGTCTGAAATTTCAGTAAAACCCGACGCTTCAATCATGTCACGATCAATGACAGACACAGGGACGGGCGATTCATTAGCAGGTCGGGTTAGTCTGGAGGCATTTAGTACAATAGGTTTTTCGTCAAAGAAGTCATCTTCAGATAATTCATTGGCCATATTGGTTGTGCCATAAAAAGAAATCAGTACGCAAAAAAGCATTTTTTTTGTGCGGTTATTATGTTTGAAGTTTAACAATCGATCACTTTTTGTATTTAATGCCACTGGGGTTTCAGTGTAGACCATATTAAGGTTGAATGTCGATTCCTGATTAAAATGTTTTTAATAACTGATCAGATATACCCAGGCTTATTTATGTAATTGGTTTGCCGGGTTTAGTGAAATAGTTCCTTTTTTTAAAATTCATTCGTGTTTATAATTGGCTCACACAAAAGGAGATTGTATTATGAAAACCTTATTTAAAAATCTGATAACCCTTGTAATTTTATCTATTCCACTGGCCTCATTTTCAGCAACACTTATTGAGCACGAAGACCCGGAGAATTCATCCAGAATATGGATTGATGGAAGTAATATACGAATTGAAATGGATAGAAATGGTCAATATATGCTGGTTGATGCAAAACGGAATACGGTTTTTATCGTCGAGCCGGCTAAACGTGAATTAATTGACATGAGTGAAATGGTACAACAGTCGAAGAATACGCATGGTTTGAAGGTTAAAGTTGATTATGTAGGCAAAGGGCCTGTTATAGCAGGGTACAGTACAAAAAAATATAAATTAAGTGTTAATGGCAAGCAATGTGAATTATCACTGGTTTCCAGACAAGCTCTAAAAGACACCCGTATAGGTGGATTAATGGAAAAGATGGACTCCATGAAGTTTAACCCGATGGCTGACCAGTATTTGAGTGACTGTGAACGTGCAGATGGTTTGTTTTCGGTGAAGATGAAAAATCTGGGTATGCCTCTGGCAACAATAGATCAGGGTGGTGTTTTACGTGACAAGGTAAAACGCATTACCAAGAATGCTACTCTACCAGAAGGTGGATTTAAAATACCTTCAGGTTTTCGTCGTGTAACGATGCAACAGAAAATGCGAGAGTCTTTCAATGCTAATATGCCGATGGGCCCGGGCGGGATTCCTGGTGGTGCGAATATACCCTCTGAAATGAAGCATATGATCGAAGATATGCAGAAACAGCATAGATAATTATAAAAAACACATCAATACGAAAGGCTCGGGTAACCCGGGCCTTTTTTATTTTGCAGTATTAGCCAGGTGAAGAAGTTTGCCAATGGATAAATTTAGTTTCTCCTTGACTTCAAAATAGTGATAGTCGTGCCTGAATCTGGTCGATGTTAAGGTATGATATCAGCAAGGTATAGGTTGATTGTCAAAAGCGAGAATGATTCAGTTTTGGAAATTTGGATAATTTATTCAGTATTAGGTGTGGTAGCGGGTGTATTGGCTGGTTTGCTGGGTATAGGTGGTGGACTGATTATTGTACCTGTATTATATGAAATTTTTACACAGTCAGGTATGGATCCCTCAGTAAATATGCACGTGGCGATAGCAACATCGCTAGCCATAATTCTGGTGACTTCTGTTTCTTCAACCTATACACATCATCTTCATGGCGCTGTTCTCTGGCCAGTGTTCTGGAGTTTAACGCCGGGTATTATGGTGGGTGCTATTATAGGTGCAGGAATAGCGGGACACTTATCAACGTTAGTATTAATTATATTTTTTGGCGTGTTTGAATTATTTGTTGCATATAAAATGTGGTTTGCAACCAGGCCAGATACAGATGGAAAGCTGCCAGACGGATTTGGAATGTTTATGTTCGGTGGAATAATAGGGTCGGTTTCAGCCATTGTTGGTATTGGTGGTGGGACAATAACTGTACCATTTCTGGTCTGGTGTAAAAAAGGAATGCGTTATGCCGTTGCAACATCATCGGCTTGCGGGTTTCCTGTTGCATTGGCAGGTGTAACTACTTATTTCTTTCTGGGGAAAAATGAAGGCGGCTTGCCTGATCAGAGTTACGGTTATATCTATTTCCCCGCATTCCTGCCTGTGGCAGTTATGAGTCTGATATTTGCACCAGCAGGAGCGAAACTGGCACATATTTTACCCGTTGTGATACTGAAGAAAATATTCGCAATTTTATTACTGATAATCGCGGTACGTTTACTGGTTGGGGTCGTAAATTAAATCGATGCATAAAATTAGTTTAATAATACTGATTTCAGGCTTGTTATTTTTCCAGAACCTGGCTGCAGCAGGGGTGATTTCAGATATTCGTTTTGCAGGTAACGTGAAAACAAAAGAATACATCTTGCGTCAGGAACTAACAATAAAACAGGGGGATGATCTGAATCCTGAAGAGCTTGAGCGATCACGGCAGTTTATTCTCGATTTGGGATTATTCAGGTCAGTAAAGGTAGAGGTGTTGGAAGGCAGGGTTGTTCTGTTTACAGTAAAGGAAAAACGTTATTTATTGTTATTGCCACGTTTCTCCCGTGACAGTAACAGCGATAAAATTTCACCAGGCATAACGCTTACGATGGATAATATTGGAGGAAAAAACCAGAGCCTGGAATTTTTACTTAAGAGAAGTAATCCTGATGACGCAAGTTATGGCCATAAAGATGAGTTTAGCATTGCTTATCGGTACCCTAAAATATTCGGCACACAATATAGTATTGACACCTTACTGGCGTTTTCACGTCAGCCTTTGCAGGTTCTGTCTGCAGGTATTCCAGTCGCTGAATACAGACGCCAGGAAGTAGATGTAAGATTTAATGTTACACGTTGGGTTAAAAAAATCGGGCCGTCATCAGGCTGGGTTATAGGTGCAGGACCGCGGTTACGGTTTAGTCGTTACAAATATGATGCAGGTTTGACAGGTGTTTATGAAGATGACCAAAGTATAAGTTTGCTCGGACAGGTTTTTTTTACAGATATTCATGACCATGTGTATAGTCGTACAGGTAAAAATTATGGTTATGTATTTGAGCAGGGTATCAAGACATTGGGCTCAGATTATAACTATAATCGACATCTGTTTTTTTACAGGCAGTTTTTACGACTAGGTAAGCCGCATCATAATTTGAACTGGCAGGTAAGGCTGGGTCTTTCAAATGGTCGATTATCCAATCTTAACCGGGATGCTTTTAAAGTTGGGGGGTATGGTAATTTAAGGGCTTATGACCCCGGTCTTGTCGGTGACGCCTTTATGATATTGAATGTTGAATATCTTCAGCCTGTATTTGACAGTAATCAGGTGCGTGGACTGGTTTTTTTAGATGCGGGTAATGCTTTTGATCGAAATACTGATCTGAGTTTGAGTGGCCTTAAATTATCGACAGGCCTTGGGTTGCGTTGGAAAATAAAAAGTTTTGTGAATCTGCAGTTTAGTCTGGAGTATGCATATAATGTTGATACGGGCGATAATAAGGTTTATTTGAGAAGTTCAGGCCCTTTCTAGTTCGTGACGGGTTTAGCTGGTTGAGAATATTCATGAACCAGAGGTCTGAAACTCTTATCGTAGAGCCCAGTCAGGATGCTATCTCCATCAGGGGATACTTTTATTTTACCAAAACGAGCTTTGTTGAAATCATTGGCATGACCCTCCTGGAAGAAAAATGCCTCCGAAGCGATTCGTACACCTGTTGCACGTTTACGAAAAGACAGGAGATATTCATTGCTTTTTAATGGCGTATCACGGTTGTATATACGGACAATACTGGCTACCTGATTTTCATTTAGCGTAACCACAATGTGACCATCCATTATGGTTTGTTCAGCCGTCATGCCAGCGATGGTTCGATTGAAAGAATAACGTAATGTCATGTAGTCGCCTTGAATAAGGCTGCGCGGGTCTACAGGGGCCAGTGCAATCAGCATAGTTGTGCCCTGAGAAAGAATAACTTCTTTTTTATAAACCAGATACGTGAATGCACTGAAGATTATCAGCGTCGTTAGCCACAAGATAGTCGTTTTTTTAAACATTTTTATTTCTCGTGCAGAACCTGATGATGTAACGGATAATGAGTAGAATAATCCCCGTGGTGATCAATGAAAGTGATTTATCCAGAAGGCTGATATTCATGAAATAATAATAATTACTGGTATACCAGACCAGAAAGCTTATGCCTGTACCTTGTATTATCTTATCGCCAGAAGAAAAACCTAATAGTATTACCAGAAAAGAAGCGGTAATACCCGGTGCCTGCAAGGTCGACATAATAAAGATAATCGTCGAACTGTAAATAAATAAGCTGACATTGCTAAACAGTGTGTACCCGATTTTTTTTACGATAGTGTATTCGAGATAAAGTAATGATAGTCCGATACCAATTGTCGACAGAAAAAAATGACTGTTTTGTAATATTTCTTTTGTGAATAAAGATGTTGCGGGAAGCAAAATAAACATCAGGCTGAATAGCAAGCCATATTGAAGTGGGCGCAGCATGTCAGAATTGGACAGTTGCAATAATCGTTGTTCATAAGAACTGAATGAAACGACAAGTATCCCGATAAATAATGGCAGGACATTGAACAAGACAGGTATATTCAGACGGCTGACAATAACAGTCATGGCCCCTATTATGATTATGGTGGATATAAATCGGTGGATTTTGTCTTCATAAATCTTAATGAGTATTATAGAAATGATTATGGCAAAAGTAGCAGAAATTGTAATTTTGGTGTTTGTATTTTCGGAAAAAAAATTGATTGAAGTTATGGCAATATAAAAAAGTGTCTGGCCTGTCAGGCTGATTGCCAGTGAAAACTGTTTTTGAAATTGATGCGCGCTCTTTTTATACATCAGGCAGGCAAGAGGGATCATGATGATGCCAAATATAAGGGCAGCGGATGCCGAGCGCACAAGTTGACTCGACACTAAAAAAAGAATAATAAAAATCATGGTTAGCCAGGCTGAAATACCCAGCATGGCTTTAATATACCAGGGTGTGTTTTCAGGTTGCTGTTTTAATGCGGCAACACAATTTTCAAGCCATTTCTCATTCAGGCCGCCTTCTTTTTGAATGGTGATTAACGCGTCATTTAGTTCATCCTGACCCATCTTCTAACCTCCATTCCCGTGCTGTTTTTTTAAGTGAGAAGGTGAAGGCACTGGTTAGTCCTACAGCGATGAAAGAGAGGAGTAGAAAGCTGGTGGCGGCATCGCCTATGCCTTTTCCAATAAGAGCGCAGACAGCAAATGTAACTGAAAAATAGCTGACAGCAAGTATGTACAGGTCACGCCCCCTGTTTTTATAAAACATAATGATGCAGGCTAACACTATAGTGTAAATGGAAGCGTCAAAAATAACATGACCCCACGATTTGTATTGCAGGCCATAGTTATATGAGAATAGTACGGTAAACCAGATTTGGCTCGTTGATATGATTATATAAGTGGCTAGTAATCTAATTGCCCAGCGACTGTCTGCATGGTGAGTTTTCTTTTTCAGTGTAAATTCCCAAATGATGAGTCCAATGCTGTTGAATAATACAAGAAGTTCATTTAGCTTTATGTCCGATATGCCTGTCAGCCGATAAAATAACGGGTTGCCACTGAATAAAATACCGCCAGTGATGGGTGTGCTCATAAATTCTGACCAGTACATAATAAGTGCCAGATTGCACAGCAAAATAAATAATATCCACAATGCCTGTAATCGCGCTAACCATACCCAGCTTAAGATCAATATTGCCCACCCGAGAAATAGTCCGTAAGGGTCTGCGCCTGTCTGGTAGGTTTGACCGTATACAGCAAGTAATATGCCAGTGAGCAGGCTGGCAAGCAGTAAACCGCCTTTGCCACCAGGACTATCGGTACCTTTGAAATGCGTTAACGCAATCGAGCCCAGGATGGCAGATCCTATCAGGATAAATTTTGTGAATTTGTGCAGATCCTGCCAGTTATAAGCAAAGAAAAACAGGATGCCCAAACTCAATAAACTGATACCCGCAAAAAACAGGAAACGATCGAGAAATTGTCGCCAGTCAGATTTGTCGGGTGTTATTCGGGTTATTTTTTTGCAGCGCAGATATTGTTCTGCATTAATGCAGTGATTTTTAAGTAGCGTGTCGAGTAGCTTTCTTTTATCGGGGTGATAATCCAAGGTACCGGTTCCTTGTATTGGCTTGTTAAATCTATCTAAGTTAGCTTGCTGCTGCAAGTGTTCTCTATCATTAATGTAAAACAGGGAAGCGGGACATTAAGAATGGTTTTATCTAAAATATTTTTTTGATCTGTGTCAGGTCAGATCACGGTATAGTCAATACCTTTTTAGGCTCTAACCTCCGGTTAAGGACATGAAGCGAATAATTTGAGAGGGGTTTTCGTTAAATTCGTGGCGTTCAGGTTTTAAGGTGATTGCATATTGAATTGCTTGCTTGAGTTCATCGTCACTAATGCCTTTACGTAAAAGTGGTCTCAATTCAAATTTATCTTCCTGGCCAAGGCACATATAAAGGGTGCCATCAACTGCCAGTCTTACGCGGTTACAGGTTTCACAGAAATGTTGAGAGATTGGTGTGATAAACCCAATGCGTAAATTTGTACCGGCAACCTGAGAATAGCGAGCAGGCCCACCACCAGGCATAGTGCCAGGAATAAGCTCATAACTTTCAGCAATTTGTTGTTTGACGAGTTTCAGGTCAAGGTAGTTATTCGTGGCTTCAAGCCCGGTATTCCCCATCGGCATGGTTTCGATAAAGCGCAGGGTAAAGTCATGCTCAAGGCAGAATGCAACCATATCCTCGATTTCATCGTCATTAATGCCGCGCATGGCAACCATGTTGATTTTAATAGGGTGAAACCCGACTCTTTTGGCAGTCATGATTCCATTCATTACTTTATCGAGTTTGCCACCCGTAATTCGCTTAAACTTGTCGGCTTGCAAGGTATCAAGGCTGACGTTAATTCGAGATATCCCTGCAATTTGCAAAGCGTCGGCATGTTTACTCAAGCGGGTGGCATTGGTAGAGAGTGACAGATCTTTTATGCCGGTAATTTGATTCAGGCGGGAAACGAGTTCGGGGAGATTTTTTCGAACCAGTGGCTCACCCCCGGTAATACGTACCCGTTTGGTTCCTAGCTCAGAAAAGGCATTAATAACACGTTCTATTTCATCAAAGCGTAACCAGTTTTCAGGTTCAGTATAATCCTTAAAGCCCTTAGGCATGCAATAAAAACACCGTAGATCACATTGATCTGTAACCGACAGGCGCACATATTCTATTTTTCTGCCATATGGGTCGGTAAGTGTGTTGTTAGTGGTTTCGATCATATGTTTGTAGTATAGCTAATGCCTGTTCCCTGTGAAGGGCTCTATATTAACGATGTTTAATTTACGACACCTGATATGGATCAATGTTTCGTTATTTTCGAACTTTTCTTAACTCATGATTCATCATTAATGCCAGGGTTAATAAAACAAGAGCACCACCTTGATGAGTGACGCCGAGTGCGACTGGAACGTGGAATAGCAATGTTGAAATACCCAGGCTAATTTGTATACCCAGCATTAAAATGAATAAATGGGCAATTTTCTTTGTACGAGGTTGCGCTGGGCTTTTTTGAATACGTAACCAGAAAACCGGAATAATAATGAACAAGCCATAGGCTATCATGCGATGGTCAAACTGGACGGTTAACAGGTTTTCGAAAAAATTAAGATAAAAAGGTGTCATTGAGAACAGGCCATCAGGAATAAACTGTCCATTCATGAGCGGAAAGGTATTAAATGCCAGGCCAGCTTTGGTACCTGCTACAAAACCACCCGATATGATCATTATCAGAATCAGCGTGGTGACCCCGATACCAAATTTTCTTAAGGGCTCCAGATGGATTTCAGCCTGACAACGGCCTTTGGTCCAGACAAGGCCGAGTGCGACCCATAATATGTAACTATAGATCGCAATGGCTGCTGTCAGATGTGCCGTTAGACGGTATTGGCTGACATGCGGGTTATTCACGAGTCCGCTTTTGACCATATACCAGCCAAGCACACCTTGCAGGCCACCAAGTACAAACATGATGAGCATCTTTGGTATGAGTGTCCGCTGGATTTTTTTTCGGATCAGAAAATATAAAAATGGTAGCAAAAATGCCAAACCGATAGTGCGCCCAAGCAGACGGTGAGCATATTCAAAGTAGTAGATGGATTTAAATTGTTCAACATCCATGTGAAAATTGCGTTTTTGAAATTCAGGTGATTGCTGATAATGGGTGAATTCCGTTTGCCATTCAGTGTTGTTTAGCGGTGGAAGCCAGCCTACTATCGGTTTCCAGTTCACCATGGAAAGACCGGAATTGGTCAGTCGTGTTACCCCGCCGAGTACTACCATGCAAAAAATTAATGTGCAGACTAATATGAGCCATATGAAGATGGGTTTATTATTTTGTGGATCTTGAGAAGTATTCATTTTGAGTATTTAATGTCGTGACTAAACATGTGTGAATGTTACATGATTTTCACGTATAAATATAAAATTTGAGTATGAAATTGAAAGACGGGGGGCAGCTACATTCCCTCCGTCTGTCAGGCACTAAGCGGGATGAAAATCAGAGTTTATACACAGCCAGTCGGTTTAGGCAGTCCGCCCCATTTACAAACCAGTTTCATCGGGCCTTTTTTAAAAATATCGTAAAGATCTTTAGTGGATAGCTCCACAGCCTTGGAGAATTTACGAATGGGAGGCACAACACCGTTTGCATCGTACATGGATCTTGCAGCATTCAGCAGTTCCATTATCTGGTCGGTTACTTCCATGCCATCACGTGTGGCTAATTCGCGCGCAACTTCTTCAGTCCAGTCGCCGCGGTCTACTAAATAACCTTCGCCATCTACATTTAAATCCACTGGATCGCCTCCAAAAATAATAAAAAAAATACTTGAGCAAAAGAGTATAGATTACTTATATAATATTAGTCAAATCTTAAATAGATATTCTACATTAAAAATAAGTGATTATCGTTAAATAGGGCCGTAGAGATGTTTGATCAGGAAAGAGGCTGAAAAAGATTAACGCCTCATATGGGAGGCATTAATCAATGACCAAAGCGTTTTATTAAAGGGAAGGTGGTCGACGCCTGGGTATAATCTGTTCTTTAGCAAGATGCAGATGAATATCATGAGCATTTAGTTTACAAAGATCTTTGGCTAGCTCCTGTGTTTTTATATGGCCAAGGCGTGATTCCATCGCGCTGCGAAGATGCCCTAACATACGCTTTTGAGAAACAAGCACCACATGGCTATTCTTGTTTTGGTGGAATCGTTTGCATTCATCAGCAATGGCGTTGGCAAAACGCCTTTCAATATTATCTTCATGCTTGCTTCGATGGTCATCATAGCCATGCGATTGACCACCATGACCACGGTTGCCTCCACTTTTTGAGTCTGTCGATTGTTTTTCCTGATTTTTACTATGTTCGGGGTTTGAGAGTTCTTTTAATTTGACCAGGTTGGGCCCTGATTCTATTTCAGGTGAATCAGAGTCTTCGAGGGTAAAAAAGCGCGCATTTTTTCCATTGGCCACGACAACACAATATTGATTCATATGAATCCTCCTTTATTTATTGTTGGCTTCCAGTACAGGCAAGCTTGCATTAGACTGTTATTATTGATTAATTAGTATGAGATATTAATTTTTCTAAACAGTAGGTGGGACGAGCCACCATAATATACAGATTAGTAAGAAATACAGGTTTCGCCAGTTTTTAATCAGGGTAGCATGGCAGCGTCAGCTACAAGAACTTAAAGTATTTGAAAATATTGAATAATTAAAGGATGAAATCTTATCCTTTCTAGAGAAGGTGCTTAATTAAATGAATAAACCACTAAAAATATTGGGATTTACCGCGATAATAATTGCTGTTTTATTCGTGGGGGCAATTATTTTAGCCAGCATTTTTATTGACCCGAATGATTATCGCGAAGAGATCACTGAATTAGTGAAAAAAGAAACGGGGCGTGAGCTAACGATCAAGGGCGACTTGTCATTGTCGTTTTTCCCCTGGGTGGGATTAAGTATTGGTGAAACAAGTTTGAGTAACGCGAAGGGATTCGGGGACAAGGCCTTTGCTCGGTTCAAACAGATCAAGGTGAAGGTAAAGGTGATGCCATTATTGAGTCAGACGGTCGTTATGGATTCAATAGTGCTTGATGGCGTGAATGTAAATCTGGCAAAAAACAAACAGGGTCGCAGCAATTGGGACGATCTGGTGCAGGAGAGCACAACCCCGAAAAAAACGGAGGAAGATAAGGCATCTGGAAAAGACAGCGCTGCAGTATCAATTGGCGGGTTATCTATAATAAATGCAAATTTATCCTGGGATGATGAGCAAGCTGGAGTTGATTATCATGTTGAAGGACTGAATCTGGAAACGGGTGCTCTCGGAAAAGGAAAGCCAGTGGATCTGGATCTGGGCTTTACCGTTAAAGATAAAAAGGCAGGAACGTCGTGGAAAGTAGGGTTGTCGACGCTTGTGAATCTTGATAAAGACAAGCAATCATTGAGTATGTCAGCTTTAAAATTGCAACTAGGGGGGTTGAAGCTGGATGGGTCTATAAATATAACGCAATTAAATAATGAGCCTGTAGTCAGGATGAATTTAAAAAGTAATACATTTGTACCCAGAGAACTGGCTGGAGAGTTTGGTGTTGTTTTGCCAAAAACAAATGACGCAACTGTACTAGGCAAGGCGCAACTGGAATTATCGATAAATGCCAGCGCGACAAAGCTGGATGTATCAAAATTGATATTATACCTGGATGATTCAATCTTAAAGGGTAATGCGACAGTATCAAACTTTGCACACCCGTCAATCAGGTATCAGATTGCAATAGATGATATTGATGTGGATCGTTATATGCCCCCGGTTGCTAAATCGGAAGCAAAAACTGAAGCCAAGGTAAAGACTGGTGCAGATGACCGGATTGATTTGCCGGTTGAAATGTTGAGGGGGCTGGATGTAAAAGGCTCATTCAAAATTGGAAAATTAAAAGTAACGAATTTACGATCAGAGTCGGTTGAAATGGTGTTGTCAGCTAAACAAGGCCTGATTCGTGTTTTTCCTGCAAGTGCGAAAATGTATGGAGGGCGTTATACAGGCGATATTACACTGGATGTACGCGGTAATCAGATGATTTTATCAATGAATGAGAAACTGTCAAAAATCCAGTCCGCGCCTTTATTTAAAGATTTAATGGACATGGACTGGGTTGAAGGGACAGCAAACTTATCTGCTAAATTAACAGGGAAAGGCAATACGGTTAGTGCAATCAAAAAACAATTAAACGGTACCTTAGGTTTCGCCTTTCTAGACGGCAGCATAAAAGGGGTGAATATTCCGCTGAAAATACGGCGGGCCTATAATATTATTAAAGGGCTGCCAGCACCTGCAAATGAACCTGAAAAAACTGATTTTACCTCGATGAAGGGAAGCGCGATCGTACGCAACGGCGTGATTGATAATCGTGATCTTGATATTCAGACACCTTTGCTGCGTGTTCAGGGTGCAGGTACAGCAGATCTGGTTAAAGAAAGCATGAGTTATCTGGTAAAAGCAAAAGTGGTTGCTTCACTTTCGGGGCAAGGGGGAGACTCGCTGGCCAAGCTAAAAGGCGTGACCATTCCTGTTCGAATTAAAGGGCCATTTAAAAAGCTGGCTTATAAGGTTGAGCTTGGTGATGTTCTTAAACAGGAAGTTAAAAATAAACTCAAGAGGAAATTAAAAAACAAGCTAAAGGACCGATTCAAGGGGCTATTTTAATAACGGCTATGTATGCACGTATATAATAAGAATGTATATGCATGGTGATTTATGTGTGAGCAGGTGGAATTAATCAATGGTGCATTTTAGTGTGCGCATAACAAAATGGTTTAAAAGCCACGGTCGCAAGGACCTTCCGTGGCAAAAAAACTGCACGCCTTATCGTGTCTGGATCTCGGAGATTATGTTGCAACAGACTCAGGTTGCCACTGTCATTCCTTATTACCAGAAGTTTATGCGGCGTTTCCCGAATATAAAACAACTGGCGGAGGCTGATACTGATGAGGTTATGCAGTATTGGGCTGGACTGGGTTATTATGCGCGCGCAAGAAATTTGCATAAAACTGCCCGGCTAGTAGTTTCTGGTTCTGGTGGACGGTTTCCAGTTTCAGTAGAACAGGTTATGTCTTTACCCGGCATTGGTCGTTCTACCGCGGGCGCGATTTTATCTTTATCAAAAAATCAACGGCATCCTATTCTCGACGGAAACGTGAAACGTGTCCTGGCAAGACATGTTGGAATACATGGGTGGACGGGTAATAAAAAAGTCATGGATAAGTTGTGGGAAATTTCAGAAGACCTGACACCTGAAAAAAATGTTGCAGAATATAATCAGGCGATGATGGATATGGGGGCTACTTTGTGTACGCGTAGCAAACCATCCTGTGATTGTTGCCCTGTTTCAGAAGATTGTCAGGCATTGTCACACGATATGATTAATGATTTACCGACACCGAAAAAGAAACAGGCGCTGCCTCAGCGTTCGAGAGTTATGCTATTAATCAAAAAAGGTAACAGAGTGTTACTGGAAAAAAGACCGCCGACAGGAATATGGGGCGGGCTATGGAGTTTGCCTGAGTGTGAATCAGAAAAAATGATTGATGAGGTGTGTACCAAGCTCGGTCTGAAAGTGAATGCTATTAATACGCTGTCTTCCTGGAAACATACCTTTAGTCATTACCAGTTAAATGTTGTACCGAAACAGATTGAAGTTGAACAGGATGTTTCAATGATTTTTGATAAAGGCAGTTATGAATGGGTGGATATCAAGAAGCCAGGCAGTCGTGGCTTATCTGCATCAGTAAAGAAAATAATGGTGATGGCCTGACGCACTAATAGTTATTGATTATTATTTTATTCATATTTTTTTAACAAAATACCCTCATCACCACAGCAACTGGCAGCACATTTTTTTATTTCATGCATTTTGTCTGTATCAGTATCAAAGTAGGCACTGACAGGGGTGTTAGATTCTGCACAATCACATCCTTTGTCATCATAAACATAAACATTATTAAGCCCGATCTTCTTTGCGGCATTGTATGCTTTATGCATGATGTCAGAAGGTGTCATGGGTAAGTGAGATAATTTATAAGCAGGGAAAAATCGCGTAATATGCCAGGGACTGTCGGCGCCAAGGTGATCATAAATCCACTGTGCGATGCGGGTTAATTCATCCAGATTATCATTTTTAGTTGGAATAATATTCGTACGCGTTTCAACGTGAATGCCCAGTTTATGAGCTTTTTCAATTGATCCTAAAACCTGTTCAACTGAAGATAGCTTGCAGATGTCTTGATAAAAATCATCGCTCAGGCTTTTAATATCAGAGCACAACACATCTACCTGCGCTGCCATGAGTTCAAGTGCTTCATCGGTAACAAAACTATTGCTTACATATAAAGTATACAGGCCTGCCTTGTGTGCAAGCTCTGCGACGTCCTGGACATATTCAAGCCACACAGCAGGTTCGGAGTAGGTGAAAGCAATGCCATCAACCTTGTAACGTAAAGCGGCTGCTATCAGATCTTCGGGTGTAACATAGGCGGCAGTGGATTCACCTTGTGCGAGTTCATCCAGGGCTTCAACTCCCCATGAAATATCGAGGTTATGGCAGCCCCCGCAGCGAAAATTACAACCAAAACTGCCAACCGACATAACCTGTGTGCCAGGGCGAAAATGTTTAACCGGTTTGTCCTCAATTGCACCAATATCAATAGCGGATAGAATTCCATACGACAGATTGTACAATGTGCCATTACGGTTGACGTGGGCCTGACAGAAACCACGTTGCCCATGTCCGATTTTGCAGCGCCACAGACATAAGTGACAGCGAGTAGTACCGTTGTCCAGTTTTTCCTGGAGCCGGGTTTCTATTAGTTGGTATTGTTTAGGTGAGGTTTGTGGCAGGCTCATCAGGTTTATTCCGTAAAAGAAGTTACCCTATTGTATTTACAGCGGGTGATCAAGGACTGAAATGCAGGGTTATTATAGTAATGTTTATTAGAAAACAGCAACTTAAAAATTCATTAGAAAAATAATATCGCTATAAACCATGAATTAATTCAATAATTTGACTTGACACTTTCTCTGCATCCCTGTTTAATTACGCCTCCTTGCTTTTGGCAAATATTAGCCATGAGTAACCAGGCTACCAAAATAATGGCCAGATAGCTCAGTCGGTAGAGCAGAGGACTGAAAATCCTCGTGTCGACAGTTCGATTCTGTCTCTGGCCACCATCTTATCCATTTACTTATGAATGTTTCTAATTGGAATAAACTTAGGTAAGTGTGCTTTTGGTGTTATTGTTTTTATATAGTTGCTTATTTCCTACTTGATCTGATTCTAGATAACACGTTAATTTCATGGCCTAAATTGGCCTATGATGCTGCGGGCCGAGCATTACCAAAATATTTTCGTTCGTGTGATACGTCCAGGTATTTATCATCAATGTCGTTTCTAAAAAAACAGTGTTTGGCAAATGCTGCTTCCACTGACTAATTCTATAGCGTTATTACCACGATTAAAGGTCTCAAGTGGTATGCAGCGGCAGTATTCAGGTTGCACCATGGTGTTGATATGTAATCTTATGCTTGAATCAATCCATTATATTTAGCACTTGTTTAGTGCGTAGAATAATAATACGATATTTAGAGCTATTGGATAGCTTATTAAATATATATAACTAATTGGGGGATTAGGTGATGGGAACAATAATAAATTTTTTGGTGCTGTGTGTTTTTGTATTGACAACGGGATGCGCATCGATAGTCTCTGGGCAAAATCAAAGTCTTTCTGTGCAGACTATAGATAAGGGCAAGAAGCTAGCAGGTGCTAACTGTGAGCTTGGTAATGACAAGGGTACATGGTTTGTCACTACACCTGGAAGTGTGAGTGTCAGAAGAAGTTATAATGAACTTAAAGTGAAGTGTGAAAAAGACGGCCTTGATCCTGGGTTATTGTCTGTTGATAGTGGGACTAAAGCCATGGCATTTGGTAATATTTTGTTTGGTGGGGTCATAGGGGCAGGGGTTGATACGGCAACTGGCGCTGCATATGATTATCCTTCCCTGATTACCATCAATATGGGTGAGACAAATACTATTAAGCCCGAGCCTGCTGATGACAATAAAGAGCAGAATAATTCAGGCGAAGAAAAACTGGATATTTCAGCTGACTATTGACTATATAGAGTGAAATTTAGGCTAGCCAACCAAGTACAGGAAAGATGCAGTAATAGTTATTGCAGACAATCCTTTATCAGTGTGATAACTCCTTAACAGTGTGTCAGATTTGTGTCAATAATGACGGAAATTTGAATTAATTTATTCACTACCTGAAGCTGCAAGTGACATAAGATTTTGATTAGTTAATAATTTAATTTCTGTGGTCAACTGAGTGTCTGATTGAAAACCCTCGTGTCGACAGCTAGATTCTGTTTCTGGTCACCATTTTTTCATTTCTTAGGTACTGGTTTTTTTCCTTAAGTTATAGTTCTTTCCAGATCTAGGCAAATCAATGCTTGCCCAAGTCATTAATGAGGTTTTAGCGATGGGGTTGCGGTAGCTTTATGCAAAAAAATGATGGGTTCTTTGTCACTACTGCCTGGAAATTTTGATGCGGGAAATAGATTAAAAATAATAGCTCAGCAATCATGGATGCTGGAATAAAAAAATAGTACTGCACAGATGGAATTTTGCGACTGCGTCAAGTGAGGTGGTCGTTGAAATAACAGAAATATACGCACTATAAAAATAAGAATTTAATTAAATACTGATATTTAACTGTGTGATAAGTATGCATTTTAATTTCTTTTGAACAATTTCAGTATTGATATATATTGTTATCACTGTCATTATCATGACTCTAGTATATATAGTATATAAATATAGTTGTTATTAATTGTTGGGAGAAATAAATGAAAAGTACTGCCGCAAATTTTATGGCACCTGTTTTTAAAAGTGTCATGTTACTTTTACTGTTTTGTGCGCAGATACAGTTCGCATCTGCTGAATTGATTTTAACAGCACCACCTCGTGAAAAGCCTGATGCGGGTAAAAAATTATACGGTCCTTTGGCAGACCGATTAAGTGTAGTGCTTAAAGAGAAAGTTACTTACAAACACCCGGGCCATTGGTTAGCTTACCAACGTGATATGCGAAATGATGTTTATGACATTATTTTTGATGGCCCTCATTTTATTTCCTGGCGTATAAAAAATCGCAATCATCTTCCTGTTGCAAAGTTACCAGGTAATCTTCAGTTTGTTCTGATAGGGCGTGCTGATAATGATAAAATAAATAAAGCTGATGATTTAATTGGCAAGAAAATTTGCGGTATACCACCACCTAATCTGGCGACACTAACTGCCTATGCGGCGTATAAATATCCCGCACGTCAGCCTGTGATTGTTCCTGTAAGGGGTGGAGCAAAAGCCGTATTTAATGCATTTTTAAAGGGCCGATGTGAAGCAGCCGTTTTTCGTAATAAATTTTATGAGAAAAAAATAAAACCGGAACAACGTAAAAATACCAAAATATTGTATACAAGTAAGAAGTTAACCAATCAGGGTATTACCGTTAGTAGTCGTGTTTCGGCCAAGGCGAGGAAGTTAATCATGAATACTGTTACAAAAGGTAATCGTGTACCTGCTATAGCAAACATCCTGAAAAGGTTTGGCGGCAAGGCCAAATCATTTCAACCTGCTACCAAGGCTGATTTCGCGAAAGACTACAAATACCTTGAAGGTGTAATCTTTGGTTGGTAAATGAGGTTGATTTTCCGATGCAGGCAATACTTGCCTGCATCATCTTCCATCTGTATTTTTCAGTAAGTCCCTATTATAAAGACTTCCGGTTTGATCTATTTGCAAATTTATAAATGCAATTTTTTTGTTTTATTTTTATTGATTTCAGTTGAATCGGGGAGTTTGATCGGCCAGTTACAAAAAAAAATATTTTAAAGGTGAAATACACGTTTAGTAAGGCTGGATTAAAATATATGGGTGTTTGCGGTTCATTTTTTATTCGGTCAAAAAAAGAATTTGCTTGTATTAAGTAATTGAATCTATAGTACATTGATCCTAAGTAAGAGAATGCTAATGTATAAAAACAGGCTCTTTTCGATAAAAATAAAAAATTACGCCTGTTTTAATAAGAAATCAAGCCGATATCTTCTGTTTTTAACTTACTAAGATGTAATACCAGTTAATTTATATAATGCTGATAACATACCTTTTTTTGATATACAAGGTGTATTCATTGTATTTATGCACATAAAAATCAGATATTTTTTTAATGAGGCAGTTTGAGAGAGCATGCTTTACTTAACGCCTCAATTATTCATAAGTAGTTGTTTTCTATATTAAATTAAATTTGTTTAATATTCCGCCAATCTAACAACATGTCAGTTCCGATGCGGCTTTCAGCGTATTTTAACCATATTATCCACAAAGTTATCCACAGCTTATGTGGATAAGAGAGATCTTTTAGTATCTTCAATTACTTATAAAAATAACCGGTTAAAAATGAAATAGCGTAGATGCTATTGTTTACAATAGTTATCTAAGTAAAAAGCGTCAATAAAATGTCATGTAAATGTAAATTATAAGAGTATACAAGGGGTAAAGTTTCTATAGGGCTTTGTGAAAGCGATAATGTTTATATTTACATGATTTCGTTAAAAATTATTTAATAATTAAATTGACATGGCCTGGTTATCTGGATTTTGGGTCGTCTGCGTATAAAAATGTATGCTGGGTCACAATCAGTTTACCAACAGGTTCTCATCTTGATGGTTTGAGGTTTCAGACCGACTCTTCCTGGCCGATTGAGTGTATAGGTTCAGAAATTCATGATGGTGAGTAATATGTTTAAATGTCAGGCCTGTGCATATTTGATATTACTGATGTCCGTGGTGACAACACCGCTTATGGCAGAGGTATACGCGGTTCAGCTCGACCCTGCTATCATATTACCGGAAATCGCTGCTGAATCTACGTATCAGGGGTTTAAAAATAAAAAGCAATCGGTAGTAAACAGTAGACGAATAGCTAATCGACTGAGTTTCTCTTCGAGTGAAGATATGCGTGTTGGTCTTTTGCGTTATCGTGACGAGAAGGGTAAGGGTTTGTACGGGATAGGATATCGGAATCAGGTGCTCGGGCAAGAATTAAGTACCGTGATGAATAAAAAAGGTCTGTTGTTTGCAGTAGAAAAGAAAAATATTTTATATAATTTCCAGATCAAAAATGAAGAGCCGGAACGAAATCGAAATTCAACTTACCTTCAGTTTTCATTGACAGGATATTTTTGAATATCTTTTAAATTACGATTATTTAATGGTTGGATTGATAATATGACCCGAATCGGGTTCGTTATTATTATGAGTTACTTTATATCAGCTTGTTCACTTGTACCTGATTTGCCTGGCCCAACAGGTATCCCGGGCATATAATTTCATAGTCGAGTTGTGCAAGTGTTCTGCCAGGCTCCATAAGCCTGTTTGGAAGCCTTGTTTATTAATTCAACTATCACCTCTGTGTCTATACAGGTTACCATATAGTCATAATGTTGAATTTTAAAGATCTTTCCTTGCGTCGTGGTATTCGCGAGCTCCTCCATGATGTATCAGTTACATTTTATCCTGGTCAAAGAGTAGGCATTACCGGCGCTAATGGTGTTGGTAAGTCAAGCCTGTTTGCATTGATACGTGAAGAGTTACATCCGGATACAGGTGATTATTTTATAACGCAGGGAACGATTATCGCCCATGTGTCTCAGGAAACACCGGCAGTACAAACGCCGGCAATTGAATATGTAAAGGACGGAGATACCGGGTTACGTATCCTTGAGGAAAATATAAGACAGGCTGAGAGTAATAATGATGGCGAGCTTCTTGCGCATTTATATGCAGATATGGAGGCGATAGAGGGTTACAGTGCGAATAGTCGTGCAGGCAGGTTGATGCATGGTTTGGGCTTCACAAGCGCACAGGAGCAGCTGCCTGTTAGTACATTCTCAGGGGGCTGGAGAATGAGGTTGAATCTTGCACAGGCACTGATGTGCCGATCTGACTTGCTACTGCTTGATGAGCCAACTAATCACCTGGACCTTGAAACCGTAATCTGGCTTGAAGAATGGTTACGGGCATATGAGGGGTTATTGTTATTGATTTCACATGACCGTGATTTCCTGGATAGTGTTACTACACATATTGCTCATATCGAGCATGAACGCCTGAGGTTGTATACGGGAAATTACTCGGCATTTGAATTACTTCGTGCAGAACAGCTCGCTAATCAACAGGCACAATACGAGAAGCAGCAACGTCAAATTCAGCACATGCAAAAATTTGTAGAGAGATTTCGTGCCAAGGCATCAAAGGCAACCCAGGCTCAGAGTCGAGTCAAGGCACTTGAGCGCATGACGGTGATTGGTCAGGCACATGTTGATTCTCCATTTGACTTCAGTTTTAAAAAGGCAGACAGCTTGCCAGATCCACTTTTAAGGCTGGAACATGCAAGTGTGGGGTATGACGACAACGTAATAGTTCGGGATATTAATCTGAATATTGTGATTGGCGACCGAATTGGGTTGCTTGGCCATAACGGGGCGGGTAAATCAACATTAATAAAGTTACTTGCTGGTGAGTTGGGTTGCATGCAAGGCGAGAGGATGCCTGCGAAGGGGATACAGATCGGATATTTCGCACAGCATCAATTGGAACAACTGGATGGTGAAGCCAGCCCTTTACTGCATTTGCAGCGGATAGATCCGAAGGCGAGTGAGCAACATTTACGTAGCTATCTTGGTGGTTTTTCATTTCAGGGTGATATGGCAACAGCCAGCGTAGCACCTTTTTCCGGTGGCGAAAAAGCACGTCTTGTATTGGCAATGCTGGTGTATCAAAAACCGAATTTTTTATTACTGGATGAGCCAACAAATCATCTTGATCTGGAAATGCGGTTGGCGTTGACAACGGCATTACAGGATTTCGAAGGGGCAATGATTGTTGTTTCTCATGACAGACACTTGTTACGTACTGTTGCGGATACTTTATTGCTGGTTGCAGATGGCAGCGTAGCTGAGTTTGATGGTGATCTGGATGATTACAGAAAATTAGTCAGAGAAAAAGAAAATGAAGACCAGAAGAATATGGCAGAAGATTCGACAGGCATTAATAAAAAACAATTACGCAAACAAGCAGCAGAACAAAGGCTGAAGTTAAAGCCATTAAAAAATAAAATTCAAAAACTTGAAAAGCAAATGGACAAATTTAATCTGGAGAAAACAAAATTACATGAGCAGCTAGCTGATTCAGTAATATACGAAGATGAAAATAAGGAAAAGCTGAAAATGACCCTTGCTTGTCAGGGAGATACGGAGCAGTCTCTACAGAAAATAGAGGAGGAATGGTTGTTATTGCAGGATGAACTTGAACAGCTGGAGCAGTAAATACAACAGTGTCATTTTGTGACAGGTAGTTGTGTTGTATGAATTTTACTAGTCATCAATAAGCAGGTGTCCTAGAAAAGCAAATATCCCAATCGTAATTCCGGTAATAAACTGGGCATGTACCAGATAGGAAAGTTTTCTCAGTTTTGCGGGAGAGTATCGCCAGCTGAGAAATATGCCGAATAATCCTTGCCATATAACCAGCGCAAGAACAGCTGGAAAAAACAGAATATCCATCGGCATGCCCATTAGAAAAATATGGATTAAGATAATCGCAATCGTTGTTATGCCGACGTAAATATGAGTCCGGTTTAATAGGCCAAGAAAGCGTTCAAATATCGAAGCCGTAACAGGAGGTGAATAATCAGGCAAAATACGTTTGGCAAGAGCACCTTTACCCATAATCAACTTTAAGATAGTGCGGCCATAAATAAATAATAGCGCCCATAATCCTATTTCACCACAGGCCTCGCCTATTTCGCTCAGGAATGTTTCTCTTTCCGGCACAAGCGGGTAAGCATCGTATACATAGAAAAAATAGCTGACAGAGACAATGAAAATAATAGTTGTGTAACCTAGTATGCCTCTAACGGTTTTTGTCATTGGTGATAGTCCCCATAAGTCGAATTTAAATATTAGATTATACTGAAAATTACCAAGTGTAATATATCTTATTGAAAGTAATAATAAAATAATATAAGTATTAATGTTTCCTTATAAGATGCCGATATAAATGCTAGGAAACAATAAACCCAGAGTTGTAGATTATGGCAGTAGATAAAACACTTTACGATCGTCTTGGTGGAAAGAATACATTTATAAAAGTACATAAAATTTTTTATGACAAGGCATATGCGCATTCATGGCTAAGTAAATACTTTACTGATATCCCGCAGGATGTTCTGGAGAATCAGCAAACAGATTTTATGGTGCAGTTGATGGGTGGGCCGAAGGCCTATAGTGGTAAAACACCAAAGTGTGCACATCAACATATGGTGATTAGTGCGGAGCTGTTTGATCTGCGATCGCAGATGTTGTCAGATTCTATTAAGGAGGCCGGAGTGTCGGATGATCTAAGAAGTGAGTGGATAGCTGCTGATGGGATGTTAAAAAAATCAGTTGTTAAATCATCTGAAAAAGAATGTTCTGTTCAATATGCGAATCAACCAATTCTTAATTTCGTAAATTAGTCAGGTTTTTTTAATTATAATAAGTTCCGGTGGGGAATTCGTTGCGCCTTGAGGTTTAATGTGCGAAATATCGTAAGCATCGTTAAAAGTTGAAAGCCAGTCTTTTATAGCATTGCATTCTTCCTTTCCTCCTGAATGTCCTGTGTAGGCTAACAGGGTGATCGCGCCATCAATAGAAAGTGACTGAAGCGCAAAGTGTAGAGCACTAAGGGTCGTTGAAAGTTGTGTTCGTCGATGTTTGTCACCGCCAGGTAAATAACCAAGATTAAACATGATGGCCTGGATCTTTTCTATGTGGTAATCAACAGGAATCAGCATGGGCATGGTTTCATGCCCAGCATGAAATAAGGAAACCTGTTTGTCTGCATTGTTATCACTTAAACGTTGATAGCAAATATCAAGTGCTTCTTGCTGAATATCGAAGCCATATACTTTACCTTGTAGACCAACTTTTTGTGCCAGAAATAATGTGTCATGACCATTTCCAACGGTCGCATCAATAACAGTGTCACCTGGTGAAATAAGCGGTGCAAGTGTTTCGTGGGCAATTTGAGTTAGAGGCTTATCCTGCATCCGGGTTCCAGTATCGTTTTAGATCACTTTTTTTATCCAGCGGCTTATTTTCCAGAATGTTTTCACAAAATTGTCTGGCATAGAACGGGATTAACATTGAGCCCTTAGAGCCAAAGCCATTAAAAAAACCGAAATATGGATGTTGTGGATGTTTGCCTATATACGGTTGAGTGTCATTGGTGCATGGGCGGATGCCGGCTTGTTGTTCAATTAGTGAGAATGACATGTCAGATTTGAATAGGCTATTTGCGTTTTGTAATAGTGTTTTTCTTGCATCATCAGTAGGCTTCTCATCAAGATCGTGCCATTGATAGGTTGCGCCAAATCTACAGGTATGACTATTCACAGGTAGTAGCCAATTTCCGAAATTGATAATATTTTCAGGGAGAGTTTTTTTGCTTGCCAGGGTCAGTATTTCACCTTTTGCAAGTTTAAATGGCAGCCACTGAAACCATGGATTGGAAGTAGCCTTGTAACCCTCACAAAATATTAATTGTCGGGTATTTTGATTATTAATGGTGACAGTTTGATTGTGAATTTTAATTTGTGAATAATCAATATCGTCTTTCATGTAGCTATTTTTTTTGATGAAATAGTCCCTCAGGGTGTCAAGCAATTTTGGTATATCGAGATAGCCGGTTTGCTGTTGTGTGAACCCTCCCAGAGGAGTTTTAATGAACGGGTCAGTACGAGCATCAAATTTTTCACCCAGGTAGTCATGATAAGCAGGGTCGCTGAGACGTTTTGAATAAGTAAGCAGATTCTCTTCGGATTGAAATAACCGTGTCATTTTCTTTGGATGAAAGAATGGGGTATTAAAGGTGTTTTTTAATTGAGCATATTCTGATGTTGCGGCAGCCAGAAAGGCTTCTGCATCAGGTAGTTTGACGAATCGTTTACCTGTGACGGGGTTGACGAGCCCTGCTGCAATACGCGATGCAGATTTTTCAGATGCCTGATCAATAATGAGCACGCGCTTTCCATGCTGGTTTAAATTCCATGCGAGTAAACTGCCAGCGAGCCCCTGACCCAGAATAATCATATCCCAGTCAGTGTTATTCATGAATTGGTTATCGATTCCTTAAGCAAAACGTTTCTGAAGGTATTGAATAATGTCATTGGATTCATACATCCAGCTCTCGTTACCATTTTCATCTGTTATTTTCAGACAGGGTACTTTTGCTTCGCCACCACCGGTTATCAGTTCTTGTCGGTATTGCTGATCATGTTGTGCATCACGGGTTTCAATAACGAGTGATAGTCGTTTTATGGCGCGTCTGGTTTTGACACAAAACGGGCATGTCCAGTACTGGTAAAGATATAAATTTTCAGTTTCATGATTTATTCTGATTTGTTCGTCATTCGGACGCGTAATGCCTTTGGGTGTGGTTAATTTGTCGATCATCAGGATGATTGGGCCAATGATGATGCGGAGGGTTCTGAAAAAATATCTGAAAAACAATCTCATAATTAATTTACAATGTTTAAATAACTGGATGACAATATGTAATGATAACATTTTTACCGGTACTATACATATTGTCCTGCACACCAGGCCGATGACCATGCCCATTGGAAGTTATAACCACCCAGCCAGCCTGTTATGTCAACGACTTCACCTATAAAATAAAGCCCTTTAACCTCGCGTGATTCCATTGTTTTGGATGATAGGGCATCGCAATCAACGCCCCCAAGAGATACTTCGGCAGTCCTGTACCCCTCTGTCCCGTTGGGTTGTACTGTCCATTGATGGAAGCTGTCGGCGATTTTATTAAATTGATCGTGTGAATTGGTTTGTAGTGTGCTGTTGATTATTTCATTATCCATAAATATTTCAATCAATCGTTTAGGTAAGTATTTAGACAATAATGTTTTCACCTTGATTTGTGGTGATTGTTTTTGTGCTTGTTTTAACAGGGTATATAAATCAATATCAGGTAGTAAATTTATTGTGATGTTTTCTCCGGGAGTCCAGTAGGATGATATCTGCAGTATCGCCGGGCCACTAAGACCGCGGTGTGTGAAAAGTATGTTTTCACGAAAAGTCTGCTGGCCTGTCTGTACAATGCTGTCAACGGCAATGCCGGATAATAAAGCAAGACGGTCTTTATCTTTCTTGTGTAAAGTAAAGGGGACAAGCCCGGCGGATACTGGCCAGACTTTAATATTAAATTGTTCGGCTGTTTTATAACCAAATGGGCTCGCGCCCATAGTAGGGATGGATAAACCGCCTGTGGCGATGACGACCGATTGGCAGTGAAATTCATTACGGTCAGTAGTTATCCTGAAATGATGATCCGATATTTTTTCTATGTGGCTTATAGTTGTGCTTAACTGGATATTTACATTGGCCAGTGTGCATTCTTCAAGCAGCATATTGAGAATATCCTTGGCCGATTTATCACAAAATAATTGTCCGTGTTCACGTTCATGGTGGGGTATTTTGTATTGCTGAACCAGCTCGATAAAGTTCCATTGAGTATATCGGCTTAAGGCCGACTTGCAAAAATGCGGATTATGGGAAATGTAGTTATCCGCACTGACATCATAGTTGGTGAAGTTGCATCGTCCTCCACCAGACATGAGTATTTTTTTCCCCGCTTTATTGCTGTGATCCAGTACAGTAACAGTACGATTGCGTTTTCCGGCCTCGATTGCGCACATTAATCCGGATGCGCTGGCGCCGATGATCAATACATCGACGTTTTTCATGAGGTATGCCTGGCTGTTATTTTATCCATGCCTTATGATATATGATTCGAGATTAAACTATAATGAATATGGACTATTTGTTGTTAAGCCTGATATAGGGAGTGTAGCCGATGATTAAAATGCTGAGTGAAACAAGTTTGTTTAAAGGGATATCATTAAAGCAATTGAGTGATATTGCTGAATTTTGCGATCGTTTGGTCTTGAATGAAGGTGATATGCTGATACAGGAAGACGAAGCGGGTAACTCTGATATTTATGTTCTGATAGAGGGCAATGTTGAGGTCGTGTCAAATAATACTAATCTGACCAGTGGTGAAGTAGTATTGTCACATGAAGATAAAGAGCTATTCGGTGAGATCGGCTGGCTAACAAATGCTAAAAGAACGGCAAGTGTTCGATGTTATGACGGCGCAGAGGTGATACGCATTGATGGGGAAAAATTGATGCAATATCTTGAAGAGACCCCTGAGGTCGGCTTTATTATTACACGCAGAATAGCTCAAACATTATCGCAACGTATGGAAGAATCGGATCGATTGTTGAAGCAGATTCTCTGGAACAAGAATATATAGATGCAGTTTTCAGAACTTTTAATATTATTTATTTTCGCCGGTGTTATCTGGTATTGGCTCGATGGTGTGCGGACAAAAGAGCTTGCCAGTCACGCGGGGCGCGATGCTTGCAAACAGGCTAATGTGGATTTTCTGGATGATACTGTTGCCTTGATGCGGGTAAGAATCAAACGTGATAAGGAAGGTCGAATACTAATTAACCGTTTTTATCAATTTGAATTTAGCAGTGATGGCAGTTGTCGGTATGAAGGCAAGGTCGAAATGCTGGGCAAACGGCTTATGAATCTGTTTCTGGATGTGCACAGGTTTCCCCCGGAGGTATTTTGATAACGCCTATTTCGGAAGACCAGCAACAACAAGTTATTGATAAAAGCATGGGTGTTCTTCTTCAGGCGGGGGGATTATTTCAAAAAACCTTTAAACCTGTTCCTGTTGTATTTGATCTTAAGGGTCGAGCCGCGGGTATGTACTGTGTGCGAAAACGAAAAAGATGGATTCGATTTAACCCTTATATTTTTGCCAAATACTTTGCCGATAATATGGAGAATACCGTTGCACATGAGGTAGCGCATTATGTGGTAGATATGCTGTATGGCCAGCAAAATATTCGCCCGCATGGTAATGAGTGGGTAGAGGTGATGAAGTTATTAGAGGTTAACCCGGAACGGACCTGCAAGTATGATCTTGAAGGTGTGCCTTTAAGGGTGCACAGGATGTTTGAATACAGTTGTGATTGTAGTCAGCATAAACTGGGTACCCGCAGACATAATAAAATTGAACGTGGACTGGCGCAGTATTACTGCAAGTTATGTCAGCAAAAATTAGCCTTTGCCGGTTAGTTATCTTATTTTTTATTCTTATTGTATTCAATGTTGAGTATTTCAGCTGCATGCTCTAATGCATTATGTCTTTTCCCATGAATATTATTATCCGGTAGTTGCTGTAATATTTTTTGTTTTTTCAGGAAGGCGAGCACTTTTGGCCTGGCTCCTGCCAGCAGTACGTCGTGTTTTACTGCACGTGAGTCATGAATCATGTCGTCCAGTGCGCGCGATGAAGTAAAGTCGACCATTGGTACATTAGTGAGGTCGAGTATCAGCACATCGTACCCACTAAAACCGGCTAAACGCCGTATCATACCTTTTGCAGCACCAAAACTGAGAGGGCCTTCCATGTGGTAAAGCAGGATACGTCCTTTTGCCTCATTCAGGATGGATTGTTCTTTTTCAGATAAGGGTAATTCCTGATCCGGTTTACTGATAGCGGTAATGCCTTGTAATTGAAGTTCTGACATGCGGTTAAGAAAGAGCAGGCTGGCCATAATCATTCCTACTGCCACTGCCATCATCAGGTCGACAAAGACAGTCATCAACATAACAGTCAGCATAATAATGATACCTGACTTGGGTGCAGTTTTTATGCGCTTAATGTAGTCCCAGTCGATAATGTCGGTGCCAACCTTGATCAGTATTCCTGCGAGAACTGCGCCAGGGATGTTCGATGCGAGTGATCCCGCTCCGAGAACGATGGCCAACAGAATAACGGCATGCAAAGAACCTGAAATAGGGGTTAACCCGCCAGCTTTGACATTGACGACAGTTCGCATGGTTGCACCTGCTCCTGGTAATCCACCAAAAATACCGGAAATGGTATTGCCGATACCTTGACCAATTAATTCACGGTCAGATTTATGATAAGTACGCGTGACGTTGTCGGCCACCAGTGAAGTGAGTAATGAGTCGATAGACCCAAGAGCAGCCAGAATCAGTGCTGACTGAATCATGTCGGGCAGATGAGCCATCATAATAAGGGGTAGTTTAGGCGAGGGTAATCCGGTTGGTATCTCCCCTAAAACAGGTGTGCCACTGTCTTTCATAAATAACATGTAAGCGGCAGTCCCTATTACCAGAGCCAGCAATGGAGATGGTAGTAGCTTGTTAACTTTAGGGAGAAACTTTGGAATGGCATACACAATTATCAGTGCAATTAAACCCAGGTATAACGAGCTATGGTGGATATGGGTAAAGAATTCAGGTAATAATTTTACAGCAGCAAGTGGTTTAGCCGGGGTGTCTTGACCCATTAGCGGGCCTATCTGCAACAGAATAATAATAATACCAATGCCGCCCATAAAGCCCGAAACAACAGGATGCGGAACCAATTGAATAAATTTACCTATTCGCAGCAGACCAAAAGCAATCTGAAATAAACCGCCGAGTACAACGACTGTGAAGGCCAGTGCGGCACCTGTTTCAGGGTCTCCCGGAAACAACGATGTATATTGAGTGAAAATCAGTGCCATGATGACGGTCATCGGGCCGGTTGGGCCAGAAACCTGGGCAGGCGTTCCGCCAAAAATAGCGGCAAAAAATCCAACAATAATAGCCCCGTACATACCTGCAATAGGGCCAGCTCCTGAGGTCACTCCCATTGCCAGAGCCAGAGGCAAGGCAACTACGGCAGCGGTAAGACCGCCATATATATCACCTCGAATATTGTTAAAATGAAGCCCGTTTACTAGATTTTGCATTAAATAACCTTTACATCGCGCATGTTGAGAAAAATATATCCAACTATTTTCGTAGGCAAGAATATAGTGTTGCCCGCTGTTTGACAAATAATCCCAGTGTTTTCATGTGTATATATTGGACAAAGTGCATAAAAACCACCTTATTATATGAGTGTCCGGTTTCCGGTAATAGCTGTTTCCTGCAAGCTATTCTGGTAGAATCGCAGCCAATTTTTCTCACACTGACCGAGCGTTCAGTTCTTGATATAGACAGACTTAAGGTGCAATTTTGATTTCTACAGCAAACATTACAATGCAATTCGGTGCAAAACCGTTATTCGAAAATATCTCCGTTAAATTTGGCGACGGTAATCGCTATGGTTTGATAGGAGCCAATGGTTGCGGAAAATCTACGTTTATGAAAATACTCGGTGGTGATCTGGATTCAACTGCCGGTACCGTATCCGTTGATGTGGATGAACGTGTAGGCAAGCTGGGACAAGACCAGTTTGCATTTGAGGAATACAGTGTCATTGATACCGTCATCATGGGGCACGCTGAACTATGGGAAGTGAAGGCAGAACGAGATCGTATCTATGCACTCCCTGAAATGTCTGAAGACGATGGCATGAAGGTCGCGGAGCTGGAGGTTACCTTTGCCGAGATGGACGGGTATACAGCCGAGTCACGCGCAGGTGAGCTGCTGCTGGGCCTGGAAATACCGCTGGAACAGCACAATGGCCCTATGAGTGAAGTGGCGCCTGGCTGGAAGTTACGTGTCTTACTGGCACAGGCGCTGTTTTCTGATCCGGATATTATGCTTCTGGATGAGCCAACCAATAACCTGGACATTAATACAATTCGTTGGCTGGAAAATATACTTAATCAGCGTAATAGCACCATGATTATTATTTCACATGATCGTCATTTTCTTAATAGTGTTTGCTCACACATGGCTGACCTGGATTACGGAGAGTTGCGCGTTTACCCTGGTACTTATGATGACTATATGACGGCCTCCACACAGGTTCGTGAACGCATGTTGTCTGACAATGCCAAGAAAAAAGCACAAATAGCAGAGCTGCAGGCTTTTGTCAGCCGGTTTTCTGCTAATGCCTCGAAAGCCAAGCAAGCAACATCACGTGCCAAACAGATGGAAAAAATCAAACTGGATGATATTAAACCGTCCAGTCGTCAGAACCCCTATATTCGTTTTGAACAGGATAAAAAGCTTTATCGTCTTGCCTTTGAAGTAGAAGAAATGAGCAATGGGTTTGGTGATACCACCTTGTTCAGTGGTATCAACATGATGGTAGAAGTGGGAGAGCGGATCGCAATCATTGGTCCAAATGGTATTGGTAAAACTACTTTATTACGCACCCTGGCAGGTGATTTACCACAGCAGTCCGGAAAAATAAAATGGTCAGAAAATGCCAACGTTGGTTATTTTGCTCAAGACCATGCCGAAGACTTTGCTCATGACATGCCGCTAATGGAATGGATGAGTCGCTGGACAAAAGAAGACGATGATGAGCAGGTTTTGCGGGGAACACTGGGTCGGTTGTTATTCACGCAAGATGATATTAACAAGTCAGTCAAGATTATTTCAGGTGGTGAGCAAGGTCGGATGTTATTTGGCAAGCTTATGTTGCAACGCCCTAATGTACTTCTTATGGATGAGCCAACCAATCACCTTGATATGGAATCAATTGAGTCACTTAATCTGGCGTTGGAAAATTATCCGGGCACACTGGTGTTTGTCAGTCATGACCGTGAGTTTGTTTCATCGTTGGCCACACGTATTATTGAGATGAAGCCTGATGGCGTTGTAAATTATAGTGGTACCTATGAAGAGTATTTGCTTAGTCAGGAGATTGATTGATTTTTTATCTGTTTTTATAAGTTTTCTGCTGTTTGGTTAGGTGAGTTTGGTGTGACGGGTATTGCTGAGTCCGGATAAGTTTGCTGTTGTTTAGGTAGGTGAGTTTAGTTTAAAGGGCCGGGGCTCATTGTTAGTTTGTGGGAGCGATCCTTGATCGCGATTATTTGTGATATGTTTTCTGTTGTTTGGGTGGGTAGGTTTAGTGTGAAGGGCCGGGGCTCGTCCCGTCAACCGAGTCACTTGCACTGCTCACGGCCATCCCTGGCCTACGCAGCATAAGTACATCCCTGTACAAATCTTTGCTTGCCCAAAGAAAAGTAACCCAAAGAAAGGGCACCCCGATAACTACGCCGGCTGAAGCCGGTTCCCTGCGCGCAGGATATTGGCGAGGGGGTTGACGAGGCCACTCACGCCCATCCCTGGGCTTTGCGGCATAATGCCATCCATGGCAAAACTCGCTCCTGCTCCCACGCCAACGCGTGCCATCCATGGCACGCCCCTACGGGCCTTATCCTCACCAATATCCTGTGCTCGGCTTGTTCTAAG